>JBEKDJ010000069.1:0-17804 GCA_050014415.1 Thermodesulfobacteriota bacterium | reverse complement strand
GCTATCTGCAAGAGGACATCCAGTGATAGATGTTTTTCGAAGGCTTCTGTAAGCTCTTCGAGAATCGTCGGCGAAAGATTCTGAGGATCTGCAGTGATAAGTCCCAGATGACGACTTGGAAGGGTGGGTAAGGCTCCTCTTGGAATGGCACCCAGTAAGGGTGGAAGGGATGCACTTTCCAAGGATTGGGTGAGCCAGTCTTTATGAAGATCCGAACCGCTATGGTTGGCTATGACACCAGCAATTCTCAGATCCTGCTCGAATTCAACACAGCCTTTCACAATGGCTGCAAGACTTCGTGCCATGCCGTGGACATTCACCACCAGCAATACCGGTGCGTTCAGGCAGCAGGCTATCTCCGCTGTGCTTCCCTCAGAATTTGCCGGGTCAGATCCGTCGAAGAGCCCCATCACTCCTTCAATGACGGCAATATCCGCATCGACCGTCTTCCGCAAGAAAAGCTCGAGGATATATTCCTTCCCAGTCATCCAGCTATCCAAGTTGTAACAGGGCCTTCCTGAGGCTAAGGTGAGATAGGTGGGATCGAGAAAATCTGGCCCCACCTTGAAGGTCTGGACCCGCAGTCCGCGGCGTTCAAGAGATTTAGTCAGGGCCAGGGCCAAGGAGGTCTTTCCGGCTCCACTCTGCGTTCCTGCGATGACAATCCTCGGTATGGATCGACTCAATATTCAACTCCTTTTTTTGCCTTCCGGCCTTCCTGCAACCCATGCTTGAGGCAGCGCATCTCAGTCACTGTGTCCGCCTTTGAAATGAGACGGTCTGTAGCTCCCCTTCCTGTCAATACCAGGCAGGAATTTCCACTGCACTGGTCGATGATTTCCGCGACCTGATCTTCTGTAATGAGCCCCATTGTCATTGCCGTACAGATTTCGTCGAGGATGATCAGGTCATACTTTTTTGATCGAAGGGCTTCCTCAGCTTTCTTCACAGCACGAAGCGCTGCTCGACCATGTTCGGGAAAGGCGGGGTCTGCAGGGGAGGGCACAAATCCCCGGCCCATCTGGATCATCTCGACGCCGGGGAGATGTCTAATAGCAGCCATCTCACCGATGTGTGGGTCCACTTTGATGAATTGCAGGATCAGGGTTCTCAGACCGTGGCCGCTTGCACGGAGAGCCATGCCGAGAGCGGCAGTTGTCTTTCCCTTGCCATCGCCCGTGAAAATAAGGATACGCTTCTTGACCTTCGTGATCTTTTCGTTCACTTCAGACCTATGAGTCGATAGAACTCACCAATTTTCAGACTTCTCCGGACCGTTTCAGCCAGTCGTTCAAAGGCAGGTTCCAGGTCATAGACGGCGGAGACCTTCCCGATGGCCGGGAGATTCCGTCGAGTCCTTAAGCGGTCGATAAACCATCTCCGGAATTCGTCTGCATCAAAGATCCCGTGGAGGTAAGTGCCCCAGATCCGTTTGTCTTTTATTCCTGCTCCGATGACCTCCCCATCCTTGCGAAGAAGAAGTGGAATGAGAGGTTTCCCTTCTGTTTGACCGTGGTGGATTTCGTATCCTCTCACATTCAATCCGGAAGGTAGGTGAATGCCATCTGTCCGGACAAGCGTCTTTGTTCGGGCCATGACCGTATGAATAGGCAGAAGGCCAAGTCCATGAATCATCTGCTTCGGAGATTCAATTCCATAAGGGTCGTCGATTTGTTCACCCAGTATCTGAAAGCCGCCGCAAATGCCCACTATTTCAGCCCCACCATTCTCGGTAAGGGCGATGATCTTTCTATCCAGCCCACTTTGGCAGAGGTAGTCGAGATCTCCTATGACATTCTTGCTTCCAGGAAGAATAATGGCATCGGGGTGATCAAGGTCTTTGGGGGATCGGACGATATGCACAAAGACATCGGGTTCGATTCTGAGGGAATCAAAATCTGTGAAATTGGATAGGTGCGGAAGATCGATGACAGCAATCTCTATGCTGCTTCCTCGGGGAGGAGGAAGATCAAAGGCACCACTCTTGAACCCCACAGAGTCCTCCTCCGGCAGCCCAAGATCGTGGAGATACGGCACGATTCCAAGAAAAGGGACTCCTGTATGATAGGAAGTAGATTCGATTGCCGGGCCAAGGAGATCTTCATTGCCACGGAATCGATTGATCACAAGGCCCGCAATCAACCTCCGTTCCCACTCCGCCAGAAGCTCCATGGTTCCGACGAAAGAAGCAAAGACACCGCCTCGGTCAATATCACCGACCAGAAGAACAGGGGCCTTTGCGTGCATGGCCATTTTCATATTCACAATGTCATGGTGCTTTAGATTGACTTCGGCAGGACTACCAGCCCCTTCGAGGACAATCACGTCGAATTCCTTCGCCAGGGAATCGAAGTCTCTCTGAGCCGTCTCAAAGGCCATAGGCTTATACTGTATATACTGTGAGACATCCATATTACCGACAGGCTTTCCGTCGAGAATGACCTGGGATCCTGTGTCGGAATTCGGTTTGAGAAGGATGGGATTCATTCGCACATCAGGATCGATACGGCATGCCTGGGCCTGAACAACCTGGGCTCGCCCCATTTCGCCGCCTTCCCGGGTCACGAAGGAATTGAGTGACATATTCTGGGCTTTGAAGGGCGCAACCCGGTATCCATCCTGCAGAAGGATTCGGCACATAGCCGCAGCAAGGACGCTCTTCCCGGCATTGGAGCCTGTTCCCTGAAACATAACGGCTGGCGTCTTTTGGCGAGTCGTTGAGGGTCTTGTGGAGATGCCCAGTGCCTTTCTTAAAGCAGCCAGGAGCTTCAGGTTCTCCCCCTCAGTCCTGACGGCAACGCGAAAGAACCTCGCATCCAGACCATCAAAATTGTCACAAACCCTTATGGCAATCCCGGACGAGAGCATCTGCCGTGCGAGGATTGGTGCATCAATATTCTTGCGATCGATGCGAACCAGCAAGAAGTTTGCTTTCCCGGGATAGACAACCAACCCAGGAAGGGACTGCAGTTCCTTTAGTAGGAACTCTCGTTGCTCCCGAACGAATGCCTTGGTCCGCATCGCATAGGCATGATCCTGCAAAACTTTTTGACCTACCGCCTGGGCAATGGTATTAACCGACCAAGGTAAGATGATCTTTCTCATCTCCTGGATGATATCCGGCTCAGCAATTGCACAGCCTAACCTCAGACCCGGAATTGCATAGAATTTGGTAAATGAATAAAGGACGATGACATTGGAAGGCCGGTTACGGGTCAAGCTATCCGTCCCTTCGACGAAGTCGAGGAAGGCTTCATCAACCGCGAAAATGGTGGAAGGATGTCTCAAGACCAAGGCCCGCAAGGCCATACTGTCAACGAACAAACCAGTAGGGTTATTGGGCTGTCCAATAAAAACCAGTTCATTGCCGAAGAGCTTCGAATCGAGAGTAGACAGGTCGAGTTTGAAGGCTTCATCCTCTTTGAGGAAGATCTTCTCCACAGTTTTCCCCGCTAGTTCCACAGCGCAGGCATAATCGGCATAAGACGGAACAGGAATAATGGCATGAGTTACGGCCAAGGCCCGGGGCAGTGAATAGATGATCTCGGTCGACCCATTTCCCACCAGAACTTCTTCCTCCCTGACGCTATAGCGAGTAGCAATAGACGTAGCAAGCAGGGAACAGTCCGGATCAGGATAGTGGGCGAGAGAGCTTACCTGAGAACTGATCAGCGGGCGGAGCCATTCCGGAGGGCCTAATGGGTTGATGTTAGCTGAAAAGTCCAGAA
Source organism: Thermodesulfobacteriota bacterium (assembly GCA_050014415.1). Taxonomy (GTDB): domain Bacteria; phylum Desulfobacterota; class BSN033; order BSN033; family UBA1163; genus JBEKDJ01. The sequence continues at coordinate 14,076 of JBEKDJ010000069.1, read as the reverse complement.
TCTCTTTTTCGGATCGAGATGAAGCCTTGGCCAACTTCCTGATATTTCCCCCATGCTCATCATTCATCATGTCCACCAAAAAAAATCCCCAGTCTTCGTTCGGAGACTGGGGATCTTACCTGCATAACCCTTCACAGTCTTATCCTCGAAGACCTCTTCGTGAAGAAGTATCCAGGCAGGTTTTCTGACTCTCCCGCCCTTTCAGCAGCCTTCCCATCCCGAGATTGTCGAGGGACAGTGGCTGTCCATTTGCTGAAAGGGTTCCCTTTTCCGTTTCAGAAAAGGGCGGGATTACAGCGGCGGGTCCGTCCCCGATTTTCTCCAAATAAAGGGAGATCACGGGGTTCCCTTTGCCTGAATACCGCTAGATCTATTTAATTCTTTCTAGCAAATGATAACACGAATTGTCAAGTTTTTTCTACCTTCATTTTTTTCTTGACAATTAATCATGAGGGGTTATAGAATGGTCTACATACGTAGACCCTACTACCAAGGCCAAAAAATGGGCAACAAATTGACGTTGACCTCTACTCAGAAGAAAGTCCTCGATTTTTTGATCAGCTATCTAAGAGAGAAAGGATTTCCGCCGACGCTGCGGGAGATTGCTTTAAATTTTCGGTTGAGGGGACCCAAGGGCCCTCAAAAAACGCTCCAGATCTTGGAGAAGAAAGGATACATACGGAGACTCCCCGGGGGTTCGAGGGCCATTGAGATGCTCATTCCCCATCTTGCCCCCAAAAGCCAAATACTCTCCCTCCCCATTGTTGGAAATGTCAGAGCAGGAGAGCCCATTCTTGCCATCGAGAATATCGAAGGGTACATCAACCTCGATCGAAGTCTCGTCTCTTCGGAGAATGTCTTCCTCCTTCGAGTCCGCGGAGATAGCATGATTGAGGCTCACATTCAAGATGGAGATTTTGCCCTTGTGGAGCCTCAGCCGAATGCGGAGAATGGTGAGATTGTTGTTGCCTTGATCGAAGATGAGGCAACTATCAAAAGGATCTTCAAAAAAAGGGATTTTATTCGCCTGGAGCCAGCCAATCCCAATATGGAACCCATTGTCGTTAAAAAGGGAGAAAAAAAAGTGACCATCGTTGGCAAGGTCATTGGCATATTTAGAAAACTCTGATGTCAATTGTAGATTGCAGAAATCCGAAATTGGAAATTTTGATGGATCGCTTTATTCTTCACGTCGATATGGATGCCTTCTTTATTTCGGTAGAGCAGAGGGATAACCCCTCTCTCCGAGGAAAACCTGCCGCGGTTTGTGGCTCCCTTTCCCGCAGTGTGGTTACTTCTGCCACCTATGAAGCCAGGCCCTTTGGGATTCGGGCTGGAATGTCGACTCAGGAGGCAAAAAGGCGATGCCCCCAATTGATCCTCGTCAAAGGAGATCATTCAAAATATACAGAGACAGCTGCTCGAATCTTTTCTCTTCTGAGAGATTACACTCCCCGTGTCGAAGTGGCTTCCATCGACGAGGCCTATCTCGATATCACCCAATCCCTGCTCCTCTTTAAATCTCCTCTCTACATTGCTCAATCGGTAAAAGATCGAATCTTGCAGAGGGAACAGCTGACCTGCTCCATCGGGGTGGCGCCGAATAAGCTCCTGGCCAAATTGGGCAGCCGCCTGAAAAAGCCCGACGGGTTGACCATCATTCATAAAGACGAGGTTGAAAGGATATTAGAGGACCTTCCGGTTTCGAGCCTCTTTGGGATCGGTCCAAAACTGGAAGAAGAGTTGAGATCCATTGGCGTCCTCACCTGCGGTCAATTGGGAAGATTTCCAGTTCCTTTTTTGAATAGACGTTTTGGTGCTATCGGCGAGAGGCTTCACGAGATGGGTTTGGGATTGGATGATAGCGCAGTCGTTCCCTTTGGTGAAGAGGAAGATGCAAAATCGGTCAGCCACAGTGTCACCCTCGAAGAGGATACCTCGGATCCGAATCTATTGAGAAAGGTCCTTCTTCAACTTTCGGAAAGGACTTCAAGGAGAATGAGGAGAGAAGGGTTTTATGGGAAGAGAATCACCCTAACCGTCCGTTATTCCGATTTTTACACCTTCTCAAAACAGAAGACCCTCGCCAAAATGGTCAATAACGGAAATGAGATATTCCGTCATGCCCTTGACCTCTTTGAATCCATCTCTCACCCCAAGCCCATTCGGTTATTGGGGGTGGGAGTCTCCTTATTGAAAAAAAAGTGGTGTCAATTGGATCTCTTTGAGAAGAGGGAGAAGAAGGATAATCTTCTAAAGGCGATGGACCAAGTTAACGAACGGTTCGGAGACTGGACCTTGACGTGGGCCTCACTTCATTGATCCTCCTTTCTTTCATTCTTTTATCGCCACCAATAGTTTTTCGACTTGAAACTCTGATCTCTTTGCGGCGTCCTCCCATTTTCGGAGAATCCCAATATACCTTTCGATCTCCTTCATGATCTCGCTCATCGGGCGCAGTGGGTCGGAAATGATTTCAATCGCTGCAGCTAAGAACAGCCACCACCTCAGCTCATCATAGGCTTCTTTGTTGAACCATAAGATATCATTGTATCGATTCACCTGGAGGAATTGTTGGACTTCGTTATCCTTCAGCAGGCACTCCAGCACCTCGTGTGCTGGGTTTTCGACAGATGTCGGTACCTCATACCACCCTTGGTAACGGGTAAGCAATTTGACCACTGCCACGGATCTCCAGGCAGCTTCTTCTTCCTGCCCCAGATCCATCAGGACGCTGGCGATCGTCTTACCGAGTTCCCATTCATCAATCCAACTGCGACTCTGCTCTGCGAAGTCTCTTTGCCTAGCTACCCTTCCAAGGTCATGGACAAACACCCAGGCAAATAGGGTCCAGCAGGCAGCTGGTGCATTCATCAGTCTCTCCTGCAGGTATTCTGCCAGGGTTTTGCCTTCCTCGGGTGCGGGCCAGGAGAAGCGGCCGGCCAAAGCTTTCAAACGCAGGATACCCCCCAGTTTCTGTCTCATCTTCTGGGCAATGGCCAGCTCGTCTTCTGCTCCTTCGGCCAACTGTTTGGCCTCGCGCAAAAGGTTTTCGGCTTTCTGTTCTATTTCTTTCATGAGTTCCTGATCTGGTCTGTCTGCCCTTTCCACCAAACGCTCCATTAATCGTCGGAACATGCCAGCATTAGCCAGCTCTTTCAAGGCATTCTGGATGGGTTGTAAGAGCAGTTCTCTTGACGCTCCTTCGAGATTGGGTACCCCCCGGCCATTCAAAGAGCGGGCTACTTGGCCATATTGATGCCACACGTTATCTCGGACTTCTCGGAAATCGATGAAGACGTGATATTTGTAAGCGCCTAGTTCCACATATAACCCTTTCTTGCACAATTCATCGCTGTTTCGGATATACTCCAGGCCGGTCACATGGTCACGGAATATGCAGAAATAGGACTGGTCCGGGGTCAATCTGAGTCCTTCTCCTAATTCTCTTTGAACCAATTTGCGCTCATCTCCTTCTCCATCCTTGACGGAATAGGCGACCGAGGTCCGGACCCAACCACGAGCAGTGTCAAATTTGTTATGGTAGATGATCAATGCCCTCTCATCGCCAGCGCTATTAGAATAGGCAAAGACATTTTCGTTAACAAAGCCTCCGGGCGTGAAGAAATCGTAAAGGAGAAAATTCTCGACATCGGCAAAGAGATGACGGCGCTTCATCAGCGGGAAAATTTCGCGCTCGTGTCTTTGTAAAAGATCCCTGTCTGGCTGCTCATCCCACTGAGCATGCCTATATTCCATACCGTATTTTTCGTTTAATCCTTCCACCTGACCATGGGCGAACATTGGGAGTCCGGGCATGGTCACCATCATCGTCGAGACGCCAAAATACTTGTCACCCTTTCCGAATTGGGTTACGGCAGTTTCTTCGTCAGGGTTGCTCATGAAGTTAACAAACCGTCTGAGGATCTCCGGATTGAATTCGAGGGTGTTTTTCATCACAGAACGGTACTTCGCGTTTTCCTCATCCTTTATCATGTTCATGAAGGCACTGTTGTAAACCCGATGCATTCCGAGTGTTCGGACGAAATATCCTTCCAACAACCAGAAGGCTTCAGCCAACAAAAGGGTATCGGGCGCTTCACTGGCGATGCGGTCCACCACCTGACGCCAGAATTCTTCAGGCATGTAACGATTAAACTCCTCCTTGGTCATGCCCTGTTCTGCTCGTGAGGGTATGGCCCCGCCGGTTCCCGCCTCTGGAAACCAAAGGCGCTGATAGTGCCTCTTTGTTAGTGTCATGGCTGCATCGAATCGGATGACAGGGAATTTTCTAGCAACGTGCAGGATCATCTGGATGACTGCTTCCCGCACTTCTCCCTTGAGGTAATTCAATTGGGCTGTATCATTCCAAGGCATCCGGGTGCCGTCGTTTCCATGATAGATATACATTTCATTTCCGTTTTTGCGGTCGATTCGTTTGAAGACAACGGCAGCATCACTTCGGCTGAAATAATGATCTTCGAGGTAGATCCCTACTTCCCCATGCCAGGAGAGGTCTGGTCCGGTGAAGTGATAGGAAGGGAAAGGGCTGTAATCTAATGAAATGAACCGGTCAGGGTGTTCGACGACCCATCTGGAATCAATCCCCACGTGGTTGGGCACCATGTCGCTTGCCATGCGGATGCCGCGGTTCCAGGCGCGGTCTTTCAGATTCTGGTAGGCTTCTTCGCCACCCAGGTCGCCTGCAATTTGATAGTCGAAGAGGGAGTAGGCGGAAGCCACAGCGTCAGGATTACCCAACATCTCTTTAATCTTCTTCGATGCCAGGCTGCGCTCCCAGAGGCCGATGAGCCACAAGCCGGTGAAGCCCCAACGGGCTATGAGGTCCAGTTCCTCGTCGGGAATTTGATCGAGGCGGTAGATGGAACGTTGGTATTTCTTGGAGAGTTGATGGAGCCAAACATAGACGTTCTTGGCCATCAAGACCAACCTGGGCATCCACTCAAGGTCACGGCTGAAGCGCTCTGGTTCTGCCTCCATCCCGGCAAATTCATATACTTGGGCAGGGGCGGGTCCCCAAAATGCCATCCTTCGTTCCTCGGCAATCTGGTCCTCTTTGATCAGGTCGAGACTGCTGAGCAGGCGATGGAGATAAGGGCCGAGCATAAAGCCCCACCGTTCCCGGATATATTCCAGCTGACCTGCGAGAGAGTGAGGAACAGCCACAGCCGGGTTGCGGAGCATCTCCACCAGATTCTGATGATCGGGCCCAAAGAAGGGTTGCGTATCAAAGAACGTCCTCAGACCGGTGATGATCTGTAGATAGGGCGTATCCCTTTCCAGTGCCGTGCCATCGAAAAGCTCGAGGAAGGGCGAAAAGGCTGGATTCATGTTGGCAAGCCAGAGCATGAGCATCTCTTCCAGCACGATCTGGCGATGAGGCACGCCTTCTGTTTCTGTTTCGATGAAGGCATCGAGACCCATTTCGCGGCGATAGACGGCGACAGCCGGAAATTCATCTCCAAATTTGTGCAGGGTTTCATCCACTGCTGATTTACCGAATCTTTCGTAGACCCAATCCAGTCCCCGCTGCATGACTTGCAAGCTCTTTTCGTTGCGGTACAGACCGACGACATAATGCAGGATCTCATCGATGAGTCCCATGGCATTAAGGTCTCCGGTTCTGATGGCTTGCTCGGGGAAATGGATCAGATCGCGTCTATCATTGATTTTTTGTGCGAATACTCTGGCGGCATGGAAGTTGGGGAAAATGACATTGCCACTGAGTGAAAACAGGGAGTCGTCAAACTGATAGAGATCCCGTGCCTTCCGGGAGACATGAAATTCCATCACTCCAACGTTCTTCCTGCCGTTCTTATCCTGGAATATATGGGTAGGAAGGAATAGATCCAATTTCTCCATGAAACGACCTCCAAGGAATGCCCAATTTCTAGGTTCGAAGCACCTGCCTGCGCGCAGTCCCGCCTTGCGGGACGAAGGCAGGCGAAATTCGAAAACCTGCGAAAGCACAAGGTGTAAGTCGTGAATGATTCTTCCTCTAACTCCTCACGCCTTACCCCTTGCGAATGAGAGAATTTCATTATATCGTCATTTCATCGGTTGACTCAAGAAAAATCGCAGGGTAATTGACAGGCTCGATCAAAAAGGATAAATCATCTCTAAAGAAGCTGGTAAAATCGTAAGATCATAAGCGTTCAAGGAGCCAAAGATTCGAGTGGTTAAGTGACTTCACCGGAATCCTTGAACCCTTCTGTCGATCCTTATGAAAATTCTGGTCGATGCAGATGCTTGCCCCAAGACTGTCCTGGATGTCTGTAAGAAGGTCGGACGTGAACATGCCATCCCAGTCTGGACGGTAGCCAGTTTCAATCACTCGATTGAATCCGATCACCATTTCGCGGTTGGAGACACCTCTCAGGAAGCTGACTTCAAGGTGATCAATTTGACAGAAGCAGGAGATGTTGTCGTAACCCAGGATTGGGGATTGGCAGCCATTGTGTTGGGGAAAGATGCAAAATGTCTGAGCCCTTCTGGTCGGGAATTCCGTTCCGATAGGATTGAGTTCTTATTGGAAGAGCGAGAGGTCAAGGCCAAGCTTCGCCGAAGCGGAAAAAGAACAAAAGGGCCGAAGAAGAGAACTCTGGAGGACGACCAGCAATTCGAGACCAGCTTAGAACGAATTCTTACGCAAAATTGAAGTCACAAAGGGTAGGGAGGAAAGGCTGGTTGAGGAGAGTAAGCTCCCGATAGAGACCGAACGTAAGGTTTGGGTGGATGGTGACCACCGGTCCCAAAACCGGGGGAGATGTCATTGTCCCGGGGCGTCAGGACATTAATCCTGTTTTCAGGAGCGCCGACATCAATTGTGGCACCGTTCCACCCATGACATTTGACAAACTAAGAACTCATTGGATCTAATAGCTCACCGAAGCTGACGCCTGAGGGCTTCGCTTTCAGCTGCAGCCTCAGTCTTGGCATCAGAGCAACAAAAGGAGATCGCATTTCTCAAGCGATATACCGATAGTATTCCAGTGATCGCCGAATGGTACTAAGGGGAGTGGAGAGCCATCTATGAGGTGTCGGGGATTTCTTTCGAGGATGTGAAGAGAACGATTGCAGGGCGGGCCAACACGGATAGGATTCCACTCGCGATAGTGGCGCTCGAAGGCGGACGAGTTGTCGGTACGGGCTGTCTCAAACTCCATGACATGGATACACGGACGGAACTGACGTTGTGGATAGCTGGTATCTATGTTGAGCAGAACCAAAGACGGAAGGGTCTCGGGTCGACCATTGTCAGCACCCTCGAGGATATCGCCAAAAAATTCGGCACTCAGAGGCTTTATCTATACACACCGCAGTCAGTTGAATTCTACGTAAGACTCGGTTGGGCTGAGCATGAGAGAACCACTTACAAAGGACAGAGTGTGACGATTATGGAGAAGATACTGTCTTGAATGTTTTGCCTGTTCAATGTTGATAGTAACGATACAGTATGCTTGCTTACGTGATACAGGGAATTGCCTATGGGTTCGCAGCTGCCATGCAGCCCGGACCTTTCCAAACCTACCTCATATCTCAAACTCTGAGTCATGGCTGGCGGCGCACATTGCCTGCTGTCCTGGCCCCGCTTATCAGCGATGGGCCAATCATTGTACTGGTTTTGCTGGTCTTGAGCCGAATGCCTGCCTGGTGGGTGCAGTTGTTGCAGATGGCCGGTGGTATGTTTGTCCTCTACCTGGCCGTCGGCATCTTCAAAGTGTGGCAGAGATTGGGCTCCAGGATAGCTGCCGTGACGCAATCAAGTCAAAGAAGTGTACTCAAGGCCGCGCTGGTGAACCTGCTCAATCCAGGGCCGTACCTTTATTGGAGTTTGGTCACGGGGCCAATTCTACTCATGGGATGGCGCCAAGCGCCCGCCAATGGGATTGGAATGCTGGTGGGGTTTTATCTGACAATCATCGTTGGTTTTGGCGCCATCATCCTCCTGTTTGCTGCAGCCAGCCGGATGGGTCAAGAGGTGCATCGGGTCTTGTTACTGGTCTCGGCGCTTGCGTTGGCCTGTTTTGGACTTTACCACGTAGGAATAGGGATAATGGAGCTTATTGGGGGCACTGTAGAGTCACTGGGGTCGAAGGTTTAGAATCTGGTTGGCGAAGATTTCAACACAAATGCAATAAGATTTCTGAAAAAGTTCAGAAATCTCTGCAATCAAGAGATCATGTCGCAGTCTTTCTGAGGTCTCTTCTTGGAGTCGAGGATAATCTTTATCCTGATCAATATCAAATCCTGTGCTATTGTCTAATTATGTTTGAGAAATGGGATGTAATTGTGGTCGGTTCTGGAATAGGTGGGCTCACGGCTGCAGCCCATTTGGTCCGAGCAGGCCTTCATGTTTTGGTCTTGGAAAGAAACCCTCATCCGGGTGGCACGGCCTATGTCTATCACAGAAGGGGGTTTGACTTCCCGATGGGGCCCCTCGGTTTTAGCCAGCCAGGACTCGTTCGAGATTCTCTCAAGGATCTCCGAGTCGGGGATGCTATTAGACTTTCACGGGTCCATTACCGGATTAGAGCTTTTGGCTTGGACATCCCTCTCTCCTTGCCTTTTCCAGAGATGGTAGAAGAATTGGGAGGTCTTTTTCCTGCAGAGGCACAGGGTGTGCAACGTTTTTTCAAATCCATAGAGGAGATGATTTTGAAACCGAACCAAGAGTCCGGCATCTCAGCATCAGAGTATCTTAAAGGCCCCATCAAGGATTGGCGGCTTCGACGTATTTTGGGAAGCATCGGGACAAAGAAGCCGTATAGTGGCCTTCCCCTTCTTGCCGCTATGTGGAATCTCATGTGTAAGGAAGGGATATGGTATCCTGCAGAGGGCATGAGGTCTTTCTGTGAAAGGCTCGTAAAGGCAGTGAGAAGGAATTTCGATCATCGACAGAGTGGTGGACCCGAAGGGGAGAAGAGTGGCATTGGCGAGATTCGATTAAACAAGGAAGTAGCAGAGATTCGGGTGGAGAACGGGAGAGTTCTGGGAGTCACCCTTAAAGATGGTGTTCAAATTGACTCGCATTCGGTCATTTCAAATGCTGATTATAGAACCACCTTTGTTAAACTGATAGGCCCAGAAATGGTGCTTCGCGAGTGGTACGCAGCCGTTTCCACGGCCAGACAGACAGGGTCTATTTTCCAGGTTTGTTTAGGAATAGATGGAAGAAAAGTCGATCTTTCAGCATTTAGAAAAGCGAGCAGAATAATCTACCGGCGAGATCCGAAGGATACAGAAGAAGAGACGCTCCATTGGGATGCAGTAGAAATCGACCCCGAAGCCTTCGCCGGTCAAGAACTCGAAGTAAGCCTTTGGGGTACAGATGAAAAGACGGCATCATCCGGAAAGAAGGGAGTCATCGTGATCCGTGTGGAAGCGGAATATCATCATTTTGCAGGATATCGGTCTGTTTCAACCCGGAGAATTCCTGAGTATCGAGGATACAAAACACGGCTTGGTCGAGCCCTTATTCATGAAATAGAGAACTTAATCCCTGGCCTTGAAAAAGGGATCTTAGTGATGGATATAGGCACACCCCTCACCTTCGAAGATCAAGGCGGCAGAAGTGAAGGGGCTGTCGCAGGATGGTCCTGGGATTATGAAGATTTTCGCGACGACAAACCGAAAGAACTGATCTGTACACCCATTCAAGGTCTCTATATGGCTGGCTATCAAGCCTTCTCAGCACTTTTTATGGGAGGGGTACCCACTGCCATGGAGAGCGGAAGGAGGGCGGCTCAGGCAGTACTTGATGGCGCCGGACCTATTGAAGAGATTAGGATCCCCAGAGGGCAATAGAAGTCTAAAACGTTCAATTCATTGTCCAGACATATCATCTTTCACCACTTCACAAACCTTAGGATTCAAAACACCCCTTGGGCAGGCTAAAGAGATCTAAGCCTTCGTAGAATCTTTCTATCTTTACAGATAATTCTATGATCAATTTATGGAGTGGTACTGGTAGGAAAAGGGTTGTTTTGGCTACCTCATCCTCATACAGATTATGTCTTAGGTATGGAGGCTCATTCTCGCCAAACCATATCTCTGCTTCCCAAGATCTCTGATTGAAGAATTCTGTTCTGAATTCTTTGTCGGCAAGTCCGAAATGATCTCCCGGTGACACGAAGGCAAGGATGCCGTGGTTTGAAAAGGAGCGGGTAGAGAGATTGGCATACAGGCACATGAATTCCCCGCCAAAGGCAACCGCACGGATGGAAAAGACATACCCATTGATCTTGGACTCAATATAATCCTGAAGAAGACTGGGATTCCCTTCTGTATTCAAGGTGGAGAGGCATTCGGGCTCGGTAATAACCTTGAAATTTCTCCCTCCCCTTCCGAGACGGCGTTTTAGTACGGCCCTCTTTTTCTTTTCGAAGAATTGCTCTGCTGCGGCTAAATCCAGGGGATCAAAGATTATTGTCTCGGGCATTGGGGCAATGGACCTGATCAGTTGATATTGGATCCATTTGTCTTCGAGTCTTAAGCCTGGGTGAAAGGTGTTAGGAAAGGGACCCTCGCTATCCATCCAAATCTTGAAGGGCTTTAGGCTTTGGATGAATGGAAGAGAATGCAGATAATCCTTAAATGTTTTTCCATAGACCTTCAAAGAGGCCTCTTCGATCCGGGCGAAGATATCCGAAGACTTCCCGAAGCGGACGAAATGCGTAAGATGATATTCCTGGGCTCCGCCGGGAAGGCCCACATTGATCTCGACCACGTAGGGCTCAAGTTCATGGGTGATGAGATAATCAATTCCGAGATACATCTCTTCTCCAGATAAAAAATCCCCCCTTTCTCATCTGAAGAGAAAGAGGGGAAAACAAAAGAATCCATGATCTTCGGATATATCTAAGACAGATCTTCAGACCTGTTATTACCAAATAGAATTCTCTTTTCTCAAAAAAAGGGCTCCCTCCCTTCTTAAGAGGGAGCCCCGATCGCACATCAACAGGATGCTTTGCATTTGCACATGGCAGAGAATTTCTTAGTCACCTTTCTGATACTCATTTCCGTCACCTCCTTTCAATACCCCGCGGGAATAACACTGAATAAGATCCGGCTTTAGAATATCCCCTTGGAGTTTGGCCCTATAGCGGCATCCACCCCTGCACTCCTCCATCACCGAGCAGTTGCAGGCTAATTCTTTTAATTCGATCCGGGGGATTCGCTCCCAACAGGTCCTGAGCCCCTCCTCAATCGATCCGACTGGCTCTTGACTGAAGAGCCCACACTTTGCAACCTCTCCATCTGGAAGTATAGCACAAAGATGGGCTCCACAGGTAGCATTTTTTTCTGAGGTGTGAAGTCCTCCTCCATAGCCGTATTGAAGAAAAGGTCCGGCCTCATCGGGCGAAACCCATAAGTCTCTATTCTCGTTCATTCTTCCAGCAATACAGGGAAGGTCCACATTCCATTCTTCAATGTTCTCTGATTGAATCAGAGAGGCCAGAGAGTCGAATTGATCGAGGTTTTTCCGATGAATCATTGTTGCAATGGAGACCCGGATATTGGCCGCCTGGAGATGGTCGATGGCATATAAGGTCTTTTCAAAAGTACCTTTTCCCCGGATAGATTCGTGCCCCTCCTTCATTCCATCCAGACTGACCTGAACCTCATGGATGCGAAGCCTTTTCGCAATCTCTTTGGTAATCATCGCGCCATTGGAAAGCAAGACGGACCGAAATGCATGCTCTCTTAGAACCTCATTGATCTCCCAGAAATGAGGATGAAGCAGGGGTTCTCCACCAGAAAGAAGGAGCCTCAGACCCTGAATCTCTTCAAACTCCTTTAACATCTTCTGGACCTTTTCAAGGGGAAGATCTTGAAGGAGACTGTCTCCAATATAGCAGTGGCGACAGCGGAGATTGCAGCGATCGGTGATCTGAAACTCAAGATATCGAAGTGAGGGAATTGGGGATGGATGGGGAATTCCGTCTTTCTTGACTGGATTCTCGGAGAGAACCACCAGATTCTCAGAGAGGCAGTACTGAATGAACTCTTCGTCTTCTTCTCTTAAAAGGACGTGTTCACCCTGAGAGCATTTGAGGAGAAATTGATAAGCCTCTTCGCCCAGTTCATAAAGCTCGTCATTTTGGATATCATAAAGGTAGGGCTCTTCGAGCCTTTTCAGGGAGCAGTGAGGGGAAATCGTGAAGAACTTATCCTCGTAGGACATCTCGAATGTCTTCCGGAGTTATGACTCTCTTTTCGAGAAGGCCTTTTAGAATCTTGAAGGCACCACACTCCAGCTCTTTGTCAGATTCCTTGTAAAACTCACAATGCTTACAGATTAGATCAATCAAAGATTCTTTATCCAGAGCCAATTCAGTACCCCTTAAGATTCTTTATAATCGCAAAAGAAACTTAATTCAAGAGAATTTCTCCCCGCTTCTTCACAAACAAATATCTTCCTCTAACGTCTCTGTGGCCTCTGCGTGAGATATCATTTCATATTTCATCTTTTGTCTCACGCCCGCTTCGCTCGAGGTCACAGAGGACTCGGAGAAAGAGGATCTTTTTCTCCAATCGGCATCTCTCCGATTGGAGAGAAATTTCACTCTCTGTGGCCTCTGCGGCCTCTGCGTGAGACATCTTCTATCTTGGTTGCGGCTACGCCGCGCCGCGTCCTCTGCGACTCTCCGGTGACCGCAAACAATCTAGCGTTTTCCCTATTAAGTAATCTCTTGATAGGGAGCACTTGAACCGTACGAAGAAAGATGATTACAATAAGGGCAATCTCCCTCACCTGTTTCAGTAGACTGATGAACCTAATAGGAATTGAGGGAAAGGAGATTTTTAATGTGTAATAAAAGAAAACCAAATCCCAGGTCTTTCTTTACAAATCTTAGAGTCGATATGCCGTGGTCAAAAAAAATGTGGCTCCTTCTTAGAAATAACTGGATTAAAATAAGAAATTTCAAAAATTGTTGTGGTCATCCTGGAAAGCCGGGTTGTTGACAGACCGAAGAGGAAAAACCTCGGTGAGGTTTGATTATTTTTTCTAAAAGGATTGAGCATGGGAAAGAGTATTAGATTGGGAATCAGCAGTTGTTTGCTGGGTGAGAATGTTCGTTATGACGGCGGTCATAAGCTGGACCGGTTTCTTACGGATACCCTTGGACAATATGTGGAATATCTCCCTGTCTGCCCTGAGGTGGAATGCGGTCTTGGCGTTCCCAGGGAGTCCATGCGTTTAGAGGGGGATCCGGATTCTCCCCGGTTAGTGACGACTCGTACCAAACAGGATATGACGGATCGCATGGTGCAGTGGGCAGAAAAGCGCGTGATTGAGCTGGAGAAAGAGGGCCTTTGTGGTTTTATTTTTAAGAGTAATTCTCCCAGCAGTGGCATGGAAAAAGTCAAGGTCTATAATGAAAGAGGGATGCCAATGAAAAGCGGAACCGGAATGTTTGCCAGGATATTAATGGACCATTTCCCTCTGCTTCCAATGGAAGATGAAGGTCGTCTTCATGATTTCAAACTCCGTGAGAATTTCATTGAGAGGATCTTTACCCTAAAGAGATGGCGTGAAGTTTTAGCAACAAAGGAGAGCCGAGGAAACGTAGTAGATTTCCATACGAAGCACAAATTGCTGATCCTTTCTCATAGCCCAAAGCATTACCAAACGATGGGTAAGTTGGTCGCCCAGACCAAAGCCAGTCCATTGAAAGAGCTTTACCAACAATATCAGTCCTTTCTTATGGAATCCCTGCGGTTGAATGCCACACCTAAGAAAAATGCGAATGTCCTGCAGCACATGTTGGGTTATTTTAAGGAACAGTTGTCCTTTGACGAAAAGCAGGAACTACTAGAAGTGATCGATTTCTATCGGAAGGGTTATACGCCTTTGATTGTTTCTATTACTCTCATTAACCATTACGTTCGAAAGTATGACCAGCCTTACCTTAAACAACAGGTCTACCTGAATCCGCACCCATTAGAGCTTCAATTGAGGAACCACGTCTGAATTTAAAAAAGAGACCAGAGCAAGTAAATTAAAAACGCGGCTGGAAGAAATTTCATGGACCGACCCTTTATTTCCTT
>JBEKDJ010000068.1:0-17815 GCA_050014415.1 Thermodesulfobacteriota bacterium | reverse complement strand
AATCTCCCGTGGAGGCAGCGAATGCATTTGGTCTTTCTCAGTTCAATGCCCCGGTCGATCTCTTCATCCACCGCTTGACGGATCATCCTCTTGAGTAAAGTTGCTCTTTCTTTTTGGCTAAATGACTTTGCCAGCTTCGTTATTTCTTTCTTGGTATCCTGGATGGAATGGGACATCTCGTCAATAACAATGTGAGGAGTGAAGGAGCGCTCCAATCGCAACAATCTCACCTCCTGGAGGATCAGGACCTTGATCCCCAATTCCAAAGCTTCCTTTAATTCTTTCTCTTTCGGCGGCATAGAAATCTTATACCAAAATAGAAGGGTTTTGGCAAGAAGGAAGATTTATTTTAGACAGGGTGTGGTTGACTTCAGTCGCCCTTCAGATAAGAAGGCTGAAGCCCTGCGTAACATGATTCTCTTATGCTTGGTTTTCGGAGTATCGGTCCATTCTGAAATACTGGAGCAATTTATGGAAATGTTCTGAATGGAAAGGGTTGTTCTCCATTCCGAAAAGATGGGTATCACAGAAGCAATCGGTAGATCCAAATCCGGGAATACTCCATTCAGCGATTCTTGAGAGCGCCTTTGCAATTTCGCACTCAAGCCGATCCGAGGAACGGATGGCCAATACAGAACAAAACTCAGCTGCTTCCCTCAATTCATCGATGTGCCAATGGTGCCGTTTTTTGACGCGTCGATGTCGTTCCATCCTCTTAGATAAGTTGGCCATAGCCGAACCCACATAGATATAGAATCCTTTCCTAAAGGAGACCTGACCCAATTTCCCGACGTCGATCTTCCGATCTCTCTTCAGGTTCAGAACCAAAAGATAACTCCCTCGGTCTCTTGCTTCCCTTTCAATGTAATTCCAGGGTATTCGGAGAAGACTAACTGTTGGAGAAAGGGCGAGGTCTCTGTTCCAGTTCACTGAAATGGGTATCACTTTTACCTTATCATGGATGCGAAGAAGGGTGTAGGAAAAATCCAAATCTGTGTGGTAATCGGGCATGAAGACACAGGCAAAGGGCCAGTGCACGATAAAGAGAACGACCGTCTTCATTCCTTCTGCTGAGAGTTTGGCCAGTTCCTTCAGATGTCGAGTACCTCTCTCTGTCACTGCATCAGGAAACATGGCTACCCTTTCCCCCACCAGGGTGCAGGACTTCACCTCTAGAAGCACCTCTTTGCCCTTTTCGTTAAGAAGAAAATCGAATCGGCTCCGACCCACTTGGACCTCAGATTTCAAGAATCTCGCCTTCTCCAATCCCGGAACCTTCCCCTTTTGAAGAAGATACCGCGCCACTTCATTGTTGCGAAGGGTATGGAGCATGATAGGGTAACCATCCCGGTTTACTGCCACTGCTGTATAACGGGTCTTCCGACACTTAGATACCTCTTCTTTGACTAAATGAACCACACGCCCAGGCAGAAGGAGCTCCTGGAGCCTCCCAGGATTTGGAAGAAAAGCAGAAAGGGTTCGGCCATTCAATTCGCACCGGATCAAAAAACGGTTAGGACGGGTAAGAAAGCGCGCTGGAATAATTTCATCGAATAAAAGCAATTTGCTTTCTAGATTTTCCATCAGATCTTGCATCAATTTAGCTGTTTGAAAAAGCCTTTCTAAATCCCTCCCAACCTCCCTTTGGCAAAGGGAGGGGTTAATTTCTCCCCCTTTATTAAAGGGGGATAGAAGGGGATTTAGACCATCTCTCGGTGATTAGAGGCATGATCCTTGACCTTTTTCAAAGCGGTAAAGTGTTACCAGATCTTTAATAACATACCTTCCTGACAATCCACCACCGAGACTTAAGTCGCTTCTGAGATAGAGAGGCTCTCCACCGAACTAGAGACCCACATTGAAAGTAGAATAGGGAAATTATACAATGATTAAGCGATGCGAATGCCGACGTCCTTCTTAGAAGGTAAGAAACTGTCGAGGGTCATCTATTCCATCAAGGCCTCTAGCCATCCTGAAGAGATTTCAGCCCTCATGAAAAAGGCCCAAGAAATGGGGGCTTGGTGTTTTGATCTTCCTTCGGCGAAACACCTTGAATCCTTCAAGGCGTTGAAGCGGTTAACAGCTGACAGCACCCTGATAGGCCTCGGCTACTTGGACGCAGAAAAGGGTGCGACTTGCTTGGGAAGACCCCTCCATCAGTTCGAATCAAAAGTAATCTCAACGATCAAAAAGAACATCGTTCCCTCACATTCGATTCGTTATTTCTTCCCCAACCCTACTTCCTCGGAGGTCTTCACACAAAAAGAGATCGACCGGATCTCCTTCGATGCTCCTCGTTTTGAAAAGGCCCTCTCTCCTTTCGATCCTCAAGAGTTTCCGTTTCTAGTGATCGGCGGAAAGTATAGCGATTGGCTTCTTGCCTTAGGCCGGATCGACCTTATTAAGGAGATGGTAGAAAGGGTCCGGGGAAAGAGGCTCATCCCTATTTTTTCAGGCCAATGGGCGACGTTTGTCCTTCCAAAAGCAAAATCCCTCGATGTGGCAGCCTATGCCGTCCCCATCAACAAGAGATGGAGCCACTTCGATCTCGCCCATGCCTGTGACCTGATAAAGAAGTTTGAAAAACCCGTAATCAGCCTCAACCCGCTGGCGGACGGAGAACTCTTGGACGAACCAGAAGAAGCCTTTCTTTTTCTCTTTGAAGGATTGAAAATCCATTCGGCGATTGCAGAGGTTGCTTCAGAACAAGAGGTGATAAGAATATTTGAATCGCTGAAGAGGCTCCCTTCTCTTATCCCCCATCGGAAAGCTCTTAAGAACCCAGGTTAAGACTGAGGTTGAGGTTTAGACATTTTCACCACTTTAGGCTCTATTTTCAATCTTAGCCTAGTGCTTAAAGGAGCGCATTCTGAAACGATGGAAATCCTGTCTTCGGCGGGAACTCAGGGATTACCCCAATTCCATCTCAAAGAGCTAAAGCGCTACCATGATCGCTGCTGCAACGAGAGGAATGGTGAGATTATCATCGATCCTGGTTGGCAAAATCTCAATCAACGTCGCCCCCAGTGCTGCAAGGCTTCCTGAAAAAAGATCCAGGTTGGGATAGATCCAGACGATCAAGAAGGCACAGAGGAGAAAAGCTAGGCTCCCTTCGAGGGTTTTGCCGAAGATCGGAATCTTCCCAATCCCTCTACCGACCAAAGCCGCAGAGGTATCCGCAAGAATCAAGATGAGTATACTGGCGATGGCGATCGGTTTTGGAAAGAGGAGGATCGTCAGGAGAGTAGAAAAAAGAAAATAGGTAGAACCCATCAGGGTGGCCCTCTCTTTTTCTCTGAGGACCGTTCCCAGGAAGTATTTTCGAAAAAGCGAAGCCATTCCAGAATGGTAGTGTCGGAGGAGGTCCACCGAAAGAAACCCAAGGAAGAGAAGGAGAAGGATAGAGAAGACGGTCTCCTTTGCCATCAGGGCATATCCGATAGGAATGGATAGGGTAACCAGATGGACAATCTTTCTTCTGATTTCAACGCCGCTTAACATATCTCAGTTTCGAGTTTGTGGTAAGAATCTATTATTCAAGAAATCTAGAATTCCTAATCTTAGCCTCAACCTTTGGTCGCTTTTACCCTTTCGATTTCCTCACGGGTCAAATATCGGAACTGGCCGATAGGAAGATCTCTCAACTGGATGGGTCCGAATCCGACTCGCTTCAACTTGAGGACGGGGTGACCGATGGCTGAAAACATCCTTTTCACCAGGTGGTTTCTTCCCTCGGTCACCACGACCTGAATCCAACTATTCTTCTCTTTCTGTGCTAGGATTCGGACAGAAACCGCCTGGGCCTTTCCATCTTCTAGCATCACCCCATTCTTCAGTCGAGTCAGTCTCTCCTCCTCCGGGATTCCTCTGGTCTTAACCAGATAAATCCTCGGGATCGAAGACTTCGGATGAGAAAGAAGATTTGTGAGGTCTCCGTCATTCGAAAGAAGGAGAAGCCCCTCTGCATCAAAATCCAGGCGGCCCACCGGATAGACTCGCCATTTCACATTCTTGAGGAGATCCATTACCGTTGGCCTCCCCTCGGGATCTTTGACTGTGGAAACATATCCTCTCGGCTTGTTGAGAAGAAGAGTGACGTTGGGCTCAAGACGTACAAGTCTTTTCCCATCCACTTTGATGTGATCCTTCGAGGGGTCAGCCTTGAAACCCAGTTTGTCGACCACCTTCCCATTGACCATCACCCTCCCCTCGATCACTATTCTCTCTGCTTCCCGTCTCGAGGCGATTCCAGCCTTGGCTAAAATCTTCTGAATCCGTTCGAGTGGCAATCAGATTCCCCTACTCTTCAACTTCGTTGACTAGCGGGATTTCATCGGGCTGGGAAGTCGTAGCATCGATTCCAATCAGCTCTTCCCTGAGTATTCCATCAACTGCCGGAGGAGGTTGAATTTCTTTGAGGTTAGGAAGATCCGCGAGCGTGTTGAGGCTGAAGAGTTCCAGAAAGGCCCTTGTCGTCCCATAGATCATGGGACGTCCGGGAAGGTCTTTCCGGCCCAGCATCTTGACCAAACCCTTCTCCAATAGGGTGCGGAGGACCCATCCCGAATCCACTCCGCGAATCTCTTCAATTGCGGGCCGGATGATTGGTTGGCGATAAGCGATGATGGCTAAAGTCTCTAAGGCAGACCGGCTCAACCTTACCGCCTTCGTCTTCTTCAGCCGGTTGACCCATTCAGCCCATCTGGGTTTTGTTCGAAATTCATATCCACCCGCTATCTCGACCAGTTCCACTCCTCTGGAGCCATCCTCGTATTCTGCCCTAATTCGGGAAATTCCTTCTAGAATTTCTTCTCTGTTCGATTCAGGCAGAATCTCGACGAGGGTTTCCAGCCGGACTGGAGAGTCCGAAATAAAAAGGATGCCTTCAAGTATGGGTTTGATATCGAGATGGTCCATGAACTTACTCTCTAACAAGCGTTGCAAATCAGATTTTGGGGGTTCAAGCATTCCAGGATTCAAGATTTGAAGTGGAGTGCACGAAACCACTCGAATCCTTTCATCCTCATGTTTTTTCTATTTTGTTTCAAGAAATTCCAACTTCTCACCAGGAGAAATGGAGGAGATCGCATGCTTGTAAACCAAATGGTCAGCCTCTGCCCGGAGAACCAGACAGAAATTGTCGAAGCTGAGAATGACTCCCTCGATCTTACGGCCGGTGGTCAATTCGATGACCACATGGCTTCGATCCCGACGAATACGATTGAGAAACTGATCCTGGACATTAATCTGATTCTTCATCATGGCCATTTACCCTCCTCTTCCTAAGAAAGACCTGACCTCCTCGAATATCCTCTGCCGATCAGGGGATACAATCCGCCAATGGACCTCTGGATCGGCCCTAAACCACGTCCACTGGCGTTTTGCATAATGGCGGGTATCCATTTTCATCTGCCCGATCGCCTCGTTCCACCCGATCTTCTTCGAGAGGAATTGAACCATCTGCTTATAACCCAGACTTTGCATCGGCTTCAACTCAGCACCGTAACCCATCTCCATCAGTCCTTTGACCTCTTGAAGAAATCCTCTTTCTATCATCTCGTCGACTCTCTTTTCAATTCGTTCATAGAGGGCCGTCCGGTCCATGTCGATACCAAGCTTTAACGTCTGATAAGGTCTTTCTCCAAAACGATGTTGTTCTCGAAAGAAGGAGATGGGGATCCCTGTTGAATCGAAGACCTCCAGGGCCCGTATCGTCCGGAAAAGATCGCGAGGATCGAGACACAAGGCCGTTTTCGGATCCACACTCTTCAACCGCTGATAAAGGAAATCCTTCCCTTTTTCTTTTGCCTCCTGTCTCAACCTTTCTCTAGCGCTGGGATCGATCTCCGGGCTCTTGAAAATCCCTTGGGTGAGCGTCTTGATATAGAGTCCGGTTCCTCCTACCACCCAAATGGGTTTCCCATTCAGGTATAATTGATTGATCGTGTGACGACCCAGTCTCTGATAAAGGCGTGCATGAAACGGCTGGTCCGGGGTCACGACGTCGATCAGGTGGTGCGGGACTCTTCTCCGTTCATCTACCGTTGGTTTGGCTGTACCGATATCCATATGCCGATAGACTTGCATGGAATCCGCACTGACGACTTCACCTCCGAATGCTTCTGCAAGTTCAATGGCCAGTCTGGACTTGCCAACTCCAGTCGGACCGACGAGGATCACCACCCGCGGTGGATCCATCTGATTCTCTGCAGACATACGGACTGAATTTTAATGAATTCAAAGGGAGACTTCAAGGGGAAAGTGGCAGGAAAGGTCTCCAGAATTTCCTTGAAATTGGAATTCAGTTTCTATAAGATGGAACAGATTCCATCGCCCTGGTTGGCAGTGCTCACGATGTTACTGTTCGCCCAATATTACCCATCTACCTTGACCTTTTGATTTGCAGGAGTCCGATATGATTTCCCCACTGTCCGCGGATTTTCATTCTCCAGAAGTGAAGAGCCTCTTTGCGATTACCCGGCTTCCACGAGTTCAGACCCCCCTCGAGGACTATTTCCGTGGGGTGATGGCGATCCTGTCTGATTTTTTTTCAGTTGGGTATTCAGCGCTCATTCTCCACGACCCAAAGAAAGATGCTCTCCATGTCGAAGCCCTTTACGGAATAGGGAAAGAAGTTCATCCCCACGGTTACAGCGGGCGAAAAGGATTGATCGCAAAAGTGCTCGAATCCCAACAACCGACCGTGATCAAGAATCTGAGCGAAGAGCCTCTTTATGACGAAGTGGTCAAGGGTGGCAAACGAATCGAGAAAATCCAGCCACCCTTGATCTGTTTTCCTCTCGTTGTCGACGATGAACCGATTGGTGTGATTAATATCAGTTCCCTCTATGGACCCGGAAATGAATTCATTGAGGATTTTCAGTTCCTCTCCGTTCTTTCAGCCATTCTCTCCCCGGTGATTAACAATTATCACTTGAAGAAAAACGAGGGGGTTGAGAGATCTGCCAAAGGAAAAACAAAATCTTCCCTGCTGGACGAAATCTTAGAGAAGAAGCTCTCCGAAGTTCTGAATAGGATCGATCCCGATGTGGAGTCGAAGATCGGACCGGGTATCTTTGACGATATTATTGGACTGGTGGAGAAGATACTGATCAAGTCTGCTTTGGAAAGGATGGGGCACGTACAGACTGCTGCTGCCCAATTCTTAGGAATCAATCGGAATACCCTCCGAAAGAAGATAAAGGATCTGAAGATTAAAGCACGCTGAACCAAATTCCGTTCCGAAACTTGAAGTTCGGAGTTCGAGATTTTGAGTTCCAGTTCCAAGAAGAACTTCTCCGGGTACGTGCTCCGCGGTTACAAATCAAGAAGCCTTGAAATAAACCCCCTTTGGGACCCATAATTTGAATTGCGATGGATGCCAAGGAAAATACCGAAAAGATAAGGGCGCTTTGCAAGCAATGGGGAGGGTCCCTGTTTGGAGTAGCAGATCTTCGCACCTTCAACAGGGAAGAAATCCTTCTTCCTTCGCCCTTGATCGACCAACTCTCCTTTGGCATCTCGGTGGCCTTTCATCTCTCCGATGCCATCTTGGAAGAGATCGGAGACAGACCTACCCCGCTCTATTTTCATCATTATCAGAGAGTCAATATCCTCCTGGACACCACTTCTCTGATCTTAGCTTCGGCGATTCAGGACCTTGGATATCAGGTGATGCCTATTCCGGCCACGCAAATTGTGGATTGGAAAAGCCAAAAAGGCCATCTCTCTCACAAACATGTAGCTAGGGCAGCAGGATTGGGATGGATCGGACGGAATAATCTTCTCGTCAACGAGGAGTTTGGGGCAAGGATTCGTCTCGTCACCCTCCTCACCGACCTTCCTCTCGTGATCGATGCTCCGTCTTTAAGAAACTGCAGTTCCTGCCAGGACTGCCTTCCGATCTGTCCAGCAGGGGCGATCAAGGAACGACAGGAGGACTTTGATCATCTTCGATGTTACGAACAACTGAGAACTTTTGCCAAAACCCTCCATTTCAGCCATAATATCTGTGGTGTCTGTGTGAAGGCCTGCAGAGGCAAGCGCTGAAACGTCATCGAATGGTGAAATATTGTAACGATGGGGGAAATAAGATAACCGAATCCCGGCTAGCCCATTTGAAATAGCCAAGACGATCATCCATCCAGGACGCCCGAAAATGTCTGTAGGTTGGGATTTTCATTATTCCTGGATGATCAGAATTTGAACTCGATTTTTATCTTATTGAAAGCATCCTTACAACATTCCATTAATTGAGCATTCCGAATTTCAAACATAATGGCAATCAGGGTATCGTCCAATGAGCCCATTCTTTATTCACTCCCCCAGAGATTATGATGTGATCGTAGTGGGCGCTGGTCATGCAGGAATCGAAGCTTCCCTGGCCTGCAGCCGGATGGGACACCCTACCCTCCTCATTACTCAAAATGTCGATCAGATCGGTTATATGTCCTGCAATCCTGCGGTCGGCGGGCTGGCCAAGGGACATCTCGTGAAGGAGATCGATGCGCTGGGTGGAGAGATGGCCAAAGCAACCGACGAAACGGGAATTCAGTTTCGCCAGCTTAATACCGGAAAAGGGCCAGCGGTCCGCTCCTCCAGAGCCCAGGTAGACCGACAAGGGTACCGACTTCGGATGAAAAGGACCGTGGAGCAACAAGCAAACCTCTTTATCAAACAGGCGACGGTGGAAGAGATTCTGGTGGATGAGGATAGGATGGTAGGCATAAGGACAGACTTGAATGAAACCATTCAAGCCAAAGCGCTGATCCTTGCTCCAGGGACCTTTCTTAATGGTCTCGTCCATATTGGCCTCATCCATTTCCCCGCTGGCAGAGTGGGCGATCCGCCCTCTATCGGTTTATCAGAATCACTCAAGAAGCTAGGCTTTCGGATGGGTAGGCTCAAGACCGGGACCACGCCGAGGCTCGATGGGAATACCATCGACTTCTCCAGACTGACTCCTCAATACGGAGATGAACACCCTCTCCCTTTCTCTTTCACCACGGAAAAAGTTGAGACCGCGCAGGTCCCCTGCTATATCACTTATACGAACTCATTGACACACGAGATCATTCGCAGTAGTCTTGATCGATCACCCCTCTTCTGTGGGATCATCAAGGGAATCGGTCCGAGATATTGTCCCTCGATCGAGGACAAGGTGGTCCGCTTCTCCGACAAGACAAGGCACCAGATCTTTTTAGAACCTGATGGCAAAAATACGGCAGAGATCTACCCCAACGGCGTGTCTACCAGTCTCCCTTTGGATATCCAGACTCGAATGCTGAGGTCGATACAGGGACTCGAAGAGGTCGAGATCATCCGGCCGGGCTATGCCATCGAATATGACTTTTCCGATCCAACAGAACTGAAGCCCTCCCTCGAAACGAAAAAGATCAGAGGGCTTTTCCATGCCGGGCAGATTAACGGAACCTCAGGCTATGAAGAGGCGGCATCTCAAGGGCTGATTGCAGGAATCAATGCCTCTCTCCTGATTCGAGGGGAGGAGCCCCTGATCTTGAAGCGCTCAGAGGCCTACATGGGTGTGTTGATCGATGATTTGGTTACCAAGGGAACCAACGAACCTTATCGGATGTTTACCTCCCGGGCCGAATATCGCCTCCTTCTGAGAGAAGACAACGCTGACCTGAGGTTGCGGGAGAAGGGGCATGATGTAGGGTTATTGAAGGAAGGAGATTATCAAGAATTTTTGGAGAAAAAAAGGGCCATTGAAAAGACGCTCTTACGAATCTCCGATCTAAGAATCCATCCGACAAAGGAGAATAATGAAATTCTTCGCGGCTGGGGAAGTGCTCCCTTAAAGAAGGAAGCTTCTCTTCGAGAGTTGTTGAAAAGGCCAGAAATCCACGTTACCCATTTCTTTAGCTTCGATGGAGGTCTTCAAGGTCTAACCAAGGAAGTCCTGGAACAGGTTGAAATCCAGGTGAAGTACGACGGCTATATCACAAGGCAGATGGATCAGATCGAACGGTTCAGGAAATTGGAAGAGGTTAGATTTCCAAAAGACTTTGATTTTCGTTCTACGATTGGACTCTCAGCGGAGGTCATGGAGAAACTGACCAAAATCAGACCTTTCTCCCTCGGTCAGGCTTCCCGGATCTCTGGCGTCACCCCGGCTGCCATCTCCATCCTGATGGTCAACCTGAAAAAACAGGGCTATCTATAGCACTCCGCAGTCAGCTTCCCAGTCTCTTCTCAGATACTGATCGGCTCATAGTAAACTACTTTTCTTCTATCGATTGGGAATCTCAAGGTAATAAGCGCTCGCGATTTCTTTTCATCCATTTCAAATGCCATCGTCCCTCGGTTCTTTTGGAGGATGTCTCTAGCCAACTGCAGTATCAAATGATTTGTCTCTTCCTTTTGAGCGGCTTGCCCCTCCGACAGGACCTCTAATGGCTTAGCTTGTTTCTTGTCACCCACGAAGCCGATGATGGCCTCAATGAATCCTTCATTTCTCTTCGGCGAGATCGTCTTGCCGTTTGCTTCATTTGGGAAATCGAAGGATTTTATTAGGACTTCGATAGTCCCCTCCGCGGAAACGGAAAGCACTGCGTATTGAAAGACGGAATTCAGAATGAACCTGATTTGTTCGTCATGGATGTAGGTCTCCGGAAGGTCCTTTTCGTATTTCTTGAGTACCTTGATCTTCTTATTCCGAAGTTGTTTCTCATTCGCTTCCACGATTTCTTCGAAAATGACGTATAGTGTGTTCGATTTTACAATGGGGGTATTGATATTGATATAATTCAGGAGCGTGTTCAACACCGAATCGATCCTCTTAATATCTTCGGTAACAGCTCGATGAGAATACCTCTTGAATTCCAGATCCTCGGCTTTATCTATTGCAAGGAGGGCGGTATTCTTTATGGAAGCCAGATTGCCCTTAATAAAATGGATCATTTCGGTCAAAAAAGGCATGAGGAAGGTGTCTTTCTGTCCTTCCGTGAGGTTCTTCTCTTTAGATTCGGGTGATTTCTTCTCCTCCTCGGTTAGAAAAAGGCTGAGGGGATCATTCTTGTTTTGTGTCTCAAGCACCTCATACTCCATTCCGTTGATAAAATATGCATTTTCAATGCCAAACCCAGCGGATGGGTATAACTAATTGTTATTAAAAAGTTCTTTTAAAACTCAATGTATCCACTGGAAGCCTATATGCCGGATTTTGTTTCAAAGAATGATAAGAAATCTTCCACCATAGACATAGGATGCCTATTCGAATTTGTGAACCCCAGGAACGGAAAATACAATACGATGACTGAAAGAATTCTACGGGTCAAGAATACAAGTTGCCCAATGGGCGGTTTCAAGTTCCAGGTTTTGGCTTCAGTTAGCTAAGGATTTTTAACTTGAAACCTTAAAATCTGGAACTTGCAACTCAAAACCAAATTCTACCCTTGAATCGTCGAATGCCGGGCTCCGTTTTGTCAATGTTAGCGCAAGAATTACATTGCATAAAAATGGCCTTGACTTTATGAAAGAAATAAGATAATTAAAGTGATCATGAAAAGGGAAGATCGGATTCGCTTTTTTAACTTTTACTTTTTTAGCTTCAAATACCGGTCTGCTTCCCTCTAGTTAATCAAAAAGAGGACATGGGCAGACCTAGTGCCTGCCCATGGACTCAAGAAAGATGTAAGGCCATGTGGCAAAACCTCATGGCCTTTTTTTTTTGGCAGGATGAGCGACAGTGCTACCAAAGCAGATTGCTGAAATCAGAGAACGGATCGATCGGGCTGGAATTGGACTGAAGGATGCCTTGTCAGTCATTGACATGACTCTCGAGGATCAAATCGGTCGCCTTGAGTCTCCTTCTCCCTATAAAGCCTTCACGGGTCTTGACAAGTTGATCGATTTGACTGCCCACGGAGCTAAGATAGAGCGCTTCAGACCAAGTGATACCCGCCAGTTCTTCCACACCTTAGAAATCCATACTGAAGAAGGGGACGTCCTTGGTTACCTCAATATGATCTATTTGAAAAAGATTATCACATGCTACTACCTGGTGTATGTGGAGGTCATGCCAGCGTTCAGGGGTTTGGGGCTAGGATATAGGATCCTCAAGGATTTCATGGAATTTGCAAAGGAAGAAAAGGCGGTGGGCCTTCTTGACAACATCATTCCTCCTGAGGAAGCAACCTATGAGATCTACACCAAACTCGGCTGGAAGAATATCAGGGATGTGGTGGGTAATGGTGTAGCCGATGAATGGGGGAACTATATGATCTTTGTCCCAGATTCCATTCAGGCTCGTGACCTCAAGAACAAGCTGATCAAATCTCTCTTCTATTTGAACAAGAAGAGACCTGTCATCGACATGCACGACAACGAGGACATGGTCAAAAGGACCATCGAAGAATTTCGATCAGTCTATCAGGCCTTGGAGGAACTCTTTGACAGGGAGATTTCATCAGGGACTTCAAATCCTCTTATGCGATTCATGTTTACCCGGTTGACAACAAAGCTGATCGGGTTCCGTCGACGCATCTCATCACTCATTGGCTACACAGGCGGTGAATCCCTTGAACAGATTTCCTTTTCTGAGCGGATCAAGGAGCTTCACATTCTGCCCTATTCGTTGTGGAAATTGGAAAAAGATCATGTTGGAATATGGGGGGACAAAGAAATCCTGCCAGGTCTGCCCGGCAAGCTGAAGGAAGAGCCAACCTTCTTTGTAGAGGGCCTACCCTTCTACGAAAGGCCCTATCTCTATGATTGGATGGAAGAGATGAGAACCCACTCATCCCAATTACTGAAAATATCTGATCTCCTCGATCTCGGCTTCGACCCAACGAGGTTGAGAGAATTTCATCACGAAGGAGTGGACTACATTTTCGAAAGGGTATCCCCCCACTTTTTGTCCTCCCTCGTAAGAAAGAGAAGGTTCTTGAGGAAGATTGGAAGATATGTATCGAAGTTGGGATTTCAGGGAACCATCCTCCGAATCAACCCAATTCTTCTAATCTTCAGGGATAGGGGAAACATTTATGCTCTGCGAAAGAGGGTGGAGGGGATCCACTCAGTGGAAGCCTTCGATCAACTCAAAACCTCTCCATATCTCAAAGAGATGAATCGCGCTGTGGGGATCGATCGTGCTATGACCAGGGCAATCAATGATGTCAGGAAATGGTTGGAGACGAGATTCAGGTCTCGTTTCACACAGGAAACTGAAGACCTCACTTATTTCCTCCCCTGGGATATTGAAAGGAATATTCCCAGGGTGCATGTCGACACCTCAGGTGTTTCACTGGATAGGATATGGATTGCTTAGAGGAGCCTTGGGCCAATCCAATAGGACTTATTAAATTATCGCTTGGAGGAGGTTTGAAATGGCAACTGGACCGTTGGATGGAATAAGAGTTGTGGAGATCACGATGTTCCAGCAGGGGCCTGTGGCTGGAATGAGATTGGGGGATCTGGGGGCTGATGTGATTAAGATTGAAGCAAAGGCCGGGGATCCTGGAAGAGGGTTTATGAAGATTATTGGCGCCATGGCTGGGTTAAAGGGTCGAAATTATTACTTTGAGCATCATAACCGGAACAAGAGAAGTATCGTCATAGATCTTAAGAATAGGAAGGGGATGGAGATATTTCTCAAACTGATCGATACCGCTGACGTTTTCCTGAATAACATGAGCATCGAAGCCCCTATAAGAATGGGCATCGGGCCCGATATCCTATTAGCCCGAAACCCCCGGCTTATTTACGCTCAGGCTTCTGGCTGGGGAAGAAAGGGACCTGATGCGAATGACCTTTCATTTGACTATACTGGAATAGCCCGCTCCGGGTTGATGATGTCCTGCGGCGAACGAGGGACCCCTCCGACCCAAATCCTTCCGGGGATTGGTGACGAGGTAGGCGGGTTGATGTGTGCCTGGGGTGTAACGGCTGCCCTCTACGCCCGGGAGAAAACAGGAAAAGGACAGGTAGTCGATACCTCCTTGATGGGCAGCGTAATTGCCATGCTTGCGTTTATCATGGAGGCTCCTGCAATGTTAGGCCAAGAATTTCCCCGGGAGATCAGGGCACAAGCTGGTAACCCTTTGTATAATCACTATCGCTGCAAGGATGATCAATGGATTGCTATTGCCCACCTCGATCCGGATCGGTATTGGCCACAAATCTGTAAGGCATTGGGCATGGAAGGTGTACAATCTGACCCTCGATTTAATAGTATTGAGGCCAGGGGAAGAAACGCCAGAGAATTGGTTGCCATTCTGGATCAAAGGTTTGTTACCAGATCCAGAGATGAGTGGATTCGAATTCTAAAGAATGAAGGCTGCATATTTACGCCGATTCAAACGCCTTTAGAGGTATCCAACGATGCACAAGCTTTTGCCAATAACTACTTCATAGATGTTCAGCATCCACAGTGGGGGAAGATAAAGATGTCGGGCTTTCCCTGGGATTTCAGCGAAACGCCTGCATCGTGGCGGCGTGAAGCGCCGGCATTCGGGCAGCACACTGAGGAGATTCTATTGGAGCTGGGATATAACAAGGATGATATCGCTCATCTCAAAGGAGAGAGAGTTATCGCATAAGGATCATTTTCCTCTTTGAATGTGAAAGAAACTCTGATCCATCAATGTGTTCTTAGAATCATCGGTGGGGCTCGATGGTCACTTTGATCGACTCTTTGGCCTCAGCAACAAGCCTGAAACCAAGGCCTGTCTCAGCCAAAGGGAGCCGATGGGTGATCATCTTCCGAAGGGGAAGACGTCGAGCTTTTATCAATTCAATGGCATTGGTAATGTCAAGAGGACTGCACCCATAACTGGGTAGAAGGGTGATTCCATCATTCCAAAAATCGAAAAACGGAAGAGCAAAACTGAGACCCGGTTCAAGAGGGGCGAAACATAATACGATCCCGCCCCGGTCCACAGTTGCAAGTGCCTGTTTGTAAGCCGAAAGGCTTCCAGCACAGACGATGACCAGGTCAGCCAGGCGTCCTTTATTGATCTCTCGAATCTTCGCAGGACTGACGTCTTCTGCAAGGATCGTTTCGTCTGCGCCAAATTGTTTTGCTCCCTCCAGGCGGTATTCATTAATATCCGATGCAATGATCCGCCCTGCTCCTGAAACACGAGTCAGTGCAATATGAAGAACCCCAGAAATGCCACTGCCGATGACGAAAACAGACCGGCCCGGCTTGAATCGTGCCAACCTCTGTCCTCGAAGAACGCAGGCCAACGGCTCAACAAACACACCCTCTTCGAAGGAGATCTCCTCCGGCAACACGAAAACCCCACGATCGACATTGATGTCAGGAACGCGAATATATTCTGCAAATCCGCCGGGATCGAAATTGGTGCTTCGCAATGTATCACAAACCGTATGAAACCCGTTCAGGCAGTAATGGCATGTGTTGCAGGGGATATGATGGGAGACAAAAACACGATCCCCAATGTGATAATCTTCTACTTCTCTTCCCACCTCGACGATCTCTCCACTGATCTCATGACCAAGCACCCGGGGCGCTTTCTTGATCCGATACCATTCCATGACATCACTGCCACAGATGCCACTGGCCAGCACCTTAACCAATAGTTCACCAGGGCCAATCGCTGGAATTGGCATCTGCTCCAGTCTCACATCCCGGTTATTATAATACATAGCCACGCGCATAAATGTTTCTTACCTTTCCATCTGTGGAAACTTGAACTACAGTAGTAATATTAAGTTCATTGCTGTCCAATTTAGCCGTATATTGGCGGAGCTAGAGTTGATTTCATTGAGCTTTCTGTCGAGAATTCGACCCTTTTAAAATCAGGTTAACCGCTAAGGCGCAAAGAGCGCAGGGGGGAATTTACTTCTGATCCAATCCCGCGCTTCGCGGGGTTGGATCAGAAAATTCATCCCTTTGGGATTAAGATCTGTTTCCATATGATGATTATAGCACTTATCAGTAGCCTTACTCTAAAAGGACAAGAATCTATTTATTTGGCGGTATCTCCCCGCCAAATAGAAAATCTCTTCTCTGCGTTCTCTGCGACTTTGCGGTGAATACATGACCGAATCTGTGAAACGATGTACTTAGATATAAACTTCGCCTTTTCAATTGCCCTATCTCTTTTCTTCTTTTCTTCCTCTCTTTCATCCCAAATGCTGTGATATTCCATATGTTTCATTGTTTTATCATACCACAAAAAAGGAAAAAGTAGAAGGAAGAGAAGGTCACTTTATTTCTTTGAGAAGGTACGGGAAATCCGAAAGTCTCTTTTCAGACCGTGCCTCACTGTGAACCTCTCTCATTGTCTTGCTGCCCTTAAAATGATGGAGGTAGAGTCGTAAGGCCTCTTCTGCCTGTCGCACTTGCCAGTATGAAATATTCTTCATTGATTTCAGGGAATGTAGAAATTCTCCGACAGGGGCATCTTGATCTAACTCCCTGTTGATATTTGTAAAGGCGAGGAACTTGCTGACCCAGTGCGCATAGAATGGAACGTTCTTTTCAGGAACAATTTTGTGTCAAAGCAGAAAGTCCTGGAATTCGGGTAGAACCCCATTTAGTGTCATATCCGCCAACTACTCGATAATATCCGAAGTTCGTTTTTACCCTGCATTATAGAGTAAAACCAAAAAATAACGCAACCAAATATCTAATTTCATAAGATTCTTCCCATTGTTTTCGTAAAATGCTTATGATATCTTGATAGAAAAGTAAATCCGTATGCTCATTGTTGTGCCGCTAATGGAGTCTAAAAAATGAAGAGAGTATTAGTCTTTTGTCTTTTCTTCGCTTTGGTTGGTTCACTCCGAGCAGCTGATTTCTCTAAAGCAATCGACATTATTCAAAAGGAAGGTCAGCTTTTTTTTTACAGATGGGAGTTCGTATTATCTTCTCACTAGCGAGGGGGTATTTGATTCTGGGCCAACTTCGATGAGCGGCCGAACGATTCATGGGGAGTGGAAACAAGACGGAGATTATCGGTTCCTCATAGAAGGTGAATGGAGTTGGATGAACGGTGAAAGTCTCCCGAACGATCGCAGGAAGCTTGTCATTACTCTCCAACCGCCTTTTTTACTACAACCGAGCGATGAGTCTAAGCAAGTCTTTATTCCTAGACATATGAAGTCTCCACCCAAAATTTATAAGTGTTACTTCACTATAGACGAACTTGTAAAAATGGAAACGAGTAAATGATCGCGGCACAACCAATCGCTGCACGGGATGCCACCCTGCGGGCGGCGCCCGTGAAGCTCAATTTTTTATGACTCAAAGAATTGATATGAGAACATTTTGTCTTTTAATAGTAATTTTGTTAGCACCGTATGATATTATGGCTCAAGATTTTACCTCCCCTGACGTAACCCTAGGCATTTATATCAATGCGCTCAGGACTGGTGATAAATCTAAAGTCTTAGATTGCTTCTATCCTAAATTAGATGATTTCAATTTACCTCAAGCGGTTCCAATTAAGTCCTATAAGATTCTAAAACGGATTGTTTATGGTCAAAAAGAAACCGATGATTGGAATTCAAAGGGAATAATTCCACCAGCTATGCTTGGTGACATTGACCTCCAAGTAGAAGAAGAAAGCAAAGGAGAGAAATGGATGTATTCTTATTTAATGAGAAATATAAGTGGGGAATGGAAAATCATCTCCCATGCAATGTGGGATCAACCATAAAATATATTGAAAGGTCATAACCAGCGGCTCCACCGGATCGCCAGTAAACTACCCCGCAGCAGAGCTGCGGGGCATTAAAACACAAAACTTAATTGCTCACTGTGCTGGTATTTTATATACCGACGTATGACTTCTGAGGTTACCTTGTCACCAACGGACCGAAC
>JBEKDJ010000067.1:0-18029 GCA_050014415.1 Thermodesulfobacteriota bacterium | reverse complement strand
CCACCTGACAAACCCATCCCTACGGCATTCGTCAAAGGAGATTTTCCCGTAACTGCTATGCGGCTGGCACAGGGTACGGTTGTCCCCGTAAAAGGCCCAGGAGCAAAAAATAGCTTATTCTCCGGACTTAAGGGGTCTATCCCCGCCTTCACTTCGTCAAAGAGCAACTTTATTCCAAAACCTGCTCCCCCGATGAAATCTTTGGCGATCCTCGAAGACAGTTCTTCCTTTCTTACGGTCTGATCCGTAAGATTGATCCGCAAAATCCTTCCTGTGTATCCCCCCTGATGCATCTCAAATTTCCTCCTTTCTGGCTCCATTACAAACGACATTTCCTTGATCCAGTGAAAGAGAGATCTCTAAAAAGAAAGACCGTTCAAATATACTCCTATTGCCCTTTTAATATTAGTGGAGGAGTTTTGTCAATAAGTGAGGGAAATAGGAATTCGAATGATGACAAAAAAGGGAGTGTTGGGCGATGGTGTTAGGGAATGTGGTGGTTTGGGTGTATTGAGGGAAGTTCGGTTAATTTTTCTGTTGACAGGATTATCGCATAATGATATTGCTTATCACAATATGATAATTCTATGAAGGCTAAGAAGTCAAAAACAAGCTCGATCGAAAAGGCTTTAAGGATTCTCATGGCCTTTTCTCCCAACAACCCTGAGATGGGGACGGTCACGCTGAGTCGAAAGTTGGGGTTTCATCCAGCGACTGTTAACCGAATCCTTATGGAACTTAGCCGGGGCCGCTTTCTCCAGAAGAATCCCTTGACCCGAAAATTCACGTTAGGGCCTTCCATTCTGAACCTGGGATCGGCCATCACTAAATCTCTGAAATCGAATATTGTCATCATCGCAAAACCTTACATTGATGACTTAAGAGATACCTTCAGAGAAACGGCTGCCTTGGAAGTCCTTTCAGGCAATTCAACGGTGGTGGCTTATGTGGCTGAAGGCCCTCCGCCACTGCCTCTTGCCGCTACCATTGGAGACAGGCTTCCAATGGCTGCTGCAGGAGCCAAAGCCATCTTGGCCTTTTCCCCTCCACAATTGAACCATAGACTTCTTGTTGAAAAAATACCTCGTTTAACCCCCAAGACTGTCACAGACCGGAAGGCACTTCGCCGTCAGTTAGAAGAAATAAGACGGCAAGGGTACGCTTTTGATAATGAGGAAATTGAAGTGGGTATCAATGCTGTGGCGGCGCCGATATTTAATCACGAAGAAAAGCCGGTGGCAGCCATTGTCGTAGCAGGTCCTTCTCAGAGGATCACTGTAAACAGCGGTTCACCTATTGTCGCTCAATTGAAAGACTGCACCTCCAAGATTTCAAATCTACTTTTTTATTCGAAGTCATTAGCGGAGGGAGAGTAGTCAGTCAAGAAGTCTATTTTGAGGCAGGAGAAACCTGATTCATTCCTATTAAACATAGAAAGGAGGGAAAGTTGTGCTCCTTGAAGAAATTAGTTTACTTTTAGAGCCTGGGTATCTGCCAATAGAGACGGGGTATACGCGGCTGAAGAACGGCCACATGTATATAGCCGTCTTGACGCGAATGCCTCATTGTGCAGGGAAAATGGTCGATTGTTGGTTTGGATATGCTGGTGACACCCAAAAATACAAGCTGTGGCATCCTAAGGACCACATCATTGGAGAGTGGGACGAGCGCTGGAGGCCCGGCCACTATATTGGTGCCAGTCACCTTGTCCACGAATACATCGGGGGAGAACTTACCAAATTGAAAATCACGTTTCGTGAACCGTCTGAATTCTTTGACACATCGAGGTTTAAAGAAGCGAAAGTCGGAGCAGCCGTCTGTGGAAATGTCGGGTTGCTTGAAGAGAATAAACAATTAGGTCATCTCATTCATTTTGTCCGGGATACGGATTTCGGCTGTGAAATGCGAAGCCGATTCTGGCTTTTTGAGGCCGATGAGAAGTTTGGGGCTGCATTGATGCAGCATTGTATTGAGGAAATGGGTCATCTTGCTGACCTATTGCCCAATCTTTATCCTAAGGGAACAGGTGGCCAATGAGTCCTGAGGTGAAGTCACTGTGAGGGCCCTGATGAGGGGATCAACAGATCGTTACTAACCATTAGCAAAAAATCATCACAGAAGGAGGTTTCGTATGGAAAAGAAACGAGATATCAGTCGTCGGGAATTTATTAAGAAGGTGGGTTTTACAACAGCCGCAGTTGGCGTGTCTGCTGTCGTACCAAAGTTCCTCAAACCAGCACAGGCAGCTGTAAGAGACCACATCCTCATTGGTCGACCCCTGCCATTGACAGGACCTGTATCGGCTTTCACAACAATAACACCATGGCTCGACAACAAGGCGATCGCTGATATGAACAAGGATGGCGGTATCTACATCAAAGAAGCGGGGAAGAAGCTTCCGGTGAGAGTGAAGACTGTGGACACTGAGAGCGATCCAACTAAAGCGGGTGATATTGCTTCCAAGCTTGTCCTGAATGACAACATAGACATCATGTATGTTTCCGCTACGCCAGCGACGGTGAGCCCAGTGGCGGCCGTTTGCGAAAGATTCAAGATTCCATGTGTGAGTACCATGATGCCTGTTGAGATGTTTTTGCTGGGGGGTCCCTTTACTTGGGCTTTCGATGCATCCTTCAGCGTAGGGGATTATAATGCCTCTTTCTTGCAAATGTGGAATGACGTTAAGACGAATAAGACCGTTGGCCTCTTGGCTCAGAACGATCCCGATGGAGTCGCTTGGGCGGACGGAGCGCAACACGACCTTGAACCCGCAGGGTATAAAGTGATTGATACGGGTCGATTCCCAGCCGGGACCATGGATTACGGTACGATCATCAGTGGTTGGAAAAAGGAGAATGTAGAAATCATGTTCGCAAATATGTCGCCCCCTGATTTTACGAGGGTCTGGAGGCAGGCCTTCCGCGAAAACTTCATCCCGAAAATCTCCACTGTTGGGAGAGCACTCCTTTTCCCTGCAGCGGTCGAAGCCGTTGGCGGCGATTTGGGTTTAGGGACTTCAACAGAAGCTGTATGGCATCCCTCTTATCCTTTCAAGTCTTCCCTAACAGGTGAAACGGCAAAAGAATTGAGCGAGTCTTATGAGGCAGCATCTGGCAAACAATGGACTGCCCCTCTTGGTGGATGCTATTCAGGTTATGAAATTGTGGCTGATGTCCTGAAGCGAGCCCAAACTCTCGACAAGGAGACTTTACGGAAAGCCTTTGCGGGGACCAATTTGAATACGATACAGGGGCCGACGAAATTCAACGACAAAAACGTTGCCGTGACACCTTCTGGCGGCCTTCAATGGGTCAAAGGGAAGAAATTCCCCTATCAATGTGTTCTTGTTGCTAATGGAAATTATAAAATGCTTCCCACGGAAGGGAGACTGATCTCTATCCATGAATTGCGCGGAATGAAGTGAATGCCCGTAAACCTTTGAAGCAGGATCTTAAGAAACATCCAAAAAGGAAATAGATTCTTAGAGAGCAGGGGAATCGTCATGAAAAAGATTAGCCTTCGCAGCCAGTTTATGGAACAAGAGTAGAGGGAACGGACATAATGGTGCCAGTCCGTGACGGTACTAAGTTGGCCGCAAAAAAAGGGAGGAAGAGGTAAATGATCATCGATGTCTATTCTCATCACATTGCAAAATCCGCGGCTGAAATGCTGACAAGTGCCAGGTATTACGGCCCAGGTAAACAGTTTCCATATCCCGTAGAAAACGGAGACCCTGAGGTCCGTTTGAAGCTCATGGATAAGTACGGAGTGAACATACAGGCCTTGAGCCAGACCACGCCCGTTCTCCTTGGTTTTGGTTCGGAGGATGCGGCAGAGATCTGTCGGCTTTCGAATAATGACAATTACGCCGTCTGCAGGGCCTACCCCAAGAGATTCATCAACATCTGTATTTTTTCTCTCCTTGATGTAAAGAGCGCAATGAAGGAGCTCGACCGTTCCATCAATGAGCTCGACTGTCGTGGCATCACGATAGCATCAAACCAGAATGGAAAGGGACTCGATTCTCCAGAGTATTTTCCATTTTATGAGAAAGTGGTCAAACATGATCTGCCCATCCTGATCCATCCGACCCATTGGGAGTCTTACCCTTTGGTCGATATGGACAAGGGATGGAGGATGATGCAGATTTTCGGATGGCCTTTTGATACCACTCAGGCGGTGTGGAGACTTATCTTAGGAGGGGTGATTGATCGTTTTCCCACGATGAAGATTGTCATGCATCACTTAGGGGCCATGTTTCCCTTCTTTGTTCGACGAATCGAACAGAATTTTGTTCGCCTTTTGAAGGACAAGGTACCCCGACCCATCACCGAATACTGGAAGAATCTCTACGGGGATACGGCGGTCGACGGAACATTGGCTGCCTATCCATGCGGTTATGCCTTTTTTGGGCCTGACCGGATGATGTATGGATCCGATTATCCATTTGGTGCGGAAGCAGGTGAGGATTTCATTCGGACAAATCTGAGCGGTATTCAATCGATGAATATTCCGGCGGAGGAGAAGGCAAAGATACTGGGAGGAAACGCAAAAAGACTTCTTAAGATCGACTGAACAGCTGTCACTTTTTTCGCCGGACATCAAGGATGAAGTCACGAAAAGCGGAAGAGGGCTTGAAACCAACAGAGTGTTACACTCAACAGGAAGGAAACAGGAAAGATGAAGAGAATTGATCTGGAAGCTCATTTCACCACAAAGGAGTTTATTCAGGCACTTTATGAACATAAAGACTACCCCCGATATGCGGACGACCCGGGAACTAAGAATCGCCGGTTATGGTACACGGCAGATACGGGAGAGCCTATCGGGGATCCTCTCCTTAATAAACTTCTTGATCTTGAAGAGAATAGACTGAAGAACATGGACGCCGCGGGAATTGATGTGCAATGTCTCTCTTTAACGACCCCTGGAGTTGAGCGCTTGGATCCAACCACCGGGGCGGCCCTTGCTAAGAATGCAAATGACCTGTTAGCGAAGGCGATCCGCAAGTATCCAGATCGTTTCGTCGGGTTTGCGACCCTTGCACCGAAAGACCCCGAAGGGGCTGCAGATGAGCTCGAGAGGGCAGTGGAAGATCTTGGCTTCAAGGGATGGAAGACGAATTCCAATTACGGGGACAGCTACCTGGATGATAGGAAGTATTGGCCGATCCTCGAGAAAGTGGAGAAGCTGAATGCATTCATCTATCTTCATCCCACTGTGCCAGCCATCCCTCAGTTGAGAGCTTACGGATATGCACTGGGAGGACCCCCCTTCGGATTTGGGATCGAAACGGCCTTATGCATGATGCGCCTGGTTTACAGCGGCGCATTTGATCAGTATCCCCGCCTGAAGGTGGTCCTGGGTCATCTGGGGGAGGGACTGCCGTTCTTGATGAAACGAATCGATTTTGCATATGAAAGGCCTTGGATCGATGCCGCTGCGCGACCCGACTTGGCCAAGCGGCCCAGTGAGTATCTCAGAGAGAATATGTATGTGACGACGAGTGGAAACTACTTCAAGGGGGCCTTCCTGTGTACCTATGAGGCAATGGGCATTGACAGAATCCTTCTGTCCACCGATTATCCCTATGAGGACCCAGACGAGTGCATTCGATTCATTGAAGGATTACCAATCTCTCAGGGAGAAAAGGAGAAAATCTGCTACCTGAACGCGCAGCGAATCGGGATCGTGTAAGACAAAAAGGGATGACCGCGGGTATCTACCGCAAACCCGAGGGTTCGGCAACTGTTTAACCATTTGAAAGTCCCCCTCATCAGACGAGGATATCATCCAAACAACCCTGCCGGCGTTAAAGCGTTGGATATCCCAGAGAAAGACATGCTAAAGATATTGGGAGGGAGTGCGAGCAAGCTCCTCAGAATCCGCTGAAGCGAAAAGAAGAATCAGACTGTTTGTTGCAATAAAAAGTTGAAAGGGCCGGGTTTTGAATTCTGAGGATGTTTAAAGACAACGCCCAAATGGGTGTTTTTGACTTTAGAATTTAAACCTGAAAAGGAGGTATCAGCTATGAAGGATAACCCCAGAAGCAAGAGCCGTGCAAAAACCGGCATAACCCGCAGAGAGTTTATCAGGAAAGTCACCTATACAGGAGCAGCCCTGAGTGTGGCTTCCCTCGGAAGGCCCATCCAGGCCGCCGAGAAGCGGGATTACATTTTGATCGGTCGGCCCAATCCCACCTCGGGCCCCATCTCCGCCTTCGGTGAAGCGTCTCCGTGGATCGATGAACGGGCCCTTGCGGAGATCAACAAGGACGGGGGTATATTCATCAAGGAGGCGGGTAAGAAGTTACCTGTTCGGATCAAGATGATGGATACCGAGAGTGATCCTACCAAGGCTGGCGACGTAGCATCCAAACTGGTTCTTCAGGACGATGTCGATCTGATGATCGTGCTCCATACTCCGGATACCGTGAACCCGGTCGGGGCAATGTGTGAACGGTATCAAGTCCCTTGCATCTCCTCCGATGCACCCATCGAATCCTGGCTCACAGGAGGGCCTTACAAATGGGCGTTTCATTTTCATTTCTCTGTGCCTCAGATCGTGGAGTCTTTCATCTCGATGTGGGATAGCGTCGCCGATAAGACGGGGAAGGTTGTTGGCGGGCTATGGCCAAATGACCCAGATGGCAAGACCTATGCGGAGATGTTTACCAAGCGCCTTCTTGAAAAAGGATATAAGGTGGTGGACGCAGGAAGGTTTCCAAAAGGGACAATGGACTACACCTCGTTCATCGACCTCTGGAAGAAAGAAAAGGTAGATATCCTGACAGGTGTGCAGCCCCCGCCTGATTTTGCTTCCGCTTGGCGGCAGTGCTATCAACAGGGATTCATCCCGAAGATGTCAACCCATGGGAAACCCATCCTCTTCCCATCGGCAGTTCAAGCACTGGGTGGGAATTTGGCTAATGGGCTCACCACCTGTATCTGGTGGAGTCCCAATCACCCCTTTAAGTCTTCTCTAGCAGGGTATAGTGCAAAGGCCCTCTGTGACGCCTGGACCGAGAAAACAGGAAGGCAGTGGACACAACCCCTGGGCTTCAAATATGCCGTTTATGAGGTTGCCGCCGATGTTCTGAATAGAGCCGGAACTCTCAACAAGGAGAAGGTCAGGGAGGCCATCGCTCAGACCAATCTCAACACCATTGTCGGACCGATCAAATATGGAAGAGAAAATTTCTCGAGGACCCCTCTCGTCGGGGGACAGTGGGTGAAGGGGAAGACGTGGCCCTGGGAGCTAGAGATCGTTGAGAATAATCAGTATCCTGAGATCAAGAAAACGGCCAGCCTGGTTTTTCCCATCCCCAGACCTTGATCAGGAGGAAGCCCCTCGGAGATGTTTCATATGAGGGGCTTCCTATCTCCTCCGCTTACCTCCCCACCGATGCGGAGATTGTTTTCTTTTGCAAGAATCCAAATGACGTCTTGTAGTCGGTACACCTCGTATTGACGATGTGGGGATGATCCGTTATTCTTAATATTAGCTTCCTATTGAAATGCATTGAGACTTCCATTCAGATCAGAAGGAGGAAACACATTGTCAGAATTGACCCAGGAGAGCCCGAGGGAGTCCGAGGATCGTTGGATTCCCAGCTTCTGCATGATGTGCATGCAGGCCGATGATGGCACGCTCGTTCACATTGAAGATGGAATTGTCACCAATATTGTGGGCAACCCAGATTGTCCGACCAATCTGGGGAAGATCTGCATCCGTTCCATCTCATCGATTATGGGTTTGTACAACCCTTACCGGGTGAAAGGCCCTTTGAAGCGGACGAACCCTGAGAAGGGACCGGATATCGATCCTGGCTGGGTGGAGATCACCTGGGAGGAAGCCCTCAACACCGTTGCAGAGAAGTTCAAGAAGATTCGTGAAGAAGATCCGCGGAAGCTTCTGGTGTGGGAGGGCTGGGGGTGTGCGGAAAGCCTCTTCATCACCCCGAAGGAAGTGGAGCGGGCCACGAACTATGAGGTGCCTGGACAGATCTTTGCCGAGGCCTTTGGAACACCTAATGTCGTTGGTTCTCATGGACCGACGTGCTCCATCCACTATGCAGCCAACCTGGTTCATGGCCAGCACCCGGAATACATCTCAGATCTTCAACATTGTCATTACCTCATCGCTCCCGGAAGGACGGTTGGTCCCAACGTAGCCACTCCCGGAGCTACCCGCAGATTCATCGACGCCGTTGAAAAGGGGATGAAACTCGTCACCCTTGATCCCCGATGTTCTGTGGAGGCCTCAAAGGGATATCGCTGGATACCCATTCGACCCGGGACTGAACTTGCTTTTGCCCTTTCGATGATCCATACAATCCTTTACGAAATCGGCAAATTTGACGAGTGGTTTATCAAGAACCGGACGAATGGACCCTATCTCATCGGTCCGGATGGCTACTATGTCA
Organism: Thermodesulfobacteriota bacterium; assembly: GCA_050014415.1. Taxonomy (GTDB): domain Bacteria; phylum Desulfobacterota; class BSN033; order BSN033; family UBA1163; genus JBEKDJ01. The sequence continues at coordinate 9,604 of JBEKDJ010000067.1, read as the reverse complement.
GAGATCCCAAGTCAAAGAAGCCCCTTCTTTGGGACCCGGTGGATGGAAAGGCAAAGACTTTTGATGATCCTTCGTTTAAAGATTATGCCCTGGAAGGAGAATATGCTGCAGAGGGTGTTCGTGCAAAGCCTGCCCTTCAGTTGATCAAGGAACGGATGAAAGAATATACACCGGAATGGGCTGAGAAGATCACCTCTGTCCCTGCAGAAACCATCCGTGTCACAACACGGGAGTTCGTTGATCATGCGATGATCGGTTCAACCATCATGATCGATGGCTTCACCTTCCCTTTGAGGCCCGCACAGATTGCAGGATCGGGCCGGGGTGCTGTTTCACATAAGGGGGGTATGTACTTCGACCTGGCTACAAAGATGATCAACCTGCTGGTGGGCGCCATGGAAGTGCCCGGGGGTGCAACTGGAAATCGAAACCCAGGTCCTTGCGCAGAGGTTCTCAGACCGAATGAGGACGGCATTGTTAAGCCCATTCTCGAGGCCATCGGCGTTCCGTGGAAGTTTCCACCCGACCACGTCGATATGGCTGAGTTTTATCCCACCAAGCACACTGCTCCTCACCTTGCTGTCAGGGCCATCCTCGATCCGAAGGAATATTATCTTACCTTTCCCATTGAGGCCTTCCTGATCTGCGGTGCCAATCCGATCCGGGCGATCTGTGACGCGGAGGTCTTCATCGAGGCGTTCAAAAAGGTTCCATTCATTGTAGCCATCTCCACGCAATTTGATGAGACAACCATGATGGCTGATATTGTTCTTCCGGAGTCCTATTTTCTCGAAAGAAAGTTCTGCCGGTTCTATCTGGTTGTCCACCAATCGATTGCCGACGATGTGCGCGGTCTGGAGATGGCCCTCTGTCGGAACCCTGTGAAGTCACTGTTTAATACGATGCAGATCGATGAGATCATCATCGATCTGGCCGAGCGGGCAGGGTTCCTGAAAGGGAAGGGCGGTTTGAACGATGTTATCAATCACACCTTCATGCTGACCGAGGAGCGAAAGCTTGATCTCGACAAACGTTATGCCTTTGATGAAATCATCGACAGGAGAATCAAACAGATCTTCGGGGATGAACACAGCTTTGATGAAGGGCTCGAAAAGGGTGCCCTTTATAGATTTACTGCCACAGGAAAGGAAGGCTACAATTACTACTATTGGCCTGACAATAAGACGAGGCATCCGATTTACTTTGAACACACAAAGAAAACAGGAGACACCCTCCGGGAGAATCTGAAGAAACATCACGTGAAGGTCCCGGGATGGAAGGAAGAGGAGATGGAGAGTTTCTTCGCCTACTTCGAGCCCATTCCCCACTGGATACCGAACAATGAGTTTGACGCTCCTCCAGAGTTCGACCTCTGGGTGGCCAACTGGAAGAGTCCGTTCATGCCTTTTGCTACGGGAGGAACTCAAGAGAATCCATGGTTGGCGGAACTCCGGGAGACGGATCCTTATGAGATGTTCATCCATATCAACACAGAGACAGCGAAGCAGAAAGGGATTAAAGAAGGAGATTGGGTGGAAGTGGAGTCTCGATACGGAAAAACGAAGGGAAGAGCCAAATTGACCGAGCTGATTCACCCGGAGGTCGTAGGCATCCCGGGATGCTATGGAAGGGGCACCATCCAGATGAATCCTGTTGCAAAGGAGGGGCCGCCGTTCAATGTCTTAATGACTTCCAAAGAGAATGTGGGATTGGATCCTCTGAGTGGAACGATTGACGTAGGGCCGAGGGTGAAGATCAGAAGGCTCAGGGGAGAGAAAAATGGCTAAGTATGGGATGGTGATCGATCTGAAGAGATGCATTGGATGCGATACCTGTACGGTCGCCTGCCGGGCAGAGCATGCCACTTCCAAAGGAGTTCTCTTCAACCGTGTCTTCAAATTCGAGGTGGGTAAGTATCCCCACAGCAAACTGGGTTTTTTGCCGGTAACGTGCATGCACTGCGGAAAACCGGAGTGTGAGAAACAGTGTCCAACGGGAGCGACGAACCGGCGGGAAGACGGGATCGTCGTCGTTGATTCCGAGAAATGTATGGGATGCCAGTACTGCGTGGTGACCTGCCCCTACGGGACCCGTTACTTCCTTGACGAAATCAAGGCCTATGTGAAAGGGGCTGAAACCCCCTATGAAAAGAAGGGTAAAAAGAAGCACCGGCGGGGCGCGGTAGAGAAGTGCGACTTCTGCTTGAAACGGATCGAGAAAGGGTTACAGCCTGCCTGCGTAACGTCCTGCATTGCCAATGCCAGAACCTTCGGAGATCTGGATGACTCCAACAGTGAGGTATCGAGGTTGATCGCACTCCGGAGGGGCTATACGCTCAATCCGGAATTGGGAACCGAGCCTTCGGTCTACTATCTGCCGGATTACTGATGAGGAGAAGATCGATGGGGGAGAAGCCGAAAGGCCATTTTGTCTTTGGGTGGAAGGTAATTGCTTACCTCTTTCTCGCAGGGGTAGGAGGAGGTGCCTCGGCCGTGGGAGCCGCCTTCCATTTGATCCATCCTGAAGCCGAGTTTGTCACCAGGGCAAGTGTGATCTTGGGAGCTCCTCTCGTGGTTATAGGATGTCTTCTGCTTTTTTCCGACTTGGGACGGCCGCAGGCAGCCTTTCGAGCCCTGTCACGGCCAAACCAAGCGTGGATCTCCCGAGGAACAATTATACTGACCGCTTTTATCATTCTTGAAGCGATCCAGTTTGCCTGGTGGATCTGGCCCTTTAAAGGACTAACAAGTGATTCTTCTCTGTTCACCCTATTGAATGTCCTAGGGGGAATTTTCGGAGCCCTCACGGTGATCTATACGGGTTTTCTTTTCGACACCACTCGATCGATTCCCTTCTGGTCGACTCCTATCTTGCCTCTGCTATTTCTCGTATCAGGAGTTTCGACGGGTATCCTCGGATTGATCCTTCTTCTTCTTCTCTCCGGCGTCTCCCCGAGTGAATCCATCAGCCTTCTCAGCCAATTCGATACGTTTCTAATTCTCTTCGAAGCATTGATCCTCTTCTTCTATCTTCACGGGATGCATGAGGTGACAGCCGCCAGGGCCTCTGTGCGAAGGTTGGTGAGGGGAGACCTCTCTGCAGCTTTCTGGGGTGGGGTCGTCCTGATCGGCCTGGTGATTCCCTTTGTGTTTGAGGCTCTCTGGGGTAGCGGATTTTTCATGATCCTAATTGCCTGCCTCTGCGGGCTGGCGGGTGGAATTTATGTGCGGTACGTAGTTGTTTCAGGAGCAGTAAAGGCACCTCTGAGTGCCGCGGGGGTTCTCATCTATCTCTCTCCCCGGCCTGAATGAACCTTACTGTTGAATTCAGTCGGCAATGCTCCTTACACTCCAATTGAGCAGAAGACAATTCTTTGATTGCATGTCTCCCTGATACTGAGGCCTTCGGAGGGCTTGCTAGGTCCTTTGATAAAATCCCCCATGGTCCCCCTTTATCAAAGCGGGGATCCTAACAAATTCTCCCCTGTAGCAAAGGGGAATCAGAGGGAATTTGTCGAAGATTTTGGCTCAATTGGGGTTATCAACTGTTGTATGGTGAATCAGGTTGAAGAGTCGCAAAAGCCATATCCGGTCATGTTTCACAAGTCCTGAAGTCAACCGGGCTACTCCCCTGTAGAAGTCTTCGCGGGCCTGCGCCAGCATCTTTTCACAAAAGTCGAATATCCATAAACCGAGATGGTTTTCGAGGAAAGATCTTTCGGTCTCTATTACCTCAAGGACTGAGCCCATCTCTTCTTTCTCCCAGGCCTTCAGTTCCCTCCGACAGAAGAGACGCATGAAGTCGAGTTCGACTCCGATGTAATCTGGCGGCTGGTGCCATTCCTCAGGGACTCGGACTCCCATTTTGGAAAACAACCGATTGATCTCTTGGACAGGTCTTTTCTTTAATCTCTCCGCCCGGTAGAGCGATTCATAGGGAGGAAGGGGTCCGTCTTTTCCCACCCCTCGAAAGAGACGCGTCCAGTCCTTTGAGAGGTCCGTAATGGATTTCTCCGACAAGGGATCCTCTCCGGATGCATAGGCCTTGACCAACCCCACTCCTCTCTCAATCTCTTGTAGAGCTTCTTCGGTTCCTTCCGAAGAGGATCGAAGCAGGTGAAGAGCAGGTTCTAAATTGAGCGTGATTGTTTCTTGACGAGGGATCTGAATATAAACGGAAGAGAGAAGCCCGTAAAGGTTTGCACGCCATTCGGAGATGGTTTGATAATTCTTCACAGGCCCCTTTAGATGCGTCGAAGGACGATCTCTCCCAGATAGGTATCTTCCTTCAAGTCAATGGTGAGGATCTTCATCTCATACCCAGCGGCCCATACCTTCAATTGATAGGGACCTGGATCTTCGATCCTTTCGAATTCGAAGTCCCCGAAGCCGTTGGCCAGCTCACTTCGGATCTTGCTCCCGGACGGATCCAAGAGCGATACCTGGGTATTCACACCACACTCGTCAGTGTCGGCGAAGACGATTGATCCTGCGATGAAAACCTTCGGGACACCGATATAAGAGACCCTGGGTTTTGTTTTGAATTGGGGGTGAAGCTCCTCGGTTTTCTGAGAGGCCACGACTCTCGAGAACTCGCTTCCAGGGGCGTCAAGATCACCAAAACGGAGAGCGAGGGTAGGGCAAGCCTCTACACACCTGGGTTCCTTCCAGCCCCGGTCGAGAAGATGGGTGCAGAGCGTGCATTTCTGCGGGATGCTCTTTTTATCATTCCAATAGATTACCCCGTACGGGCAGGATGTGACAATCTTCCTCTTTCCCTTTGATTTTTCAGGATCGATGATGACAATCCCGTCTTTCCTTTGATAAACCGCCCCATCAACACCCGTTTTTATACAGGGTGCATCCTTACAATGCATGCACGGGATGGGGAGGTAGGCAACTTTCACTCTGGGGAATTTCCCCCTTTCCCTCTCTTCAATTCGCATCCAGAAATGGCCAGTGGCGGGTTGAGAAAGAGAATAGGGTGGGTAGTCGTTCCCGACAAATTCATCCTTACAGGCTAACTGGCAGTTGTAGCAGCCATTGCAACGCGTTACATCGATCACGAGTCCATATCGAGGCATTGCTTATCCCTCCCACTTCACGATTTGGACAAGGCAGGAATTCGGGGCCATTCCCGGGGCATTCTTTGAAATCATGCGAGCCGGGGTGAGCAGGTTCATGCATCCTCCCCGATCGAGGGAATCTGGTTTTCCATGCCCCACGGGGTCATATCGCCCGGAAGACTCGAAGGCATGGACTGTTCCGGGTCGCATCCGTTCCGTGACGAGAGCGATACAGAGAACTGCGCCGCGATCGTTAAACACCTTCACGATGTCCCTATCCCCAACGCCGCGGGCCTTTGCATCTGCAGGATGGATCCGTATGGGCCACCACGAATAACCATCCTTCATGATGCGGTGGCCGGGGATCTCCCAAAGCCAGGAGCTATGTGCATCATTATGGGTGTGAAAGTCATATCGCGGGTGAGGCGTAATCAACTGGAGAGGATATTTCTTTGCAAGCTCTGAATCCGGACCTTCCCAGGACGGGATGTAGTGAGGCACTGGAGGCCTCTCTTTGTCCTCTGGGGTGTATTTATGGAGACTGCTGGCGAAGAACTCGATCTTCTTGGATGGTGTTGCTAAGCCCTCACCTTTCTCATAGAACCACCGCATGGCCGGGTTCGGCTGATAGTCTTCAGGGAGCGGCATCACATAGTATCCTTTTTTCTCAAAGGCTTCGAAAGAGACTCGTTCTCTAAGCGGGGAAGCTTCAAAAAGCTTCCTGACCCAGTCCTCCTCTGAATTCCCTTCCGTGTATCGCTCGCCGAAACCGAGCTTTCCTGATAAGCCGGCAAAAATCTGGTAGTCTGACTTCGATTCGTACCTCGGCTCGATGCACCTTTTCTGATAGACGAAGACACGGTGGTTGCAGGCGATCTGAGAATCCGGGATATAGCCCTGGGCGCTTGCCCATTCGGCCAAGTCAGTCCGCTCTAGACTTGTGCACACGGGCAAGACAATGTCGGCAAGCTTCGTCTCTGGCTCCCACCACGGGGTTTGAGACACCACACATTCGATCTTGGGACTCCGGTAAGCTTGGACCCATCGATTCGTATCCGTCATGGTGCCGATGTAACTTCCACCGAACCTGTAGAGCAAGTGGATCTCGGAATGGCCTGGAAGAGGGTACACATAGTCCTCAAACTGCTGTTCCACCGATTGGCCGCAGAACCCAACCGATTTCCAGTGGATGGGGGGATTGAGGATCCCCTCGGGGATGAGCAATCGATAGATGGACTGCTGCACGGGATTCTGCGGGGCTTCCTTGGCGACGATGTTCATTCCGCCTGCTGTGTACCCTGGAAACTTGAAGCTCACATCTTGAGGCGCACCTTTGGCGGCAGCCCAGATATTCACCCCCGGTTTTCCAAGTCCCTGCATGGCTTGGAGAAGAAGAATCATCCTTGTCCATTCGTGGGCATACGCAGCGCGGGCCGCACCTCCCCACCATGTCGCAAGCATGGTAGTCTTCGCAGCCCATTGTCTAGCCAGGGACTTGATCACCCTCGCAGGGACTCCTGTTATTCCCCCAGCCCATTGCGGAGTTTTGGGTATTCCATCTTCTTTTCCCATGACATAGTTCTGCCAGTGCTCGAATCCAACTGTATGAGTCTCAACGTAGGCCTTATCATAAGTTCCTTCATTGAACCAGACAAAGGCGATGGCCAGGGCGAGCGCTGCATCTGTTCCTGGTCTGGGTGCAATCCATTTGTCAGCAAGTATCGAAGCGGTATAATTGCAGAAGGGGTCGATGAAGACCTGGGTCTTGCCGAGTTCCCTCAGCCAGAGTCTCCAGATGGCTGATTCTTGCCCTCCATAGAGACCCCTGGTGCTATCAGGATCGTTCGACCAGTAGACAATCATCTCCGAATGTTTCATGGCATCTTCGAGAAGGTCGTATTGCTCAGCCATCCCCAGACGCCAGTAGAAGCCCCAAACGTGTGGCAAGCCCCAGAGAAATCCTTCCCAGCTGTCAGGATTGTGAAGCTGGCGAGTACCGCCCAAGAATCCGAAAAACCTTTCAAAGGTACTGAACCGGTATTGAGAGATTCCCCACATCTGGTGAGACGAGGTCAACCCAAGGATTGCTTCTTTTCCGTAAGTTCCTTGGGCGCGTTTTATTTCACCGGCCACTAAATCCAAAGCTTGATCCCAGGAGATCCTTTCATAACCCGACGTGCCTCTGGTCTCTGGACTGCGGTTCTTCCCGGGATCGAAGTCGATTCGCTTCATTGGAAACTGGACCCTGTCCGGGGACTCCGCCCTCTGCCGGCCCGCAAGCGTGAAGGGTGCAACCGTTGCCTTTTTGAGGGGAGAGAAAGATTGATTGCCTACCCGGATGCTCCATGTCTTAAAAGAATCATCATAAACAATAGGCCGTATCCGGATGATCCGGCCGTCCTTGACGTGGACCCATATGGGTCCTCCGTTATCGCAACTCGTCAAGATCTGTTCCTTCTCTTCCATGCTTCATTCCTTTCGATCGACATTCAGACCTTCATAGGCTTATTTCTTTCTGTACTACTAAGGTGCAGAATCTGGAAATTTCATTAAGCAGAATTGTTATGTTCTCTCGCCCGCTTTGCTCGAGCTCACAGAGGACTCAGAGAGTGTTCTTCTTTCATCGAATCGGAAGATGCCGATTCGATGAAAGCTCTCAGCGCCGATTGCGCGCGCACTACAATGGCTTGTCGCTCGACTTACCGATTCCGCCTATATCTGAATTAATTCCATTCTTCATTTCAGGCCTGACCAGACGGATAATCTTGCCGAACGGATAGGGCTTATGGAGAATCCCGCCCAGGCGGGATTCTCCATAAACATATATCTTCCTCTATCGTCTCTGTGGCCTCTGCGAACTCTGTGTGAGACATCTTTTGATATGGTTGCGGCTACGCCGCACCGTATTCTTTTGTCCATTTTAGCAGTTATTCCAGGGGTTCTGTCTGGAAGCGCTGGACTTCCTCTGATGACCTTTTCAAAATCCCTCCCACCCTCCCTTTGATAAAGGGAGGAGACTGGAGTTTCCCCCTTGAAAAAGGGGGATAAAGGGGGATTTTGCGACGATACTTTGTAGGTCTTAGGAAATTGAACGCTACCCAGAAGTATAATAGAGCACTACCTCTTTTTCAATTGTAGAAAGACCTTGGTAGATAAGATGAATCCCGCAATCTGTCTTAACCTATTTCCCCTCTTGGGCAAAACCCGCCGAAGCACCCTCTCAAAGTCAAGTCTCTCGCCTACAAGAAAACTTGCCTGGCCTCCATAGTAATTCTATTACGGCGGACGGGTTCGATGAGCAGCAGAGGATTATCCTTCATGCATTCATCCACGGATAAAAGCATGGGTATTCTGCGTGGGCGGCCAAGAAGACGGCTCAGATTTGCAAATTCCCTTTAGCTCTGGTAAGATGCCGAAAGACTGTCTAGTAATATTGATAGGTCGGCGCTTCGCGCCACCCTATCGTGTGCGGTTCGAGCAGACAACGCCCCTTCGGGGTTTGCTCCTCAAGCGCACCCGTTAGGTGAGACAACTGAGGAAATGATGAACACGAGAGTGGCCGCAAAGCTTGCCTTCATCTGCCTGGGTGTTCTGGCACTCATCGACGCTATACTTCTCCTCGGCAGCGTATTCGCCACATTCGCAATTGCGCCTCGGGGAGACTGCAATAGGCTCTTGATGACCGTAGGAGGCACTGTACCGTTCTTCATAATCGCAGCCTTAGCTATTTATCTGCTTCTCCGCAGCAATGCCCTTGCCGTGAAGCATTTTCCTGAAGTCTCTCGAACTGAGGAGTTAGTTTCTTTGAAGGACCTCCAGCGGCTGACATTTGTCTGCCTCGGGCTCTTCCTTCTCATCTCAGCAATACCGGGCACTAGCAGTTTTGTGGTGCTTCTCAGTTCTTTGAAGAAGTCAGTAGAAGTTGACTTGTTTACGAAACTCCGTATTGGAGAGGGTGTGGGACGAGTGATTCAACTCGCCATTGGGATATACCTCATCGTGGCCGTTGGCGGATGAAGGTTGTTCAAACGAACGGCATAAAACAAGGTTACTGCCACAGTATCAAAGGCTGTCTGCCCCAACTGCGGGCACCCTTTTCATCCACAGGACTACCGCCTCGAATCAAAAGAGAAATTGTGTTCGGCTTGCGGTCATTCTCTCCCTGAGACGTTGTTTGAAAACACCTAATCGGCTCCATCGAATCGCTGATAAATCCGGCTTTCGCTGAGCATCAGTGATAGGTCGGTGCTTTGCACCAGCCCATCGGGTGCAGAAAATAGACAAGGGAACGTAGCTCACAGTATTCACAAATGCATTTAGGCCAAGTGCGGTGGATTTGTTGAGAGAGTGACCGCGGAGACGGAGGCGAAGGAGAGAGAGACGTTGAGGTTGAAGCGGAAGATGCCAGAGCTAAGCGCATTATTGAGGGAGGTGGCTCAGAGAGAAGCATTGGACGAGGAGGGATTGAGGAAGCTGAGGAGAGCGAGAGAGATTGTAACAGTGACTAAGCTTTTTTGTCAGCTGGCGGTGAGAAAGTAC
>JBEKDJ010000066.1:0-18056 GCA_050014415.1 Thermodesulfobacteriota bacterium | reverse complement strand
CATATTCTCCTGGTGAGATCCCGCCCAGTAAATTCTCCTGCACTGTGGACATCGGAAGAATGTTTTCTGCTGGTGAGAGATGAAGTCCGGAACATTTCCTTCCGCATCTTCCCGTGAGATCTCATCGAGGAGACCATTGCAGAGCAGGCATCTGGAGAAGAGGGCTTCCTCATCTAGTGAGATGCATCCTTTTTCAACAAGTTCCCTTAACTGAAGAATGGGATCATCCTCCATCACTCTAAGAATGCGATCTTCGGGCTTTCTTGGAAAGAGCTTGGTATCGCGGGTCAAGATCACACGACCTTCCTGGCGAGCCTGTTCAATCAAATGATAAACAATTTCCCCCCGGTGATAGATCGTATCATATCCCAACATTCTTAACTCCTTGACCAACTTCCCTAACATTCGATCGACCAAGAACTTCATGATCTTAAGGCATTTGACCCACCCGTTGCACAAGAATGTTTCTAGGGCAGTTGGGTGTGCTGAAAGATCTTATAATGGTACCTCTGAAAGAGTTCAAGCGGAGTCTAGGATTCACGGGTTCATCGATCTGAATGTGCATTTCTGCTCTCTACTTTCTCTTTGTGGATTCTTGACTCCCTCGAGTTCTTGAATCCCTAAGAAAATGCTCTATTCCCTTTGCTTAACTTCGGAGTCACAAGTATTTTCCGATGATTGGTTCTAAATCTTTTCTTGTCTTTTCAGGGATGTACTTTTTGCCAGTGACAAGTGTATGTTTCAGGGCAGTGGCACAAAGACACTGCCTCTCCCCTGGGAGGTCTTTGAGTGCCTGGTGAATGGCATCTTTTGCTATCTTCGTACTCTGTGCGAGAATCCTCAAGATCTCACCGACCGTAACGTCCTCTGCCTGTTCATGCCAGCAGTCGAAATCGGTTGCGAACGCGATGGTGCTATAGCAGATTTCAGCCTCCCGAGCAAGTTTCGCCTCGGGCATGTTGGTCATTCCGATGACATCCACACCCCATGTCCGATAAAGCCTCGATTCAGCTCTTGTTGAAAACTGAGGTCCCTCAATGCAGAGGTAAGTCCCACCCTTATGGACGTTCGCCCCGGTTTTTTTGCCCGCTTCTGACAGGACCTGACTTAGAACGGGGCAGACGGGGTCAGCAAAACTAATATGGCAGGCAATCCCATCGCTGAAGAAAGTGTTCGGACGTCCTTTGGTCAGATCAATGAATTGATTTGGAATAACCATGTCACCAGGAAGGATCGATTCTTTCATTGATCCCACTGCACTGACGCCGATGATCCATTCAGCCTTCAACAGTTTCATCCCGTAGATATTCGCCCTGAAGTTAAGAGAGGATGGTTGAATCCGGTGGCCCTTTCCATGTCGGGGTAAGAAGACGACCTTCACTCCATCGAGGCGACCTATGACGTAGGAGTCGGAAGGGTCTCCAAAGGGGGTCTTGAGAGAGATCGTTTGAATTTCATTAAGACCTTCCATTTCGTAGAGGCCCGATCCACCAATCACCCCCACAACCTTTTCCTTCACTTTGTTCCTCCTCTTCTAATTTCCGTATGTTAATTGATTTCCTCCATCCTGTCAAACAGTCCGCTATCAGGCCGAGGAATATTATCCCTTGATTTAGCTCAAGATTTTTGTTAATGATTCAGAAGACTTTTAAGAACAGGAGGAACCTCTTGAAGACCATTGCGAGATATTTGCTTGCCTGTACGATGGTCCTTTTGTTGATCACTTGTGCAGGAGGGAAGAAGGCAGAGAAGAAAGAAAAGGTAATCAGTATTGAAGAACATTTCCAACTGGCTTTCGACGCTGCAGACCGCGGGAACCTGGAAGAGGCAGTTTCTGAGTATGGAGCGGTGCTGAAACTGGACCCGAAGAACTCGAGAGTTCACCTCAACCTCGGCATTATCTATGGAAGACAGGGAAAATGGAAAGAGGAGATCTCAGAGTACAAAAGTGCTATTCGCATTGATCCGAATTTCGCGGAGGCCTATTTCAACCTGGGGGTAGCCCACAATGAGAGAGGGAATCTAAAGGAAACGGCCATTCAATATCAGAAGGCCCTTCAAATCAACCCGAACTACGTCGAAGCCCATAACAACTTAGGCAGTGTCTATTTTAGGAATGGAAAAATGGACGAAGCTCTCTCCGAGTACCAGAAGGCGGTTGAGATCAAGCCAGACTATGCGAGGGGATATTACAACCTTGGAAATGTCTACCGACAGATGAAGAAATTAGATGAAGCGATCACTTCTTTTCAACGGGTGTTACAGATTCATCCCAAATATGCTGAGGCCCACTACAATCTTGCCTTAATCTATTACGAGAAGCAGGAATTTGACCTAGCCATCGAACATTCGGATGCAGCAGGAAGGTTAGGGATCGTGGTCGACCCATCATTTCTAGAGCGACTCAAACCCTATCGATGAGGGAGAACATCTATATTCTATATACAGCGACATAAATCGTAGCAATGTGCGTCATTTCCGTGAAGACGGGAATCTAGAAAAACACTGGATTCCGGGTCAAGCGCGGAGTGACAAACCGGATAATACTTGTGTCGTCATGTATAGAAGACATCCGAAGTATCTCATAAGGCACTATCCGCTAGGCTCGATTTACCAGTGATGTAACGTTCTAGCTCTTCGAAACACTGTTATATTCCCTTTCAAACCCATTTTCAAAGGAGGAACCTTTTAAGAAATGCCTTCCGGGAAATTGGTCAAAAAGTGAACAAAGGAGGTGAGTTTCATGACCCGGACACCCAGCCCGAGTTACAGCATCCTCATTCGAGTCGAGATCTCAAACAGACCCGGGATGCTCGGCAGAGTAACCTCTGCCATTGGTAAAGCTGGAGGAAACATTGGCGCTATCGATATCATTGGATTTGGAAAAGGTACGATCGTCAGGGATATCGTCATTAGTGTGGCAGACATCCCGATGGGTCAGAAGGTTGTAGATAGATTGAAAAGGATAAATGCAATCAATGTTCTCAATGTGACGGATCGCACTTTTATGGTCCATCAGGGTGGGAAAATCGAAATGAAAAACAAGATTCCCTTGAATACACGCGAGGATCTTTCCATGGTCTATACGCCTGGGGTGGCGAGGATCTGCATGACGATCCATGAGGATCGCGAAAGGGTATATGACCTCACTATCAAGAAGAATACGGTTGCCGTCATCACCGACGGGACTGCTGTCCTTGGACTCGGAGACATCGGGCCAGAAGCCGCAATGCCGGTGATGGAGGGGAAAGCGATGCTTTTCAAGGAGTTTGGCGGTGTCGATGCCTTTCCCATCTGTTTGAAGACGAAGATTCCAGAGGAAATCATTTCCGCGGTGAAGCTGATGACGCCCGGATTCGGTGGAATCAACCTAGAGGATATTTCTGCCCCTCGTTGTTTCGAGATCGAAGAGCGATTGAAAAAAGAGTTGGATATTCCGGTTTTTCATGATGATCAGCACGGAACAGCGGTTGTAATATTGGCAGGCTTGATGAATGCGTTGAAGATCGTTGATAAGCGGTTAGAAGATATTCGTTTAGTGGTTTGCGGGCTGGGAGCTGCTGGAATCGCTTCCATACGGCTTCTCCTCTCCTTAGGGGTGAAGCAGATTGTTGGATGTGATCGAAGCGGGATACTCTACAAGGGTCGGAAAGAGAATATGAACCCCGTGAAGAAGAGGATTTCAGAAAAGACCAATGCTGAAGGGATTCGCGGGCCCATCTCGAAAGCGATGAAGGGAGCAGATGTTTTTATCGGCCTTTCCCAACCCGGGGTGATTCATCCAAGAGATATTAAGAAGATGGCAAAGGATCCAATCATCTTCGCTATGGCTAACCCCGTTCCTGAGATCATGCCTGAGGAGGCAGGACGATATGCACGGGTGGTGGCTACCGGAAGGTCAGATTATGCCAATCAGATCAACAATGTTCTCTGTTTCCCTGGTCTTTTCAGGGGGGTCCTCGATTGCAATGCCAAAGATATAACTATTGAAATGCTAGTCGCGGCGGCAAATGCGATCGCTTCGATCGTTGCAGAGGATGAGTTGAGGGAAGATTACATCATACCGAGCGTCTTGAACCGGAAGGTCCCTGAAATGGTCTCCAAGAGTGTGAGGGAGGCAGCGATCCAGGCAGGAGTGGCAAGACTCGTAGAGAGGTATTTGTCCTTTTACCGAGTATAAGTCAGAAAAATAAATTCGAAGCACGATATTTGAATAATACAGGAGGTGAGCCATACCAGAAAGATTCTTAGAAGCTTATGAACTCAAAGGGCCAAGTCTTAGAACCATAGGAACTATTGCAATTATTGCCATTGGCTTGACTTGGTCTTTGTCTTGATTGTTATCCTTGGACTTTTTGCTATTATTCCGGCGGGCCATCGAGGAGTCGTGCTCTGGTGGGGAAGCGTGGAAAAGAGGATTATGGCTGAGGGATTCAACTTCAAAATGCCGATTGTTGAGAAGGTCATCAAAGTGGATGTACGGGTTCGGCCCCATCCCTTTAAGGAGATTGACGCCTCCTCCAAAGAATACCAAATGGTAAAAATGACGGGGATGATGAACTTTCATATCGATGCGGCCTACGTCAATGACCTTTACCAGAGAGTGGGGCTCGATTTTGCTGACAAGGTGATCGACCCGGCTTTCAACGACTTCGTCAAAGAGGTTGTTCCGACGTATCCGATCACTGAGATCCTTCCGAAAAGGGAGGAGATTCGGAAAAGGGCGATAACAAAATTGGGGGAGAACTTGGCCAGGTATCACATCATCGTCGATGATATCTACTTTGCCAACATTCGCTTCTCCCCGGAATATGAAGGGGCCATCGAAGCTAAACGGGTGGCCCAGCAGCAAGTAGAGACCCAGAGACAGATTTTGGCACAAAGAGAGATTGAAGCCCAGCAGAAAGTGGCAACAGCAAAGGGAGAAGCTGAATCGATCCAAGTGGTTGCCCAGGGATAGGCCAAGGCGAACGACCTTCTTTCCCGTTCCATAAGCCCCATCTTGGTCCAATATAAGAGCATTAAAAAGTGGAATGGAACTCTGCCGCAGGTCACCGGCGGGGCCGTGCCCTTCATCGATTTAGGGAAAGGGGAAGGTTTGATAGGAGGAGCGAGGAAATAGATTGCGACCGCTGCACTGTTTATTGAGCGTGGAGTCATAAGAAGGATTTGTAGGATTAGAGGCCTTGTCTTCTGACATTGTGGATTTTTCTTCATTCGAGCCGAGAGTCAAGGCCCCGTCGCTTTCCGAGATTCAAGAGCTAATTCCCGGGCCTTCCTCCTATCTGGCTTTATTCGGGAAAGATCAAATCATGGAGCAAAAAGCTTTCTCTTATGCTAAATTTAAGGTGTGGACAAATCGTGGGCCTTCTCGAACCGAATAACAAGCAGGGGAGATAAATAGTGACCGATCAACCGCTCTTTGTGACCTTTTACATGGTGGGGGCTTTCGTTTTCTTTAGCGGTCTCGTTTTGAGATTGTTCCTCTACTGGCGAGGTCAATGGGATTTCTGGGCCCTCGTAAGAGGGGTTTTCTCGACCTTATTTAGTGTAAAGATCGTGAAGCTCATAGAGATAGCGTTCTTGGACGGTATCCTCCAGAGGAGGATCTTCGGCCAAGATAAACTGAGATGGTTAATGAAGGTTCTGATCATGATCGGCTACCCTGGGATCCTCATCGCAGGTCATTTGAAAGCGGAGGCGATGCCCCAATTTGCGAGGTTTCCACACCTGATTCGGTTTTTGTATGCACCATTTTGTGACTTTTATTACTTTCGCGATGTATCGAGCTCGTCTTTAAGTATCTCCGATGCCCTTTTTGCTATTTCCTTCGACCTCTTTGGAGCGATGATATTGGCAGGAGAATTCATCGCCATCTACCGCAGATTCGTCGCAAGAACTGTGACTTTTAAGACATCAATCGGAGATATCGTCGCAGTCAACTTGCTAGGGGGATGGTTTATCCTTCGCTTTCTCTGTGAAGCGACGAGCATTCTTGCCTATTCCCTTCCGGCCTCTGTGGCCCAATTTTGGTTCGTATCCTTTGGCTTGAGTAAGGTCATTCATCCTCTGGGGCTGCCATGGTCCTCTCTCAACTATCCGCTTTGGTCCGTATCGGGATTGTTCCTGGCCACTCTGGTCGCCTTCATCCCGTATAACAAGAAGCTTTGGCACATCATCACAATCCCGGTGGTCATGTTCACCAACCTAATGCCCGCGGAGGCATTCAAACCCGGAAGCAGAAAGACTCCTCTGCCCCTTTCTGTTAAGGAGCTCATTGCACTCGATTCTTGCGTGAAATGCGGCAGCTGCGTAGGTGTCTGTCCGGTATACGCACAGACAGAACAATTAGAGACCACGATGGGAGGACTTTATGCTAATCTCAGATCTTTCATCAGAAAAGCGTACGGCTTCCCGGGAATCCTCTTCAGACACGAGAAGACGGAGGAAGTGCTAAAAGAGTATTCCGACCACCCTTACCTCTGTACCTTATGTGGTAGGTGTTCGACCGTTTGTGTTGCGTCTATCGACACAAAGAACCTGAGGGTAGCGGCACGCGGTTTCATGGTGGAGAAGGGGAATTATCCCCATGCAATGGACCGGTTAGCAGAGACTTTGGAGAGGACCCACAATATAAGCGGTGAGCCAAACGAGGACCGGCCGATGTGGGTGCAGTCCTTGGCGGAAGTCCCCCAGGACATGTTTCAGAGAGAAAAGGCGAAGGTGGTCTATTTTGTTGGATGTGTAGCCTCCTATTTTCCGATGACTAAGAAGATCCCTCAATCTTTCGTCCAAATCCTGAACAAGGCCGGCGTCGATTTCACCATCCTGGGAGGAGAGGAGTGGTGTTGCGGTTTTCCTCTAATCGCGGCTGGGATGAGAAACAGGGCCAAGGCTCTGATCCAACACAATTTGGAAAAAGTGAAAGAGAGGGGTGCAGAGAGGGTTGTCTTTGCTTGCCCTTCTTGTTTCCACACCTGGGCAGAGGAGTCTAAGGCCGATATCGAAATCTTTCATTCTACTCAATTCATCAAGAAGTTGATCGACGCAGGGAAGGTCAGGTTCAGAGAGAAGCGAACTAAGGTTACCTATCATGATCCGTGCGACCTTGGTAGGGCGAGTGGCGTTTATGAAGCCCCGAGAGAAATCCTAAGAGCCATCCCGGGTGTGGAATTGCTGGAGATGAAAGGGAATAGAGAGCACTGCATATGTTGTGGAGGGGGTGGTAACCTCGAGATGGTGAACCCTGATCTCTCGACAGCACTGGCGCAGGCAAAGATCGAAGAGATTAAGGCCACAGGAGCTGACATGTTGATTACTGCCTGTCAGCAGTGCGTTCGTACGATCCTGACCACAGCCCGAAGAAAGAAGATTCCCATTGCCGTGATGGATATCATAGAGTTTGTTTTAAAGAATATGGACGCATAGGGTTCAGGGGACCGAGGGATCTGTTTCACAAATCTCCTACCAAGGGATGGAAGAGCAACCATTCTCGGTGGGAATTTGAGTTACCTTAATGTTGCATTTAACGGTCCTTATGCAGCCGTTAAGAGGTCTCCATTGAAACTATTAGGTCTGCTGAGGCAGGTAGGCCCTATACGGTTTGGACTCAATCATCTCCATAGAGCTCATGAATCCACCCCATCATTCAATCCGTATTTTTCTAGTCGATAACGCATCGATCGGAAATTAATATGTAAAAGCTCTGCGGCTTTCTTTTTTATTCCCTTCGTCTTATCCAAAGCCTTCAAGATAAGGGTTCTCTCGAGATCCTCCACCATTTTCTCCAGGTCAATCCCTTCGCTCGGAATTTCGAGATCAATCTGTTTCTTCTTCGGAGGAAGCTGCTCATCGAGATAGGAACTGAGATTCTGTGCGCTGAGTTCTTGAGCCGTTTCCAAGGCAACAGCTCTCTCAATGATATTCTGAAGCTCTCTCACATTACCTGGATATTCATAATTGAGCAAAATGCGAAGGGCCTCAGGAGAGACCGTCAAAATACTCTTGTTCAACTCCTCTGAATATCTCTTCAGAAAATGGGTGGTCAGAAGAGGGATATCTTCTCTTCTCGCCCTTAGAGGAGGAAGTTTGATCTGGATGACGTTGAGTCGATAAAAAAGATCTTCTCTAAATCGCTTTTCTCTCACCGACTCTTCTAAGTCTTTATTCGTTGCCGAGATAATCCGCACATCAACCCGGATGTCCTCTGTCCCTCCCACCCTCTTGAATTCCCTATCCTGTAATACACGAAGTAATTTCACCTGCATCAAGAGCGGAAGCTCACTGATTTCATCCAGAAGGATGGTCCCTTCGTCGGCCACTTCAAAAAGTCCCTTCTTGGTCGCAATGGCATCGGTGAAGGCTCCTTTCACATGACCAAAAAGTTCGCTTTCAATGAGGGATTCAGGAATCGCCCCGCAGTTTAAGGTCACGAAAGGTTTCTCTTTTCTAGGACTGTTATAATGGATTGCCTTGGCCACCAATTCTTTGCCTGTTCCGCTTTCACCAGTGATCAGGATATTGGTTTTCGTACCAGATACTTTCTCTAGAAGGTCGTACAAAACTGACATCTTGGTGCTTTGCCCAATAATATTCCCAAAATGATACCGATCTCTGACCACCTGTTTCAAAAGGATGTTTTCATTTTGAAGATTTTTCTTCTCCAGAGCATTTTTGATGATCAACTTGATCTCTTCCACCTTAAATGGTTTGGTGATATAGTCATATGCTCCTTCTTTCATCGCTTTAATGGCTGTATCGGCAGAGGCATAAGCGGTAATCATAATGACAATGGTCTCCGGTGAGAGGGTTTTTACCTTTTTTAATACGGTGATCCCGTCCATCCTGGGCATGCGGATGTCCATGAGGATCAAATC
This sequence comes from Thermodesulfobacteriota bacterium, assembly GCA_050014415.1. Taxonomy (GTDB): domain Bacteria; phylum Desulfobacterota; class BSN033; order BSN033; family UBA1163; genus JBEKDJ01. The sequence continues at coordinate 9,180 of JBEKDJ010000066.1, read as the reverse complement.
GAAGATATCTTTCTCGGTCAGTTTCAGCACCTCTTCACCATTGGAGGCCAGTGTCACTCGATAATCTTCCTTCTTGAGCATGATATCTAGAAATTCTCTCATGCTCTGTTCATCATCAACTACTAAAATCTTCTCTCTTGACATCGACTTTCTCCTCGTCTGATCCAACCGGCAAGAAGATGCTGAACGTAGACCCCTTGCCGACCTCGCTGTCTACCTTGATCACCCCGCTATGGCTTTCTACAATTTTATGAACGATGGAGAGCCCAAGACCTGTGCCAGCATCCTTCGTCGTAAAAAAGGGCTCGAAAATCTGCTGCTTTTCTTCCGGAGCAATGCCATTCCCGGAATCGGTGATCGCAATCTTCACCCATTCTCTGACTTCCCGCTGGGGCGGCCACGGAGGAACCATCGACAAGAGGTGGTCATCTCCTCTCTCCAAATGAATGCGGATTTCTCCCCCATTGTCCATTGCTTGAGCGGCATTGATCAGGAGATTCCAAAAGACTTGTTTCATCTGGGAGGGATCGACCATCATCTGAAAATTCTCACCAGGATTGGGCAAGATAATATGAATTCCCTCATGAAATGATGGGGAATGGGTGAAGAGTTCTACCGTTTCCTCGATAATCTTCCGTACCTCCCAAAATACTTTGTTGGTTTGAGGAGGTTGAGCAAAGAGCATAAAATCGGAGATCAACGCGTTGAGCCTTTCCGACTCCCTTAGCGAGATCTCCATCAGGTGCTGCTGACGATGGTCCAGCACAAGTTCAGAGCTTAGCAATTGGATGGATCCGCTCAATGAAGCCAGGGGATTTCTAATCTCATGTGCGATCCCTGCAGCCAGCAAGCCAATGGCTGCCATCTTATCAACCCGTGTTATCTGTTCTTCCATCTCCTTGAATTTTGTGATGTCTTGGAAGATCAGAGTATGGCCGATCAACGACCCCTCTGGGTCGGTAAGAGGAGAAACAGAGAACCCGAAGTAAATTCTTTTCCCGTTATGATTCGCAAATACCGTTTCATAACGTTGATAATCGAATAGGGGATCCGATGACTTCGTCTTCGCCTCACCGATGATCCCGTCAATGTTCAGAAAGAGGTCATAAATAAAGACGTTTTTCAGTTCCTCGCCGCTCCCGTTTAACATTCTTTCGGCAGTTCGATTTAGAAAATTGATCCTCCCTTGGAGGTCAATCGTTAGAAGACCGCTGTCTAGGCTCTGGATAATATTTCGATTGAAAGTCTCAAGTTGATTATAGTCGACCTGTTTCTGAATGAGCTCCCTTTTCTTCTTCTTCAGTTCTTCAGAAATCGTGCTACTCAAGAAGGCGACAATGTAAAACGCGGCCATATAGATGATGAGGGAGTAGAATATCTGACTCGCCTCGTACATGGAAACCTGACCTAAAGGATTAATCCAATGGTAGAGCTGAAATAGCAAAAGGAGGCCATAAAGGAAGGTGGAAAGCGAAGCAGAGAAGAAAGCTCCTCGCTTATAGAAGAGGAGACTGCTTCCGATAATCGCAAAGATATAGGTGACTGGGAAGAAACTCTCTTTCCCGCCCGTAAAATAGATTAAACACGTAATGAAGAGATGGTCAATGACGATTTGAACGAAAATGAATCTATGATGGTCCTTGATTTTTTTAAAAAAAAGGGCATAGAAGATCGTTACGAGATAAAAAAAACTGATAAAATAGTAGAAGTCGTTGGTCATGGGAATGAAAAAGTATCTCTTTTCAGAAACCTGGAAAAGGATGGTGATGGCCAGCAGAAGGGTAAGGATGATGATACGACAGAGCATTAAACCCTTCACGTTTTTTAACAACTTCTGGTGAGTATCAAGTGAAAAAGTTGTATTCGAATTCATATTTTTTAGGTAAGGATTACGGTTACGAAGCCCGTTCGGTTTAAGGGTGGAAGGTTACATGAAGTTCGTAAGGACAACAATGTAACCAAATGACGAAACGGGCATCTTTGCAATTACCCCAAGATGAAACTTCTACTTTCCAAATAACGTAAGTCTAGCCCACCGCAGACGCCATGTTGAATATAGGGAGATACATCGCGATGACAACCCCTCCGATCACGACTCCCAAAAAGACCATGAGAAGTGGCTCAAGAAGGGAGGTCAAGTTCCCCACAGCGACATCTACCTCTTCATCATAGAAATCTGCAATCTTGCTCAACATGGCGTCCAAGGCTCCGGTCGATTCTCCAACAGCGATCATCTGGATGACCATGGGCGGAAAGATCCCGCTGCGGCCTAATGGCTCTGAGATGGTTTCACCTTCCCGGATGCTGGACCTCGCATTGAGGATGGCCGTCTCAACGGTTCTGTTTCCAGCGGTCCTTGAGACAATAGTTAATCCATCCAAAATAGGAACCCCGCTACTAACGAGGGTTCCCAAGGTACGAGAAAACCGGGCCACAGCTACTTTCCGAAGGAGCACGCCAAACACAGGCAATTTTAGAAGGAGACGGTCGATCAAAGTCTTCCCGCTTTCGGTTTTATAGTATTTTCTAAAGAGATAGGAAAGAAGAATGACTCCTGGGATGAAGATGATTATGTATTTCTTTGCCAATCTACTTAGTGCCACGACGATGAGTGTTGGAAGAGGCAATGTTTGACCTGCCGATTTGAACATCGTTTCAAAGACAGGGATGACGAAGAACATCAGGATCCCTACAACGATGACGGCTACCCCCATAATGGCAGACGGATAGACCAGAGCCGATTTAACCTTTTTTTTCAAGGCCTCTGCCTTTTCGATGTAGTTCGCCAAACGGGTCAGAATATTGTCTAAGATACCCCCCTCCTCTCCCGCGACGACCAAGTTCGTGTATAAATCGTCAAAGGTGGCCGGATGTTTCTTGAGGGCTCCTGCAAAAGTGGACCCTCCCTCCACATCCTCTTTGATTTCTCGGAGGACCTTCTTAAAGACAGGGCTATCTTGTTGCGAAGAGAGAATCTCGAGGGATTGAACCAGAGGCAATCCGGCGTCGATCATCGTCGAAAGCTGCCGGGTGAAAATTGCAATCGCCCTCCGATTCACTTTTTTCTTGAGAAAAGGCAGCTTGATACTAATCTCTTTTCCCTTCAAGAGGATCTTGGTCGGGACAACGCTTTGCTGTCTGAGATGAATCCGAAGGGCAGCCTCGCTGGGTGCCTCCATTTCCCCCTTCTTAATCAATCCTTTGAGTGTCTTCCCTTCCCATTTGTAGATTGGCATTTTCCTTACCTTTCCGACCGATTCATACTGTCCTCACCGGTCTTTCCTTTCTCCCTGTCGGCACGTTGGAGGTAGAAAGCATCTGTCGGAATTCATCAAGATTGTGGCTCCGATCCATGGCATCCTCCAGGGAAATGAGATGACGTTCGACGAGAGAAAAAAGGGCTTGGTTCATGGTTTGCATCCCGAATTTCGCTTGGCCCACTTGCATAAGCGAGTAGAGTTGTTGAATCTTATCCTCTCGAATAAGGTTTCGAATGGCAGGGTTCGGAATCATTACCTCCACGGCCAAGGCACGTCCTTTGCCACCTGCTCTGGGGATAAGCTGTTGGGCCAAAACCCCTTCCAGAACAAAGGAAAGTTGAGTCCGTATCTGCTGTTGCTGATGAGGCGGAAAGACATCGATGATCCGATTGATCGTTTCTGTGCAGGAGTTCGTGTGTAATGTGGCAAAGGTGAGATGTCCTGTTTCAGCTGTAACGAGGGCTGCCTGAATCGTCTCCAAATCCCTCATTTCGCCGATGAGAATAATGTCCGGATCTTGTCTGAGGATATGCCGGAGTGCGGAAGAAAAACTCTTGGTATCGGAGTTCACCTCTCTCTGGTTGACCATGCATTTCTTGTGATGATGAAGGTATTCGATCGGATCTTCGATGGTGATAATGTGGGCACTTTTCTCACTATTGATTTTGTCGATCATCGCGGCCAATGTCGTCGATTTTCCTGTCCCTGTTGGCCCCGTCACCAATACAAGGCCTTTGGGTCTATTGAGGAGTTCGTTAACGACCGGAGGGATCCCCAATTCGGAGAAGTTGAGGATATCAAAAGAGAGGGCCCGAAATGCACCCGCAACCGCTCCTCTCTGCACATAGATGTTGCCTCTAAATCGGCTCAATCCCTTTATCCCAAATGAAAAATCCAATTCATTCTCTTCCTCAAAATTATGCCGCTGGGCGTCGGTCAATACACTATAACAGAGCCGTTTGGTCTCGGGTGCGGTGAGAGAGGTCGTATCGAAACTCGTCAATCTTCCGTCAATCCGGAATTGTGGCGGCGCTCCGGTAGTGAGATGTAAGTCAGAGGCCTTCTTCTCAATCACGATTTCGAGCAATTTCTGTAGTTCAGCCATGCTTTTCTCCTAAAACCTCCTCTTAAAGGTCATCCGGTGCACCCCATGCAGGACAGGGTGCGTTGCCGGTCCAAGGGTCATCGATCATCCATGGTTGACCTGAGCACTTCCTCGATGGTCGTCAACCCATTCTTTATCTTAAGAATTCCACTTTGTCTCAACGTCTTCATCCCTAATCGGATGGCTTCCTTCTTTACCTCGGAGGCCGAGGCGCGAGATAGCACAAGCTCCTTGACCTCCTCTTTCATCGGCATCACTTCATAGAGGCCGAGGCGGCCTTTGTATCCCGTATTATTGCAAATAGGGCATCCTTTCCCTTTATAAATCGTGAGGGATTTGACCTCGTCCGGAGGAACCCCCAAGTCGATCAAAAGTTGAGGATGGACTTTGAGGGGTTCCCTACAATCCATGCAGATCTTTCGGATCAACCTTTGGGCGAGGATCAAAATGACTGCAGACGAGATCAAAAAAGGTTCGACGCCCATATCGATTAACCTGGTAACCGTTCCCGGAGCGTCATTGGTGTGGACCGTGCTCAAGACGAGATGCCCTGTTAAGGCCGCCTGAACGGCGATCTGTGCTGTTTCAAAATCTCGAATTTCACCCACCATAATGATATCAGGGTCTTGGCGGAGAAAGGAGCGGAGGGTAGAGGCGAAGGTGAGCCCAATTTCTTCATGCATCTGGACCTGATTGATGCCCATGAAATTGTATTCGATTGGATCTTCAGCAGTGAGAATATTCTCGGTCTCTTTATTCAATTCGGATAAGGCAGAATACAGGGTCGTGGTTTTTCCACTTCCCGTTGGGCCGGTCACCAAGATCATTCCTACGGGTCGATGAATGGCAGTTTGTAAATCCTGTAGAGACGATTCTTCAAATCCCAGTTTGGTCATGTCAAGTTGTAGAGCAGCTTTGTCTAACAACCGGAGGACCACTTTCTCACCATAGAGGACAGGGATAGTCGACGTGCGGAAGTCCATCTCCCGTCCTTTTCCCAGTCGTAATTTAATCCTCCCATCCTGGGGAAGTCGTCTTTCAGCAATATCCAAGCTCGCCATGATCTTTAAACGAGAGACGATAGCATTTCTAATCTGATTGGGGAGTACCATCTCACGCCTCAACACCCCATCGATTCTGTACCTGACTCGATACGTTCTCTCATAAGGTTCAAAGTGGATATCGCTCGCCCCCATCTTGATTGCCTTGATCAGAATTCCATTGACGATCTTTATGATGGGCCCTTCGATCTCTACCCCGTCATCCTGCAGGGCCTGGGTGTCCACCACTTCAACATTATCCACCGCTCCATGGACGAGGGCATCGAAATCATCGACATTGACCATATCATCTTCGAGGGTAAACTCGCTATCCGAAGACGATGACTTCTCCTCCTCAAGGGAATAATCGGCGGCCTGGAACGACACGTTTCCCTTTCCAGCAACACTGCCCCCGCCTCCATAGTATTTTTTAATCGCATCGATGATCTCGGTCTCCGAAGCTACCACTGCCTCAACATTGAAGCCGGTCATGAATTTAATCTCATCGATCACAACGATATTACTAGGGTCAGCCATTGCCAGCGTCAGCTTTGGACCGACCCGGCTGATGGGAATGATGAAATACTTTTTCGAAGTGCTGGAGGGGATCAATCCAATCACGTTTGGGTTGATTTCCATTCTGGAGAGTTTTATGGCAGGGACCCTAAACTGTGAACTCAAAAAAGATAATAGCTCATCTTCTTTGACATACCCCAATCTTATTAGGTTCGATTCTAGACGACCCCCTTTGAGTTTCTGCTCCTCTAACGCCTTCTTGAGCTGGTCGGGAGTAATATAGTTTCTCTTTACGAGAAGCTCACCGAGACGTTCTGACAATTTTCGACCCTCTTTGGTTTTTGCTATTATCTATAAGTATTAAAAAAGGAGAATTTTTGTCAAGAACAAACTTTATTTGCAAAATAAGTGCCAATTTTTGGCTTTTTCTGATATTTGAATTTACTTGTTTTTATTATGTTTTTTCTGACTCAATTTCCAGAGAAGTTCAGGAAAGGATGACCGCTGGACAATAGCTAACCAGTCTCCGTAAAGAACTTGGCCAACGGAGTGACAACTTCCAACCAGGACTCAGAGAGAATAGAGAGGTAATCTGACTACAAAAGAACTCCCTTTTTCAATTTCACTTTCTACTGTAATTTCACCATGATGGGCTTCAACGATCCATTTACAAATACTAAGGCCGAGACCACTTCCTCCTTGATCCCTTGACCGAGCTTTATCCACCCTAAAAAAGCGATCGAATATCTTCTGCTGATCCTCTTCAGCAATCCCAATTCCCGTATCAGACACGATAATTCTTACGAATTCGGTCTGATCGCCTTCAATCCTATCGAGAGAAATCCTATCTTGAGGTGGGGTCTCTTTTGTGAGGGTGATATGAATGGACCCTCCATTCTCGGTGTATTTAATCCCATTCTCAATCAAATTCGAAAAAAGTTCTCTGATCCTCAGAGCATCCCCAAAGACATGAATATCTCCATGATGGTTCGATGTCTCGATACGGATGTTCTTAGCCTGGGCCAATATTTTCATCTGAACAACCAACTCATTGAGAATCTCATTAAGATTGATTGCCTCCCTGTTCAAGCGCACCTCTCCGATATCTGCTCTAGAAAGGAATAAGAGGTCTTCAACGATTTGTGACATCCGATTAATCTCTTCTAAATTACTCCTCAAAGTCTGCTCATATTCATCCGATGTCCTTCTCTTCCGGAGGGTTACCTCCACTTCTCCTTTGAGGATAGTCAATGGAGTTTTTAATTCATGAGAAGCGTCCGTGCTGAATTGTTTGATTTGACGGAAAGATTGATCAAGTCGGGAGATCATCTCATTGAATGTCTCGATCAGTCTCGATATTTCATCTTTGACCCTGAGCGGTTTGATCCTTTGGTTTAAGTTCTGAGAGGTGATCATCCGGGCCGTCTGTGTAACGTTATCAACGGGTTTCAGTGCCTTATTGGCAAGGAATTGTCCTCCCAAACTGGCGACTACAAGGGCAAAAGGGACCGCGATCATCAAGATGATAAACAGGGTATTCAGGGCATCTTCAACATCTTCTAATGAGGAAGCAACTTGGATAATTTTGGTGATACGATTGTTTTCTCTCGCAGGGAAGGTGATGATTCGTAATGGAGCATTTCCCAAAGAGCGATTTGTTTCAAATGTGATAAGACCCTGGAAGGCATTCTTAAGAGCGTTTCGACTAATCGGAAGCTCAATGTTTCTTAAATTATCGGATTTTCGGCCAATCTTGCCTGATTCGTCTAAGACTTGTATGAACTTGCCAACCGGCTTCAGATTCATCGATGCCTCAAGCGCCTGATCGATATTTCCGAAACCAAATTTAGATAGTGGAGACGCAGATTCCGAAGCGATGAGCTCCGCCAGAGACCTCAATTTGACATCTGTATCACGATGGAGGCTTTTTGAAAGGGTAAAATACAAAAAACTGCTGAAAGAAATCAAGAGAATTCCCAAGATAAGGACATACCACAAAGTGAGTTTGAATCGGAGGCTCCGAAAGTTCATTCCCTTTTCATGATGTAACCGACCCCTCGGATGGTATGGATCAGCTTGGGCTCGAAATCCTTATCAATCTTTTTTCTCAAATAATTGACGTAGACGTCGACCACATTCGTCAAGGAGTCAAAATGGTAATCCCATACGTGCTCTGAAATCATCGTCCTAGTGAGAACCTTTTCTGGGTTTCTCATGAAATATTCCAAGAGGGCATACTCTTTGCTGGTGAGTTCTATCTCTCTACCTTTCCTCATGACTTTATGGGTTACCAGGGACAGGGTTAAGTCAGCTAATTTTAGAATGGGTTCCTTATCAATCTTCTCACGACGCAATAGAGCCCGTATCCTCGCCAAGAATTCGACAAATTCGAACGGTTTAGTCAAATAATCATCGCACCCGGTATCCAATCCTTTCACAATATCTTCCACGGCAGCTCTTGCGGTCAAAACCAATATGGGAACATTGATTTTGCCACCGCGTATCCGTCTTAAAACCTCCAATCCATCAATTCTGGGAATCATCAAATCAAGAACAATGAGATCATATTCATTAGCTTCAGCCATAAAGAGGCCCGCTTCACCATCATTAGCGGTATCGACCGCGTAGTGTTCCTCTTCCAAGCCCTTCTTGATAAAGTTGGCTACCTTTTTCTCGTCTTCAATAACCAGGATTCGCATTTCCAGTTTCTAGAGAAGGATTCAACCTCGCGTCTCGTCAGGCAGGATTCTAGGATTCAATCCTCCCAAAGGCGGACGCGACCCTCTGAACCCTAGTAGTAAGACTCTTGCCAGACCCCTTAGTCTGTCTGCTTCTTAACACCTTCACTGAAATACTTTCGCGCCTTTACGGGGGCTACCCCCTTGATCCCATTTTTCTAACATTATAAATTCAAAATAGAAAAATGCAACAGTTAAATGTGGAAGTGGAAAGACACCGTTTGAAACATTCGCCGGTGCCAAGGCTTCGACGTGACCTATTCCGAACACTCCACCCATTGGGGTGTTTTGTAAGGCACCAGTTAGGGTTAGCCTGAGGCTTCGGTCTGATCTCGGACCTAAGGCAAGCCGCCATGCTGCTGTTCTGAAGTCGAGAGGTTCATCTAATTTCCTTTTTTACCCCTAATCCGTAATCAATTTCCTTGACAAGAAACAAAAACACCTCCTAGGATAGCATTAACACTACACAAGAAGCGGTTGAACCCATCAACCGGCTATTCACCCAGGAGGTGCAAGATGAA
>JBEKDJ010000065.1:0-19669 GCA_050014415.1 Thermodesulfobacteriota bacterium | reverse complement strand
ATTTTCCCAGATATCGTTCCAGTAAACTGCCGTTGATACCCGTCGCGATGAGGTCACCGTTTATGATCGTTGTAGGAGTTCCTGTCACCGGAATCTTGTTTCCGACGGCCATATCCTGTTCTATCCTCTTCCTTCCCTTACCCGCTACAAGAGCAGCCTCGAAAGCTTTCTCGTCGTAGCCCTTCCCTTTCAAGATCTCTTCAACCTTCTCTTTCAACACTTCCTTTTCTGTATGCACAAAGGTTTGGCCCTCCTCAGAGAAAAAGAAGTCATGAACAGCCCAGAAGGCCTCATCGCTCACCGCTTGGGTAGCTGCAACCATCTCAGAAAGCTCGAACGTTTCCCCCTGAAGTTGAAGCGGGAAATGCTTGAATACGTATCTGATATCTTGTGGGTGTTTCTCCATGAACTCCTTGATCTCCTTCCAAGATCTCAGGCAGTAAGGACACTGAAAGTTTGAAAATTCGACAATCGTCACCTTTGCTCCAGAAGGTCCTCTCACTGGAGATCGATCTATGGTCAGCATGCTCATATCAATCTTTCGAGACTTGGGCTCTCCCGCTTCTTTTCGCGTCACATTCTCGCCTTTGATGATAAGGGAGCCAAGAATTGCTCTTTCACCCGCAGGGTCCACATAGACGATTAAAGGAATTTCCCTGTCCGGGGTCACGACGAGTAATTTGACTGAGTAAAAACCCGGAAGTGGGCTTTCTTTCTTCTCGATGAACTTGACCTCCGTCCCTTGGGGTAGACGGGTCTGGGCCCTAAGGGTTTCAGTGGCAATCCGCACCGTCTTATCCTCTTGTAAGAAAGCTGGGGTGGTTAGAATGAGAGAAAAAAATAAAGAGCCTATTGTTCCAAGAACAATCTTCTTAACCATTTTCTTCTCCTTCCTTGTTTGCTCTACTCCCTGAATTCCCACCTGCAAGTGGGAGACAAAGGACTTAGTATTTCAATTCATAAATTCGGCAACATATTTACCGCAGAGCCGCCGAGCACGCAAAGGGTTGATGTTCTCTTTGATCCGTCCGTGAGAGGCGGCCGAATAGAAGGTAGTCTCTCTGCCTTCGGCAGAGATCTACATAAAGCGATTAGCCTCGAAGAAGTGGTAACCTTTTTTCTGGCGCCCTCTCACCGCCAGAAAAAAACCATTTCCTCTGGCCTGGTGAAATATGCCTTTTCTGTTATCCGATTTCTTGTCTTAACTTCCGGATAGTTTCATCGTAGTCTTCTGTCTTGAAGATCCCTGTGCCCAGAACGAAGATGTCTCCACCCGCCCGTGAAACCTCCCCAATGTTCTCCAATTTGATCCCTCCATCCACTTCTATTTCCAAAACAGAGTGATTTTGGTCGATAGTCTTTCTCAACCGCTCAATCTTTCTCAAAGTGGATGGGATGAAAGACTGTCCGCCAAAACCAGGGTTGACCGACATGATAAGAACTAAGTCGATCTCATCCAGAACAGGGAAGAGAGTCTTCAACGAGGTACACACCTCAGCATGGAAAGTGATCCAATCGCTTCCTGCCTGAGCGAAGGACTCGATATACCGTTCAGGGTTCTCAATCATTAAATGAACATCAAGAGGCAGAGAGGTCAACCTCTTCAATCCCCGCACAACCAAAGGACCGATGGTGATGTTGGGAACGAAATGTCCATCCATCACATCGACATGGATCACATCAGCTCCAGCCTTTTCAACCGCTTCGATCTCCTCGCCGAGTCGACTGAAATCGGCAGATAGAATCGAAGGTGCTATCTTCTTCATCTTGATCTCCAGTGCTGTTATTCCCGTCCAAACGGAAACCCAAATTTGTTCTTCTGATAACAGGTAACTATTGAATAGACCCTGTCGTTGAATCAAAACGTTCCAAAAAGGTGGCTGGGCATGCTGGAAAACCTTTACAGCGGCACCTTGAAGCGTTTTGCCACTACCTTTCCAAACGTATACGAGATGTCACCTGAGGTGACGTCGTCTGTTGCCCATAAAACATTCAAAAGACCCGCTTGGTAAAGGTTAGGAAGCATACCCAATTGCCTTTTCAATGCAACGCTAAGGTAGACATATGGATTCCTGCTTTCGCAGAAATCAGAAAAAAGGGATGAACAGGGTAATACTAAAAAAATAATCACTTTTTTTCAACAATAATCTCCCCTTCTCCGCAATGCCTCACTCTCCCTTTGAAACCCACCCGATAGCCGGATTTCACCCACGCTTCACTGAGGCATTCCCCTCTCTCTATCACCACATCACGCTATCCCCCATCTCCTTACCCCCCCTTCACCTTTACCAGTCTGGCCGCAAAAAACCCGTCCATCTTATCCCCTGGGGGAAAGGTTGTGAAATATCCATTCTTGATGAAGGAGTGGCACTTCTCCAATAGCGTTTCAGAGGGACGATCCAATTGAAATTCTGGATGCCTCTCCAAGAATTTCTCCACCACATCCTCATTCTCCTCATGGAAAACCGTGCAGGTGCTGTAGACTAAGACACCTCCGTCCCTCACATAAGCCGAAAGGTTCCTCAGTATCGAAAACTGAACCTCACTCAGTCTCCGGATGTCCTCTTCCCCTCTTCTCCACTTCAAGTCCGGGTTCCTGCGGAGCGTCCCAAACCCCGAACAGGGGACATCTGCCAGGACTCGGTCGAACACCAATCCTTTGGGAATAGGAAGAGAACTGCCTGCATCAGCCTTGAGGGTCTTGACAATCTTGATCCCCAACCTGTGGCACGTCTCTTCAATCAAATCTAATTTTCCTTTGCTGAGATCCAGAGCACAGATTTCTCCGTGGTCCTCCATCTCCTGGGCCATGTGGGTCGTTTTCCCGCCCGGGGCAGCGCAACCATCAAGGATTCGCTCATCTGGCTTTGGGTCCAGAATGGAGGTGACGAGTTGAGAGGCTTCATCCTGAATGATATAAAGACCTTCTTTGAAGAATGGGAGTTCTGAAGTGGGTGGCGGGTCGATCAGCACAATCCCCTCTTTTGAATAAATGGTCGGAAATGATTCTACTCCTTTCTGTCTCAACTTTTCGATGAGGTCTTTCCGGATCGTCTTTAAAGAGTTGGCTCGGATCGTCAGGGAAGAGATTTCATTGTTGAAGGTACAGATCTTGACGGTCTCTTCAACACTCCTCTCCTTCACCCATCTTTGGACCAACCAGAAGGGATGAGATTGGCTGACAGAGATATGCAGTACAGGATCTTCAGCGATCTCCGGATAATGGATTCCATCTTTTTGCCGGATGGAGGAACGAAGCACGGCATTGACAAAACCTGCTCCTCCTTTACCCCGGATTCGCTTTGCCAATTCCGCAGACTCGTTTACAGCTGCGGAGGCCGGAGTCCTCGTCAAGAAAAGAATTTGATAGAGCCCGAGACGGAGAATGCTGAGAATCTCTGCTTCGATTTTCTCTAAGGGGACATTCGAAAACTGACGAATCGTCCAGTCAAGCTTCCCCCTCCAACGGAGGACTCCATAGGTTAATTCTGTGAGAAAGGCTCGGTCCAGGGAAGTAAGGTGTCGGTATCGCTTGAAGGAATCGGACAGGAGACGATCGGGATGGGAATCTGTCCCTTCAATCCGGTTCAGGATGTCGAGGCAGATCGCCCTTGGACTTTTCTTGATCAAAACTTTCCTGTCCTCGCCATCTCCTCAAGTTTGGCGATCCGTTCTTCAATGGGTGGGTGGGTGCTGAAAAGGGAAAGGACCCCTCCCCCTCTCAATGGGTTGACGATAAACATGTGAGCAGTGGAAGGGTTCGCCTCCATGGGAATCCGCTGAGCAGCCATGTCCAATTTGCCCAAAGCCTTTGCCAATGAAAGAGGATGGCTGAGATGGGCTCCGCCTTCATCAGCCAAATATTCCCTGGAGCGAGAAATCGCCATTTGAATCAGCATGGCTGCGAAAGCAGCGACGATGGAAAAGAGCAGAACGAACAAAAAGTTACCTCCGCGTCCCTCGTCATCGTTTGATCCCACCCCTCCAAAAATGGCTCCCCACTGGGCGACCCGGGCAAGCATGGTAATTGCGCCAGCGATGGTCGCTGCAACCGTGCTGATAAGGATATCTCGATGCTGGATATGGGAAAGCTCGTGTCCAATGACTCCCATCAATTCGTCCTTGGACAAGATTCTCAGAATGCCCGTCGTCACAGCAACAGCAGCATGTTCTGGATTTCTTCCCGTTGCAAAGGCATTCGGAGTATCGTTCTCCATAATATAGACCTTGGGCATGGGAAGGCTGGCCTTATTCACCAATTCTCCAACGATCTGATACAGCTCAGGGGCTTCAGCCTGTGTAACTTGTCTCGCCCTATACATCCGGAGGACGATCTTGTCACTAAACCAGTAGGTGATAAAATTCATCAGAGCGGCGAAAATGAAAAAGTATATTGCCCCGTTCCTCCCACCAATCACGCTCCCCACGAAGATAAGAAGAACCGTTAAAACCAACATCAAGAAGAATGTCTTAAATTGATTCATAGGCAAAAAAACCTCCATTTTTCCACGTAAATATAATCACAAACGCCTGTTTTGTCAAATTGTTTTGGCCTGTTTGGGCTCAAGAAAATCTAAAATGGCATCTCTCACCTTCTGAATATCTACCTTTGTATTGATACACGGCCCATTCGGCCTTTCATTCAGGATTCCGATCACGGGAATGGGATAACTATCCTGGATACCCGTGGTGAGATCAAGTTCGCATGCGACTGCTACGATAACCTCAGGCCGGTTCTCCACGATAATTCTCCTCGCCAGGGTTCCGCCCGTGGCCACTGAGATCTTCACCTGATATTGATCAGAGAGCTCGACCAAGTCCTTGATCTCACATTTTCCACAACCTTTGCAGTTCTTAATATTGCCCGTAATCTTGATCTGACAATCAAAATCCTGGATGCAATGAGGCAGAAGGATCAGAAGCTCATCGGGTCGTGAGCGGTGGTTGTTGGATCGAACGAGATGGTTGTTTAGCTCGATGAAAGACTGCTGAACGCGTTCCTTCGATACCCCCACCAACTTCCCCATCAGGATCATGAAAGGAAAGAGTACCTTTGTAACGATTCCTCTCAGCTTGTGGGAAAGCAAGATATCCTTCCCCCGCAGGATGGTGAAGACAAGGAGAAGGCCCCCGGAAATCATGAAAAAGACAAGAATGGCAAGAAATAAACTGAAGATGAGAGGAAGCGAGGGGTGAATGTTCTTCACCCCTACCATAGGAACATACCAGAGCAAAAAGATAATAAAAAAGAGAATCAGACAGGTGAGAACCAACAGTCCGATGAAAATCCTCTTCTGTGGTCTAATCTCCAATGGCACCTCCAGGGAATAATATCAAATGCAGAAGCCTAACCAAACCTATTTGAGATCTTCACCCTCTATCCGTCCGATCTCTCGATGAAGCCTTATCCTGAGCGGGAAGAAGGCTTGAGATTTACTTTTTGAAATTTGACATTCATTTGACATTTGGACTTTGACATTTGTCATTTTCTTTAACCAAAGACCGTTCCCACCGCGATGGGATGTCCGGAAAGAAAATCACGCATGTTCATCCTCCTCTTCCCCTCTATCTGGACTTCTCTAATCACGAAGGAGCCCTTTCCGGCTCCCACCTCGACGAAATCCGAACCCGCCCATAGGACGGCGCCTGCCTTTCCAACGGAAGTCCCTTCTCGCACCTCCCCTTTGCATATCCTTAGAAATCGTCCCTCCCATTCAGTGAAGGCCCCGGGCCACGGATTGAAGGCGCGCACTTGGCGATCAATCTCGATTGCCTCCTTCTTCCAATCGATGCGGCCATCCACTTTCTTGAGGGGAGGGGCATAAGTAGCCTTTGAATGCTCTTGCGGGATCGGACGAAGATTTCCTGCCTTCATCTTCTCCAGCGTTTCCAGCAGGAGTTGAGCACCCAGCGCAGCCAACTTGTCATGGAGTGTCTCGCTGGCCTCGCCTTTCCCAATGGGAATCGCCTTCTGCAACAGAATACCTCCTGTATCCATGCCTTCGTCCATCATCATTGTGGTCATGCCGGTGACCTTTTCTCCCTTGAGAATGGCCCAGGCGATTGGAGCAGCACCACGGTATTTGGGCAACAAGGAGGCATGGACATTGACTGCGCCGTGCCTTGGAATTTTCAAAATGGACTTTGGTAAAATCTGGCCATAGGCGACGACCACAAAGAGATCGGGGTGAAACCTTCTGAGGACCTCTTGGAAGATACTCTCCGTCACTTTCTCAGGCTGAAGAACAGGAAGCTCGTTCTGAAGAGCAAGTTCCTTGACCGGACAAGGAAGAACCTCTCTTCCCTTTCCTCCTCCCCTCCCTCTTCCCCGTTCTCGATCCGGCTGGGTGACAACGGCCACGACTTGGTCAGGCCCCAGAAGTAGGCTTCTTAGTGCTGGAATCGCAAAAGAGGGCGTCCCAAAGAAAATGATTTGCCATGGGGAGCTGATCAAAGCCCCTCTTTCCTCCTCTTTTCCTTCTTCAACTTATCCCGATAGATTTCTCTCTTCAGGCGACTTAGCCGATCGAGGATGAGAATACCATTGAGGTGATCGATCTCATGTTGAAGACTGATGGCCAATATCCCCTCCCCTAAGACCTCCGTCTCTGTTCCCTCCGGAGAGATCCCTCTGACGTGAATCTTCTCTCTCCGTTTCACCTTCTCCAGACAATCGGGCACACTCAAACATCCTTCCTCATATTCAATCTCCCCTTCTTCGGAAATGATCTCAGGGTTGATCAGGGCAAAGAGATCATGCTGAGGGTCGATCGGGCTGACATCGACCACAATGACTCTTCGAAGAATCCCGACCTGACAGGCGGCTAACCCGACTCCGTTCGCCCGATACATTGTCTCCGTCATATCCCGAATCAACCTTTTCACCTCTTCATCGATCCCGTCCACCTCTTTGGACCGCTTCTTCAACAAGGGGTCAGGATATCTGAGGATTTCTAACGCTGCCATTTTCTATCTCCCACGAAAGGATTCAAGGGTTCTTCCCAATTCGAATTGCAGGTTTCGTGTTTTTCTATTCTGCATTCCCAGTTCAAGATCCCGAGATGAAAAAGCCCTTTGAATCCTCATGATCTGGTCAGGCCTCTTGGAGATGATGCATGTTTCTTTAAATAGAATAACATAAACAGGGAGGTGATGGCCAACAGGATTCCTATTCCTTGGGAGGTGGAGAGGAGGTCTTGAAAAGGGAATCCCCTCGGGTCACCCCTTAGCATCTCAACGAAAAAACGGAAACCCGAATAGAGAAAAAGAAAGAGCCAGAAGATCTGACCGTGATAGGCCTTTCTCTTCGCCTTCCAACTCAAAAAGACGAAGATGACCAGACCGCTCGCAGCCTCATAAAGCTGGGTGGGATGGAGGGGAACATTCAACCTGGCTAATGAGCTTGGGTCCGTAAAGACCACCCCCCAGGGTAGAGAAGTCTCCTTTCCATAACAGCATCCTGCCAAAAAACAACCGATTCTACCAAGAAAGAGGCCCAGGGCAATGGGAGGAGAAAACAGGTCGGCCAACTTCCAAATGGGTAATTGATGCCACCTCATGTACCCGATCGAGACCCCGGCTGCAAGAGTAAGTCCTCCATAGAAGACCAATCCGCCTTCCCATATCCTAAAGATCTGTAGAAGGTTTTCGCGATAAGAATCAAAGTTGATTAGGACGAATAGGACTCTCGATCCCACAATGGCTGACGAGACCGAGTAGAAAAAGAGATCCACCACCCTCTCGAAGGAAACCTCTTCTTTCTTGGCATTCAGAGCGGCAAGAACCAGTCCGACAACAAAGCCAAGGGAGACAAAGAAACCATAGGCGTAGATTTTGAAATTACCGAAGTGAAAGAGGACGGGGTACATGATCTTGAATCATGAATTTCAGATGTTAGATTTCAATCTGCTATCTGAAATCTTATCTGTTGCTTTTCTTACGGTCCCGAACCAACAGCTCCAAGGCGATCAAACCGATCCCGAAACAGATGGCTGAATCGGCGACATTGAAGGCAGGCCAATGGTAGGAAAGAAGGTAGAAATCGAGGAAATCTACAACCTCGCCATACCAGAGTCGGTCGATGAGATTTCCAATTGCACCGCTCAGAACGAGGGAAAATGACAGGGACAGGGTTTTCTCGTCTTCCCTCGTTTTAACGAAGAGAAAGAGAATGCTCCCAATGGCGATGATCGAGACCGCGACAAAGAGGTACGACCCTAGCCCGCCTTTCTCTCCTCCAAAGATCCCAAAAGCCCCTCCTGTGTTTCTCACATGGACAAGATTGAAGAGCCCCGGGATCACCCTGACAGCTTGATAGAGTGGCAACCTCTCCTGCACAACGTGCTTGCTCCATTGATCCAGCAGGAGAACACCAAAACAAACCACCAATAAGACCCAATATCTTCGCCTCATCTACAATCCAACCCTTGCACTTGTCAGTCACAGAAGAGCATCTGTCATCTGAAATTCCAAATCACAGTTTCTCGACAAACCCCACGCACCAATTTCAAATGACCCAAACATCTCCAATTCCGAGATTTCGGTTTGAGATTTTCAATCCGCAATCCGAAATCCACATTCTGCAATCTACTTAGTTTTGATCGCTTCCACGCACCTTTCACAAATGGCTTGATGCTCCGGATGAAGGCCAACGGTCACATCATAATTCCAGCAGCGCTCGCACTTTCTTCCATCGGCCCGGAGCACCTCCGCCCATATCTCCTTCTCGTCTCTCTCAAGAATGACTGAGGATACAATGAAGATCGATTTCAGATGCTTTTGATAGCCTTGAAGGAATTGATACATCTTCTCAGGAAGATGGAGGCGAATCTGCGCATCCAGTGAAAGCCCGATCCTTCTCTCCTTTCGAGCCTCCTCCAGGGCTTTGTTGACCACAGCCCGAACTTCCCAGATCTTCTGCCATTGATCCTCCAAGGTCTCATCCAGATATTCACGCTGCACCTCAGGGAACGGCATAAGATGGACACTTTCGGCCTTCTCCGGCGCAGTAGGAATGTATCTCCAAACCTCCTCTGCCGTAAAGGTAAGAATAGGAGCCATGAGGCGGGCCAGAGCTTCCAAGATTTCGTAGAGGACGGTCTGTGCTGACCTTCGGCCGGCTGAGTGAGCTGGAAAGGTATAGAGTCGATCCTTCAAGATATCAAAATAGAGGGCACTCATCTCAACCGCACAGAAATTCTGGACCGTGTGGTAAACGACATGAAACTCAAAACGCTCATAGGCCTCCCGAACCCTCAGGATCAGTTTTTGAAGCCGATGGAGGGCCCACCGATCCATCTCATAGAGCCCATGACAGGGGATCCGGTCTTTTCCAGGATCGAAGTCATAGAGATTCCCTAAGAGAAAGCGGAAGGTATTGCGAATCCGGAAGTAGGCATCGGCCAGTCGTTTCAGGATCTCGTTGGAGATCTTGATATCCTCCATGTAGTCCTCTGCTGCAACCCAGAGCCTCAATACATCCGCTCCCAATTGACCGATCACCTCTTCGGGTACGATCATATTCCCTGCGGACTTCGACATCTTCTTTCCCTCCCCATCGACAAAAAAACCATGGGTGAGGACCGAGAGATAAGGGGCACGGCCTCTTGTCCCGACAGAGGTCAGGAGAGAGCTATGGAACCATCCTCGATGTTGGTCGCTCCCCTCCAGATAGAGGTTGGCAGGATATTGGAGGTACTCCCGGGCCTCCAAGACAGCGGCCCATGAGACCCCTGAATCAAACCAGACATCCAGAATATCCTTCTCTTTTATGAAGTTTCTACCTCCGCATTGAAGACAGTGCGTTCCTTCTGGCAGAAGCCCATCCGCTTCTTCTTCAAACCAGATATCTGCTCCTTTCTCCTCAAAAAGCTGAGCCACGTAATCGATCGTCTCTTGATTCATAAGGGGCTGCTGACAGGCTGCGCAGTAGAAGACGGTGATAGGAATGCCCCAAACCCTCTGTCTGGAGACACACCAATCCGGTCGGTTCTCAATCATCCCATAGATCCGATCCTTGCCCCAGGGAGGAATCCAGCTGACCTCATTGATCGATTTGAGGGCATGCTTTCTCAATCGGTTCTTGTCCATCGAGATGAACCACTGCTCCGTTGCCCGAAAGATGATCGGGTCATTCGTACGCCAGCAATGGGGATAGGAATGCTCCATCACTTCCACTTTCAGAAGCGCTCCGACCTCAGTAAGCTTCTGATTCACTGCTTCATTGGCATCAAAAACGAACTGTCCTGCAAAGAAGGGAACGTCCTGCGTGAACCGGCCTTCATCATCGACTGGGCTATAGATCTCTAAGCCGTACCGAACCCCACTTTCATAATCCTCTTGGCCATGGCCCGGCGCCGTGTGGACACATCCGGTCCCCGTGTCTAAGGTGACATATGAAGCAAGGAGGATGAGTGAATCCCGTTCGAGGAATGGATGCCGGCATTTAAGCCCTTCTACTCTCTTCCCTGAGAATTTCTCCAATACTTCATATTTCTTGATTCCGAATTTCTCCATCACGCTTTCCAGAAGTCCTTCTGCCAAGACGTAAACTTCACCGCCCACATCAACGGCCACATAAGTGAAATCCGGATGGAGGGCGATGGCCAAATTGGCCGGAATCGTCCACGGGGTGGTGGTCCAGATGATGATGGAGACCGGCTTTCCTTTCAGACGGGGGAATATATCCCCAATATCCCCCCCACCCTTACCCTCCCCCTCGAGGAGGGAGGGATGGGAGGGGGTGGAGACCATCTTAAATTTCACGTAGATCGAGGGTGATCGATGATCTTCATATTTGACTTCGGCCTCAGCCAATGCTGTCTTACAAGTGGGGCACCAATGGACCGGTTTCTTCCCCTTGTAAACCGAGCCGTCTAGGAGAAATTTCCCAAATTCCCTAACAATCGTCGCCTGGTAGGGAAAATTCATCGTCAAATAGGGGTTCTCCCACTCACCGAAGACTCCAAGCCGCTTGAATTCCTCTCTTTGAATCTCCACAAATCTGGCTGCATACTCCCTGCATCGTTTACGGATTTCCACGATCGAGAGTTCACCCTTTTTTGAACCGAGGCTCTTCTCTACCTCGTGCTCAACAGGCAACCCGTGGCAATCCCACCCTGGAACATACCGGCTATCGAACCCCGCCATGAACTTCGATTTCACGATGAAGTCTTTCAAGATCTTATTCAATGCGGTCCCGAGGTGAATATGTCCATTGGCATAAGGAGGACCATCGTGGAGAATATACTTCGTCCTTCCTTTTGCCTTCTCGGTGATTTGGTGGTAGATTCCTTTCGCCTCCCACGTCGCCAGCATCTCGGGTTCCTTCTTGGGCAGATTGGCCTTCATGGGAAAGTCTGTCCTGGGGAGATTCAGCGTATGGCGGTAATCCATTGTTCTACCTTTCTATCGAGGCTCGGAATTTCGTCTCTTTGTTGAAATTCCCGAACCAGAGGCTCTAGATTGAATAATGCTTGAAAATCTCTTATTTAAAGGAGTAATTATTAACATAAAAAGGCTGGTTTATCAACTAACACACTAGAACAAAAACTCTTAAAAAGCCAGATTCTTTCAATAGATAGATAAGGATGCAACTCGAAAAAGACGGTCAAGCCAAGGGGAGAAAGGCCCAGATGTCAGGGATCAAAAAAAGGTCGAAGGTCGCATCCCGGTCTCCTCTCTCCCGGGCGTATGATCTGACGAAAAGGGCCTCACGCCTGGGGTTTGATTGGCCGGATATCGAAGGGGTTTTAAGAAAAATGGACGAAGAGTTGGAGGAGTTGAGGGAAGCCGTCTCTCTTCAGAACCGTAGGAAAATCCGTGAAGAGATTGGAGATCTCCTCTTCGTATTGGTGAACATCGCCCGGTTTCTTCGAATCAACCCGGAAGAGGCATTGGACAAAACCATAAAGAAGTTCATCTCACGATTTCACTATGTTGAAGCATCACTCCGAAAAGAGGGGAGATCGCTTCACCGTTCCAATATCATCGAAATGGATCAACTATGGGAAGAAGCGAAAAGAAAAAAACCAGATGGGATTTAGGAATTCAGGGATTGAGGGATTAGGAGATTGAAATTTAGAACAACTTCGGAATTCCTAAATTCCTTAATCCCTCAATTTTCTAAATGAAAAACTCCGCCACGTTGAGATTGTAGTCGTTTGGATTGAGGGTCTTCACAATCGTTCGCTTGAACTCACCGGCCGTTTCATCCCTCTCTTTGAGGTCCACCACCTTTCCTTTCCGATACGTTCCTTCGCTGAAAGACAGGAGGCAGACCTTCGGCCGATCCATCAGTTCAACGTCTTCTTGAATTTGGGTGACAACTCCCATTTCATTGGTAGTTAACAAAACCAGTGTCCCAAGGGGGAAGATTCCGATCATATTGATAAAGACTTTGACCAGGGCAGGGTCAAAGTCCTTTCCGCTCCGCTCCAGCATGATCCCCAATATTTTTTCTGAGACATAGGGAAATTGATTATACACCCTGGGTCGCACCAAAGCATCGTAAAAATCAGCAAGCGTGATGATTCTGCTAAAGAGGCTGATCTTCTTCTTTCGGGTGAGTTTCGGGTAACCCGTCAAATCGTATTTGAGGTGGTGTTCAAAGGCCGCAGTAACCATCCGCGTTGAGAGATCACCCCACTCCTTCATCCTCATCACGATCTCCGCCCCGATGACCGGATGGGAATGCATGATGGCCCATTCTTCAGGGGATAATTTTCCGGTTTTGTTAACAATCTCTTTTGGGATTTGTGTCTTTCCGATGTCATGAAAGAGGCCTGCCATGCCCAGATGGGAGAGATGTTTCTTGGGAATCCCAATCCTCTGACCCAAGGCAATGGCATAGATGGCCACATTGACGGAATGGTTAAAGGTGTATTCATCGTAGTTCTTAATGACGGCCAATCCTAACAAAGCGGACTCATCTTGCATGATCACATTGACCGCGTTCTGCATGAGGCGCTTGGCTTTTCGGACATTGAGCAGCTTCTGGTTACTCGTGCTCTCCACCACTTCTTTAACTAAACCGACGCTCCTGAAATAGACCTCTTTCGAATATTGCCTTTGATTTTCGGAATCGATATAGATCTCCTCGTCTCTGAAAAACTCCAATTTGCCAACGGTGATCTCTTCGATGTCTCGATATTCCAACTGTGTCTTGACGTAAAGGTAATTGCTCTCGTTATTCTTCTCGAGTCCGGAGAGAAGGTAGACGAGTTCTTTGAGTTGCTCCCCATTCACCTCGTCCGTGAACTCCAACTCCCCGATCCATCGTTTTCTCATCTCCTGCAAAAAGGACTTGAATATACGATATTTGTCGGCTCTCACTTGGATCCTGATATTGTTAAAGAAGAAATTGTCCCGAACGATCTTCAAGAAAAGAGTGCCTTCTGATCGGATGATGCTGTTCACCACCTGAAGGCATTCTTGGGTGAGGCGATCGACGAGGACGTTCTTTCGGTCATAGACCGTTGTTCCTTTAAGCAGGCGATAGAACTTCAAGACAAATTCCGTCCCCAGTAGCGTCGGCCGATGTTCGTGGTCAAGTGTGGATTTTTCCTCTGGCATGAACCCGTTCACCCTGTTAGAAAGCCCCGCCATTTGTGGCGGGGATTGTGTAGATAAACTTTTGATTCCCATAGAAAGGGCGGGGTAAAAGCCCCGTCCTTTCTAACGGGGTTCACTCCTCAGGTGGATTGACCTTTCATCGCCTTCAAACAGGCCTCCCGGATCGATTCATCCTTTGATTCCTTTCCAGACGTCAGGATGGCCTTTGCCTCTGAAGTACCAAGCATGGCAAGGGCATTGGCTGCTCCCATACGGATTTCATCCGTCTTCCCCCGGCCAAACCAACTCTTCTTCTGCAACAATTCTTGGAGGACAGGAATCGGCTCATTGGAACCGACCATGCCGATCGCATCGAAGAAGGCCTTAATCTCTGCTGGCTCCTTCTTGTGAAACTCTTTTGACTGGACGATTTCTAAGAGAGAAGCCAGGCCAGCCTTTTCCCCGACCTTCCCGAGATTGAGGGCAGCCATTGCCCGAATACGGACATCCGGGTCTGTTAGGGCTCTTGCCAGTTGAGAAACAGCTTTTGGTCCGCCAATCAAGCCCAATGCCTGCACAGCTTCCCTTCTGACGCGAGGCTCTTGATGATTGAATGCCTTCTGGATATGTGGCAGGGATTTCTCTTTTCCGATTCGGCCCAAAATATAGGTGATATTTCGAACAAGATACCACCGCGGGTCATCGAGAAAGGGGGTAAACATTTCGATGGCATCCTTTCCAATTTCAGCGAGGGCATCGCACATCACCCTTCTCATTTTCGAGTTTTTGAGTTCTCCTAGCAATTTGATCAAAGGCTTGACCGAGTTTCGTTGCAGGAGCACGAGGTAGCCATTGAGGTCTTCTAATCGAATCTTCTCATCCTTCTCCAAGATTCTCCCGATCCGTTCAATCCGCTGGTCTTCCCCCGTTCCTATAATTAGCTTCTTGATGATCTCGATCTGCCAATCCTTGAGTTCATAGGTCTTGATGATGATATAAACTCGCTTCAGCAGGTCAGTGGCTTTTTGGAAGTCCCCCAGAGTCAAAAGGGCATCCAATGCTTTAAGGAGGAGATTGGCCGCATCTTGATAAGGTTCGAGTTCTTTCTCGATGGCCAGGATCTCAAAAAGGATGTCGACGATATTAAACACAAACGTTGGGTCGATCTCAGAATCGACATCCTTTCGTAATCCCTCCGCTTCTTCGGGAGTGAGAAAATAGACACTTCGGTTCGATATAAATGGAGATGGCCCTACGATCACCTTGGAGAGGATTTCATCCAGGCTCACCCCTTCTTCCCCTTCCTCTTCTAAAAGGTCCGATTCGACATGATGGGCAATGGGTTTAAAGACCAAATTCTTCCTGAATTGATCGATGTTATCGGGGATGGCGACGGGCGCCTCCTCCAGGAATTCATCTGTGGCCAAATGGCCGATGTGAACGAAATCTTTCTCCCACATCAAGGTGACAAGGTCATCTTCCAATTGATTGATATTGCCACTCTGTGTAATGATGTCAAATAGCCCCTGAATCTCCCACTCCTCCAGCCCTTTCATGAACCGGAGTTCTCTCAGTCCGTCTTTGTAAAAGAAAAAGGCCAGACTCTTCTTCACATCTTTGTCTTCGTAAAAGACCTTCCCCTTAAAAGAAAGGGTGTATTCGCCAATCTGAAGAGTGAAAGGATGATATTTGTCCAAGAAAGACTGGAACTTCTTCGGAAGTTGATCTCGAAACCCCTTGAGAGTCGGATTGTCAGACGGATAAAACCGGAAGGCCTTAATCGCCTTGATGAAGAACAAGGTCAAGTCTCTGGCCAGAAGGAGCTCCTCATCCGATTCGATCCCCTCGACCGAGGGTGTCTCCTCACTGACATCGAGAGCCTTTTTCGCGTCGGACACGTCTTCTGGCATGAATTATCTTCCCGCCACTTCTTGAGTCGATTCTATTTTCAATGATTCTAAAACCATTGTCAATGTCCTTTGCGGGGTCTCTGCAAGAGTCCCAAAGTCACACGAAATATTGATCGACTGTTGGAAGAAGCGAAAAAGAAGGAAACCAGGTCAAATTCAGGAATTCAGCAATCGAAGAATCGGTCGATTGAAATCGAAAACAATCTTGGAATTCCTAAAACCCTGAATTCTTTAATCGTCTTAGAGGAAAAATTCGGCCACGTTGATATTGTATTCGTTTGGGTTGAGGGTCTTTACAATCGTTCGCTTGTATTCACCGGTCGTCTCATCCTTCTCCTTGAGGTCCACCGCGCTTCCTTTCCGGTATTCCCCATCGCCATAGAAGAGGAGGTCGATCTTCGGCCGATCCGTGGGCTCGCCATCCCCCTGGATTTGGGTGACGATTCCGATCTCGCTCGTATCCAGCAATACCAGGGTGCCGATGGGAAAGACTCCGATCATGTTGACAAAAACCTTGATCAAGGCAGGATCGAAGTCTTTGCCACTCCGTTCCAATATGAACCCAAAGATTTTTTCTGAGACATATGGGAGTCGATTGGAGATCATCGGTCTCACCAAGAAATCGTAAAAATCCGCGAGCGCAATGATCCTGCCAAAAAGACTCGGCTTTCTCTTTCGCGTGAGTTTCGGGTAACCGGTCAAATCGTATTGGAGGTGGTGCTCGAAGGCAACCGTAATCATCCGGATGGAAAGTTCATCCCACTCCTTCATCTTCATCAGGACCTCTGCTCCGAGGATCGGATGCGACTCCATGATCGCCAATTCCTCTGGCGTTAATTTCTCAGACTGAACAAGCACCTCCTTCGGAATCCTAGCCTTTCCAATATCATGAAACAGACCTGCCATGCCCAGATGGGAGAGGTGTCTGGCGGACATCCCAATCCTCTGGCCGATGGCCATTGCATAGATGGCTACATTGACAGAATGGTTGAAGGTGTACTCACGATAATTCTTGATATTGGCCAATCCCAACAATGCCGACTCATCCTGTACGATCACATCGACTGCATTCTGCATGAGACGCTTAGCTTTCCGGACATTCAAGACCTTCTGGTTTTTGACGCCTTCCACGAGGTCCTTAACTAAACCGATGGATCTAAAATAGATCTCTTTCGATTGCCGCTTCCGATGCTCGGAATCGATCCTGATCTTCTCATCTTTAAGAGATTCGAATTTTCCTACTTGGATGGCCG
The DNA here is from genome assembly GCA_050014415.1 of Thermodesulfobacteriota bacterium. GTDB lineage: Bacteria > Desulfobacterota > BSN033 > BSN033 > UBA1163 > JBEKDJ01. The sequence continues at coordinate 2,955 of JBEKDJ010000065.1, read as the reverse complement.
AGATCCCTCGATATTCTAACTGCTTCGTGAGGTAGAGATAATTGTCCTCCTCATCCTCCTGTAACTCAGAGAGGAAATAGACGAAATCCTTCAGTTGGTCCCCATTCACCTCGTCCTTAAACTCCAGCTCTCCTATCCATCGGTTTCTCATCTCACGATGAAAGCCTCTCAGGGCAGTATACTGATCAGCACTCACCTGTACCTTGCCGTTGTTGAAAAAGAAATTGTCTCTAGCGATCCTGAGAGAAACATGGCCCTCTGAATTGAAGAGTTCGTGAATGACCTGGAGACATTCCTGGGCAAGACCATCGATGATGACGTTCTTCCGATGGTAAAGAATAGCTCCTTTTAAGAGCCGGTAGAACGCAATAATGAATTCGGTCCCCCGTTCGGTCGGAAGAGGTTCAAAATCTTGAGATGAATTATCGCCCGTCATTAGACGGATGCCTCCCTGGGGTGTATACTCTTTAAGGCTTGTCGGCAGGCCTCTCGGATGGATTCTTCCTTCGAATTCTTTCCTTCCTCCAGGATGGCCATTGCCTCCGGTGTCCCGATGGCAGCCAGTGTCTGAGCTGCTCCAAGACGAAGATCGCCTGCCTTCCCTCGTCCTAACCCGCTCTTCCGTTCGAACAGTTGCTGAAGGACCGGAATGGCTTCGTTGGAACCCATCATCCCGATCGCATCGAAGAAGGCCTTTGTCTCTGCCGGTTCCTTTTTGGGAAATTCCTTTGACTGGACCACTTCTAAGAGAGGGCTCAGCCCGGCTATTTGCCCCGCCTTCCCTAGACTGATGGCAGCCATCGCCCGGATACGAGCATCTTCGTCTCTCAAGGCCTTCACCAACAGTCCGCTGGCCTCGGGACCGCCGATGAGCCCCAATGCCTGGACCGCCTCCCTCCTCACTCGAAATTCCTCATGACGAAATGCCTTCTCGATATGAGGAAAAGCCTCCTCTTTTCCAATCCGCCCAAGGATATGGGTAATATTTCGAACCAGGTACCACCTCGGATCATCCATGTAGGGGGTAAGGATTTCGATGGCGTTCTTTCCGATTTCGGAGAGAGCATCGTAGATGACCCTCCTCGTCTTCGACTTCCTCAGTTCGCCCAACAATTTGATCAGGGGTCTGATGGAGTTCCGGTGGAGGAGTTCCAGGTAGTTGCTCACATCCTCGAATCGAATTCCATCTTCATGATCCAGGATCCTCCCGATCTGTTCGATCCGATGCTCCTCACCGGCGCTCACGATCAACTTCCGTATGATTTCAACCTGCCAATCCGGGAGTCCATCGGTTTTGAGGAGCATATAGATTCGTTTCAATAGATCGCTTGCTTTCTTAAACTCACCGAGGGTTAGATGGTTGTCCAGTATTTTATTGAGGGTATTCGCCGCATCTTGGTAGGATTCAGGCTCTTTCTCCAGAGCCAGAATTTCAAAAATGGTCTCAACGATATTATGCAAAAAGGTCGGGGAGAGCTCTGACTCCAGTTCCTTTCGCAATCTCTCCGCATCAACGGGGGTTAGGGAATAGACGCTTCGATTCGATGCAAAGGGATGGATCTCCTCAATCGGATTGAAGAGGAATCCGTCCAAACCCCATTTTTCGTCCACCCCTTCTTCCAGAAGATCCACGTCCACATCGTGATCAGCGGGGTTGAACACCAAATCCTTTCTATACTGGTCAACACTCTCTGGAATGAGAGGAGGCACCTCCTCCAAGAAACTATCTGTAGCCAGAAAACTGATGTGAACAAAATCCTTCTCCCACATCAAGGTGACAAGGTCGTCCTCCAGCGGATTGATACTGTCACTCCGTATGATGATGTCGATCAATCCCAGGATTTCCCACTCCTCCATGTCTTCCATGAACCGGAGTTCTCTCAACCCGTCTTTGTACATGAGAAAAACGAGGCTGTTCTTGACGTCGCCGCTCTCATACAGCACCTTCCCTTTAAAAGACAGCGCATGCTCGCTGATCTGAAGAACAAAGGAATGGTATTTTTCCAAGAAAAATCGGAACTTCTTCGGAAGTTGGTCTCGGACTCCTTTGAGGGTAGGATTGTCAGGCGGATAGAATCGAAAGGCCTTGATTGCCCGAACAAAAAAGCTCGTCAACTCCTTGGCCAAAAGGAGCTCTTCGTCCGTTTCCACCTCTTCGGTCAAGAGGATCTCTTCACTCTCCTCATCGATAACGAGAGCCTTATCCGTTCCGGAATCCTCCTCTGGCATAGATCCTTTCCCCACAACTTTCTGAGATGACTCCATTTTCAATAATTTTGATACTATTTGTCAATGTTTTTTTTACCACTCCGCTAAAAAGTCTTTTTCCACTGCATCGAAGATGGCGTGAAACAAGATACTTACTTCGTTTCCGGTGGAAGGGACGTTTGAATGGGCCGATCCGAACCTCACATCGGGTTTGACCTGAGAAGCAGCAATTTTATATCGATATAAACTTGTTAAACTGTATAATGGTTGCCAAAAATGATTCCCCTAAGCCCACTCATACGTCACTGTACCGTGATACTCCACGTTCCAATCTCTTTGTACCTCATTCGGTTGACCGAAGGTTAATCCTTAACTGCAAGAAACGGGACGTTGGTTCTAAAGCATTCTAGAATACTTCTTCAAATCCGCTACCTCATCCGAAACGGCCAACCGATTTACTGAAGAGGTCGTCACCCCAAGGTAGCGAGCAACTTCGGCGCCAGGATAGTTCATCTTCCCTACCGCCAACTGACAAAACAACTTCCTCGCCCTCACGACCTCTCGCTTCCGCTTGCCCGACCGCAACTTCATTTCCTCTATCCCTTCCCCCTTAACGATTCTCTTTGTCAAGCTCACTAGATCGAGCACCTTCCGAGACAATCTCAAGGTTTGCTTTTCTTTCTCCTCTGCTTCAGACAATAGCCTTTGGATGAATTCACCGTCCCCTAACACCCTCTCATCAGAGGC
>JBEKDJ010000064.1:0-20386 GCA_050014415.1 Thermodesulfobacteriota bacterium | reverse complement strand
CCTTCGATTCCCAAATAGAGGATGAAATATGAAATGGAAGGCCTCATCCTTCTTAATTTTGATCGGAAGCCAACCGGAATCAAATCACCTCTCAAGAACTCTGAGAAAGTAGTGCAGGCATCGACATTTGAGATGACCATCTTGCCTGTCATCTCCTGACCGTCTTTCAGCTTCACGCCAATCGCTTTATTTCCTTCCATCAGGATTTCTTGAACTTTATGCCCCGTCAAGATTTGACCCCCCATCTTTTGGAGAGTCTCCCCCATCCTCAACGGAAGCTCCTCTACTCTTCCCATGACACAAGAAACCCCATAATTGAAATAGGACATCTCGATGCCAGCCATCCCAACCACAGAGATCTCCTCCGGCGGAAGGAGTGCGTAAGAACTTCGAACCGACAGGATGGTCTTCAGAAAAGGATGAGAGATCAAGCCGTCGATGAGGTCTCCAAAAGTCTTATCTCCGTATTGTGAGAGGAGAGGGTATTGTGAAGAAAAGGAGAAGGGGTCGAACCAGTTGAGGGAGGAAGGAATTCGTGAAAATTCTTCAAAAATCTTTCTCAGAACAGTACAGACCTGTTCAATCCCCCTCCTTTCTTCCGGAAAGAGAGAGCAAAGGGTTGCGATGTGGGTTTCGAGATTTGAGGATTGGGATACCTTCCGATCCGGAAAGTGGTACTCCCTTGCAGGTTCAAGGGATATGAAATGGACGTGATCTAAGAGATCCAGCTTCTTTAAGAGGTTCCACACCCTACCGCCCCTTCGACATTCACCCAGCGATTGGACAGAGAAATCGAATGAAAACCCATCCTTTTGAAATGAGGCGCAGCAGCCACCCACCCTCTTATTCTTCTCGATCATCAGGACCTTGAGCCCTTTTTGCGCGAGAAGGCAACCGGATGTCAGGCCTGCCATGCCTGCGCCAATAATGATTACATCCATATCAGGAGCCATTGTTTAAGTATAGCACAGTACTTCCTATTTCGTCGAATCTGTTGGCATGTCTCCTTTCCGTTGTCCTACTAGAAGAATTGTGTTATTCTACTTCGACTCGAAAAGATCGTGTCCCTTGCAAGAAAACATTCTCTAATATAGAGGGGTTGCAATCATCGAGAGGAGAGTTCATGGCAGATGAGGCCCTTTCAAAACTGAAGATAAATAAGTCGAAGGTGGTTTTTCGTCCAAGAAAACGGAGGAAGTTCATCTACTGGGCCTTGATTGGAATCTTCATCCTCATTCTTGGATGGCTCTCTGCCAAGGGGACCCTCACGCCCTCTGCACAAGTTCAGGCGGCTACAGTCACACAGATCTACCCTTCCCAGGCCTTTACCATACTGAATGCGAGTGGCTATGTCGTCCCCCAGCGCAAATCAGCCTTGGCATCCAAGGTAACTGGACGCCTCATCTGGCTGGGCGTTGAAGAGGGGAGCCGTGTAAAAAAGGACCAGGTGGTTGCCCGCCTTGAGAATCTGGATGTCAGTGCATCCAAGGATCAAGCAGCAGCCAATGTCAATGTTACCCGTTTCAGCCTTGAACAAGCTCAAGCCGAGCTTCGGGATGCAACACTCTCTTTCAACCGTAACAAAGAACTCCTCTCCCGGGGGGTCATTGCCCGACAAGCTTATGATGATGCCGTCGCTCGTTATGAGAAAGCAGGCGCTGCGGTTGCTACAGCAGAGGCTGCATTAAAGGCAAGTACCGCAGCGCTGGCAGGTGCTGAGGTCTTGCTAGAATACACACTGATCCGCGCTCCCTTTGATGCGGTCGTCTTAACCAAGGATGCTGACGTGGGTGATATCGTCACCCCCCTCGGCGCAGCAGCCAATGCAAAGGCCTCTGTGGTCACCATTGCCGATATGAGCTCTCTCGAGGTGGAGGCAGATGTCTCTGAGTCGAATCTGAGCCAGATCAGGCTTGGCCAGCCATGCGAGATTCAGATGGATGCTCTACCAGGACTACGCTTCCGTGGTGAAATTCACATGATCGTGCCGACTGCGGACCGGAGCAAGGCGACCATTATGGTCAAGGTCCGTTTCCTCGATAAAGACAGCCACATATTGCCGGAGATGAGCGCGAAGGTTGCTTTTCTCTCCCGCCCGGCGACAGGAGAGGAAAAGAAACCACGAATCGCTCTCAATCAGGCAGCCCTGGTTGATCGAAAAGACAGGAAGGTCGTCTTTCTCGTCAAAGGGGAGAAGGTGGTTGAAACCCCTGTAAGCCTTGGGAACCCGATAGGTGACATGATCGAAGTGATCGAAGGGGTGAAGGTGGGAGATCAGATTGTGTTGAATCCTTCGGACCGATTGAAAAATGGGTCAAAGATAAAGATTGAACAAAAGTAAATGGAAAGCAAAACACCCATGGTCGAGATAGAACACGTGAACAAGTCCTACCGTAGGGGTATTCGTGCGATCCCTGTTTTGGTGGATATTACACTTAATATTGCGGAAGGAGAGTTTCTGGCATTGATGGGACCATCGGGTTCAGGAAAGACGACTCTCCTGAACATGATTGCTGCTCTTGACCAGGTGGATAGTGGTCTTATCAGGGTGGGCGGCATGGATATCACAGGACTCACTGAAACCCAACTGGCCGCGTGGCGATCGGTCAATGTCGGTTTCATCTTCCAGTTCTATAATCTCATTCCTGTGCTGACAGCCTTTGAAAATGTTGAGCTTCCCCTTTTACTCACGGGTCTATCTCGCAGAGAAAGACGCGAACATGTGGAGCTGGCACTTCAGGTTGTCAACCTTACGAGTCGAATGGACCACTATCCTGCTCAACTTTCAGGCGGAGAGCAGCAGCGGGTTGCCATTGCCCGTGCCATTGTTACTGACCCAACCATACTGGTTGCAGATGAGCCGACCGGGGATCTCGACCGGGTGGCTGCCGAAGAGATCCTCGATCTGATGGATCGGCTCAATCGTGAATCGCATAAGACCATTATTATGGTAACCCATGACCCCCGGGCAGCAAAGAAGGCGCGGTCCATCCGGTATCTGGATAAAGGTGTCTTGAACAATGTACATCCTCAAGCTGCTCCTTAGAAATGCCTTTCGCCACAAGCTCCGCACCGCTCTGACCATTCTCAGCATCACCATCGCCATCCTGTCCTTTGGACTGCTCCGGACCTTCATCACCGCTTGGTATGCGGGAGCCGAGGCCTCTTCGGTAAACCGCCTTGTGACGCGGAATGCTGTATCCCTTATCTTTCCTCTCCCTCTTTCTTACAAAGATAAGATTCGCCAGGTCGATGGTGTGAAAAATGTATCTTGGGGACAGTTTTTTGGAGGTATCTACAAAGACGAGAAGAATTTCTTTGCCAATTACGCCTACGACGCAAAGAGCGGAATAGAAGTGTACCCGGAATTCATTCTTCCTCCGGATCAGAAAGAGGCTTTCATCCGCGATCGAAAGGCATGTTTCGCAGGGCGGAAACTTGCGGAGAAATACCATTGGCACATCGGGGACATGATTATATTGAAAGGGACCGCTTTCCCTGGCAATTGGGAGTTTATACTCCGTGGCATCTACCACGGAAGAGACGAGAGTACGGACGAAGCGGTTTTCGTTTTTCACTGGGACTACCTGAATGAAACATTGAAAAAGACGTTCCCTGGCAGGGCCAATCTGGTGGGCCATTACGTAGTCGAAGTGACAGATCCGAACCGCGCGGCCGAAGTGGCTCAGGCTATCGACAAGATCTTTAAGAATTCATTGGCCGAGACCCTCACCGAAACGGAAAGGGCCTTCTTTCTCTCCTTTCTCTCCATGGCCGGTGCCATCATTGTGGCCATACAACTGGTCTCCTTCGTGGTGATCATCATCATTATCGCGGTGACTGCGAACACCATGGCCATGACGGCTCGAGAACGGATTGGAGAATATGCTATCTTTAAGACCCTGGGTTATAGAGGTTGGCGTATTGCAGGCATGATCATTGGTGAATCTCTGCTCATTACCATGATTGGATGTCTCATAGGAATAGGCCTTACCCCTCCTACAGCACAAGTTTTCGGCAAGGCTGTGGGTAGTTACTTTCCAACGTTTAAGGTGGAGATGGAAACCATTTACATGGACATTGGGGCCTCGATTCTGGTGGGTCTTTGCGCAGCCATTATTCCAACCTGGCGTGCGGCAAAGATCCGCATTGCTGATGGGCTGAGGAGGATCGGTTAGGTGGGAATTCCCATTTCATACAGTTTCCGTAACCTCTGGACACGGCGATTGACCACTGTGCTCACCGCATCGGGTATGGCCCTTGTTGTATTCGTCTTTGCTGCCATTCTCATGCTGGCCGAAGGGCTTCGAAAGACACTGGTTGAGACAGGTTCGTATGACAACATCGTAGTCGTTCGAAAAGGGTCCAATTCCGAAGTCATGAGTTGGGTGACTCGATACCAGGCGTCTATTATTGAAACTCAACCGGAAGTAGCGAAAGGCGCAGACGGTCAGCCGCTCCTTGCAAAAGAGATGCTTGTCCTCATTACTCTTCCCAAACGGGGGACAAATGTATCATCCAATGTGGTCATTAGAGGAATCAGTGCAAGCTCACTGACATTGCGCCCTCAGGTAAAACTGATAGAAGGACGCATACCAAGGCCTGGATTATCGGAGATCATCGCAGGCAGAAGCATTGCAGAGCGATTTAAAGGGGGCGGCATTGACGAAAACCTCCGGTTCGGAATGCGGGACTGGAGAGTCGTAGGGATCTTCGACGCGGGCAACACAGGGTTCAGTTCAGAGATCTGGGGGGATGCGGATCAACTCATGCAGGCCTTTCACAGGCCCGTCTACTCATCCGTCATCTTCAAGCTTTACAATCCTTCCGAATTTGAGGAAGTGAAGAAAAGGACCGAAAGTGATCCCCGTCTGACCCTGGATGCAAAGCGTGAGAACCGCTTCTACGCGGAACAATCTGAAAGGATGGCCAGATTCCTTCGTATTCTCGGTACGGCGTTGACCATTATATTCTCTCTCGGCGCTATCATTGGCGCCATGATTACTATGTATTCAGCAGTGGCGACCCGCACCAGCGAAATCGGAACGATGCGTGCCCTTGGTTTTAATAGAATCAGCATCATGGGGACTTTTATCGTCGAAGCCTTGTTTCTGGGGCTGATCGGTGGTTGTCTGGGTCTCTTTTTTGCCTCTTTTTTACAGCTTCTCACGATTTCCACGATGAATTTTCAGACCTTCTCCGAACTCGCCTTTAGCTTTGCCCTCACCTTTGACATTGTTTGGAAGGGCCTCGGTTTTTCCTTGGTCATGGGCTTTGTCGGAGGTGTGCTGCCAGCGTTCAGGGCATCGCGGATGAATATCATCGAGTCGTTGCGGGCGAGTTGATCTCACTTACTCAGCGGGGATGTTACGGTTCACTTAGCTGATTGAAGAAAGAGAATTAAAAGAACATAGCTTGGAGATGCCGGAAGAGTCTTAGACCTGCCTGCGCATAGCCGCTCTCGCCTGCCAAAGAACTTGTTCGGTGAGCAAGTTGGCGGAGGAAGAGCGAAAACCTTTCATTGAATCATTCAGATGTTCCAAGAGTATTTCAGCGTCTTGTTCACTTTTTCCAATTCAGAACGACAAAATACAAAAGACTGATCTTAAGTTTGGATATTGCCTGCCCCAAAGTCCCAGGCTGCAGCAATAGGACATCAAAAGATGGCTTTTACACGAGAACTCCGGACCTTGGTCTTTTTTGCACTACTACTGCTTTCCTTAGGAGAGAAATAGGTCTTATTGGGTATGAATCTTGACTTATCCTTATAGAGATTTTCTAGTCTTGCTTCCTGCTGTTCTGTCAGCGTATTTTTTTGATTGAAATCCTGCTCTGCTGATCTAACAAATTGCTCTTCCCTCTCAGTTAATTTATACTGGTTTAATCCTGATACAATCCATTCCAGTCTGTCCTTTTTCATGGTTGATCTCCCTTCGGTTACTGCGAATTCTGAGTTCTGCAAGCCCTCAATGGAAGAGAAGCACAAGAATAGGGTCAGGACATGTTCAAAGATGAAGAGGTGCCATTAGGTGCATGATGATATGGAGGCAACCAACTGAGAATATCTATTTTTTGAAACACTCCATACACAGTAGTCTCTTGCCATTTGGTGGAGGAACCTGGACAAGGACTTCTTTTCCACAATCTGCACAGGCAATCTTGTACGATTTTGGACGAGTTGAGCGCCCGGGTCTTGGGCCCCGGTGTTTCCCGTAACTTCTCCTCTGTACCATCTTAACCTCTTTCCTGCTGTTCGTTTATTGTTTAAGCTAACTCCTCTTCGATCTCCCTCTGCTCAGTCTCCATCTCAAGACGGGGCCAAAATAGAAAACTGAAAAAAAGCCCGCAAAGAAGTTGTTTAGAGTTCTTTACGGGCTAAAATCTATCACGGCCTAAAAAGGCTCTTTTCAACTTATTGCTGATTCATTATGTATCTATTTAGACTGAAAAGCAAGAAAAACCGTTAGCCTGTGTGAAAACGGGCGGGGACTACTTGCATGATTCTTCTGAATCCGTGATGCACATTTTTGGTTTTTATAAAAGAAATCATCACAGACCTGGGTTACGTCTCTGTCCTTTATTGACAGACGCCGCTCGCCACGTTTTTTGTTAAATAGGTGCGGCGCTGCGTGAACGCAATCTTTCGATTCCTTTACCAAGTGAGCGAACGCTGTTGCTACCGCCGTTATATGCAGCCCTTGCGTCAACCGGTTTCCCCTGTATCTCCTGCCGGTATCTGCAAAACTCGTGTCGAGGTTTCGATTGTCCCTAAGGGTTCGATGTCGGCGGCGGTCGATGCCCCAAGCTCTTTGAACCTCCGTGCAGAAACCAAGACCCGGCTCTCAAGTGAACCAACAGCCTTGTTATATGAAGCGACAGCTTTGTCCAAGCCTTGGCGAATGTCATCAAAATGCTCAGCAAGATTTCGGATTCTGTCGTACAATTCCTTTCCGAGGTTGCTAATCTGTTGAGCATTTTGAGCAATCTGTTCTTGACGCCAGCCGTATGCGACTGCTTTCAACAGAGCGATGAGCGTGGTTGGGGTAGCCAAGATTACTTTCTGGTTGACTCCGGCCTCTATCAAACTTGGATCCTGTTCTAGTGCAGCACTGAAAAAGCTCTCGCCAGGCAAGAAGAGGACGACAAACTCCGGTGCGGGTCTAAACTGGTCCCAATAGGATTTCTTACTGAGTTTTGATAGGTGATCAGAGACTTGTCTTGCGTGATCTCTGAGCTTGGAAAGCCTTGCAGCCTCGTCCCGAGCTTCGAGTGCATCCAAGTAGGCCTGAAGAGGCACCTTTGAGTCAACAACAATGTTGCGAGAATTGGGGAGTTTTACGACCATGTCGGGTCGTAAAGTACCGTCCTCTGTCGCGGCTCTTTCCTGGGTTATGAAGTCGCAATACTCCAACATACCAGCAATCTCTGCAACACGTCTGAGTTGGATTTCTCCCCAGCGACCACGCACGTTGGGAGTCCGGAGAGCCTTGACCAGGTTCGCCGTCTCCGTCTGAAGTTGGAGTTGAGATTTCGAGAGTAATTGGAGTTGTTCTGTCAGACTACCATAGGCGGTGTTTCGAGATTTTTCGATTTCTTGAATCGTTGTATCAAATTTCTCTAGTGATTGTCTCAAAGGATCTACGAGAGTTGTTATGGCAGTCTGTCGAGCCTGCAAGTCTGCCTTAGCACTCTGTTGATAAGTCTCAAGGTGGGTTTTCGCCAGTTCAAGAAATGATTGGTTGTTACTTTTCAATGCGTCAGCAGACAAAGCTTTGAAGGCATCGGATAGTTTCTGTTGTGCTTCGTCAAGCAGTTTAAGTTTCTCCTGAGCGGATTTGCGCTCCTCTTCAAGTCTCGTTTGGCACTCAGAAAGAGCTTCCTTTAGCTGGGTCATTTCGGCATTGAGTTGATCGGCTAGAATGTTTTTGTCTTTCAATGTCCGCTCAAGCTCGGGGATATGGGAATTTTTCTCGGTGAGAGTCGCACAATTAGAAGTCAAGGAGGTGACGTCCTGATTCAGCCTTGTGTTTTCCGCAGTCAAGTTGGCGATTGAAGATTTTGCTTCTTGAATCTGTCTGTCGAGATTTAAGAGACGCTCATTCAGCACAAGCCTCCCGGATTCGCCCTCGAGTTTTCCTCGATCGTAGGAAGCTTGAACCTTTGTACGCTGCAGAAACCAAACTGCTGCCGATCCTATCAGAATCCCAAGGAGCAGAATCAGTATGACTGTTAGAGTATTCATTTTCTAGAAGGTTCCTTTCCGTTTCTCAAAATCCAAGCATCGCACATAACGATTGAGATTGTATTCGGAGTGAAACGAAGCGGAATTCCGGATACAATCGGGTAGAACGGGGCCGTGACCCGGTAGCTAGGGGGTCTCAGCAGAGCAGCTTCGTTCTTTCCAACTCGTCCGCATCCGAACTTGTCCGAATGGGTTCGTTTATCCGAGAAAATTGGAGGATAGACGAAGTGACGAGATACTCCTGGTATAGTAGTCTTAACCCTATCTCCTCTCCTACCAGGGGAGAAGGAAATAAATAATCAGGGATGAAAGAAGCAAAGATGGGAAGAATCTGAAGCCCCTCTTTTGAGGTACACAATATCATAATCAAGGAATATGTCAATGCTTATGCTCCTTGCCATAACCACACCATCCTCCTCCTTTGCCCTCTTTAGTAAAGAGGGCGAGATCTTTTCGCTCGAGCCTTTGAGCCCTCGACACCTCGAACGCTTCTAATTCCTCTCTGAGTCGTTTTGCATCATAGCCCCAGTGGATCAATATCTCTTCAGTCGCTTTCGCGAGCATCTCCAGGTATTTTTTGACATCGTAGGTGTCGTCCGGACCTACCAAAGGGAAAGGTCTCACCCTCTCAGCTTTGTTCCTCGACAGAGCATCCTTGATCACATACCTGACTTTCTCCCCAGGATGGATCGAAATTCCAACATCCTCAAGCTCTTGGGCGGCAAGAGCGGTAAGGCTATCCACCTTATAGGCATTGGGCTCCTGAGAGATTCTTTTCCCGATGGCGAGATCCTCCTTCTTTGCCTGTCCGTCTTTTAACATCAGACTATACTCGAGGAGAAGGTCTAGAATTTGTGGAATCTTTGCCCGATAATCATCCGTATCCTTTGCCTCTGCCAGAACCTCAAGCATTCGAAGCTGAGCCTCTTGAATCAGAGGAGGCATATCGCTTCGTCTGAAGGCCAATCCCCTTGCTTTGATCTTTCCGCTCTTGAAGAGGCCGAAATAGCGGTTGGCTACCGGACTCTCCGGATTTCCCTTCGAAGGAAGAAAGGCCATCCATCGATAAATCCCTTCTAGGCTCATCGTGATCCCGGTGGCTTCACTGATCTTCTTGCAGAGCCTAAGAACCTCTTCTTCCCTCAATTCCTTCTTACGAATCCAAAGGGAATCGGTGATGGCATGGAGAAGCTCGAACCCCTCTTCTTCGCAGATCTCCTTGGCTTGAAGGAGGCTTTCTCTCCCAAAGGCAGTAACCGCTTCATGAGCTTCGATTCTTCCAAAACGAGCATTTCGATAACCTAAATATCCAAAGCACGTCACAAGCATCCACTTGAGCGCCGTCTGCTTGCGGTTGTAGATTTCTTTTTTCTTTTCTATATTTCTCCCTTCTCCTTCGCCGTCCACCCCCTCACTCCTCCCTCTCCCCTTGGGGGAGAGGGGGAGGGGATCTCCGTCTTCTTCTTTCCTGCCTACACCCGCCGTAGCGGGCTCTGGGCAGGAAGGCTGCCTTCCACCGTTTGCCTCTTGCCTCTCGCCTTTTGCCATCTTTTTGAGCCAAGCCCTTCTTGCGAGGATGGGCCTGAGCGTCTTCGGAACAATTCCTTCCCTTTTTTCACAGATCGTATAACCAGCCTCTGGAACTCTATGGTTTTCACAACATTCGCAGAGCACGGTTTCCGGAGAGATATTATGGATCGCCATCATGGTGGGATACATCGAGGCAAAGTCGATCTCTGCCACATCCTTGAAGATCCCCAATTTAGGTTGGAAAACAAGACCTCCCTTGTCTGCAACGAGCAGATCCCACGCTGTTTTGAATCGTTCTGGTTCCCCTTTTCTCCAGGGGATGAGGATCCCCTCCTGAAAGGCCCGGTCGAGCTGCATCGAAGTGATGGCTGTCCCAGGAGAGGTGCGGGCCATCCGTTGCACTGGAACTTTAGCCAGTCGTGCCAGCTCAATCACTCCTTCCATTCCCGATTCTCCATAGATGAAGGAGTTTCTACGGTCGATGTGCCATCTCCCAAGAAAGAGATGGGCAGGAGCCCGATAATAGGTCCGGCCATAGGAGAAGTAAGAAAAGCCTTTTGGATGAACCTGTCTCTTCACAGGATAAGGTTCCCGATCCCAGGAAATAGATGTTTTCCACCTCCTCTCCAAGGAAAAGAGAAGAGGTAAGAGAGAGGCATCCCCATCATCGCTCAGAATGACATCAGGATCGAAGTGTTTAAGGAACCTCTCAATCTCTCCAAGATCCATCCTCTCCATCTCCACCCGATACCCTTCACACTCCAATATGAGAGACTGCCACCCATCCCCTGAGCCAGCACGGTTCAGGGTGTGCCTTGGCAGGCCAGCTATATTGCCATCGATATACATTTCCATCATTCGAAGGTCAGGAAGATCTCCATCATCCATCCATACGGATTCGGATAGATCAGGGTGAATCTCGAAGATTCGCCCTCCATCTATCTCAACGATACATCGGCCTGTCGGAAAGAGTCCTTTTTCATAAAGGTAGACTTGGGGTAAAGGGATGTCGCAATTGTAGAAGGTCATGCTCTCTTCCCACCGAGGGAGAATTTTGGGAAGCTGGGCATAATGCTCCGAATCCACTACTTCGACCTCCAACACTTCGACTTCATCTCCGCTCCAGAACTCCCTCTTAGTCATCCACTCGTGCCCTGTAGCCCATCGACCTTTCTGAAGAGAGTGAAACAGGGTGAGAAGATCTTTCCTCTTTCCCTGTGCGTAGAATCGAGGCCGAAAGGGGTCTTCCAATCGATGGAGCGAACCATCTTCACCCCTGACCCACAGAATCATGGATGATTCCAGAGGATAAAGATCAAAAAGCCAGCCTCGGATCTCCACCGGTTTACCCAGCTATTTTTTCTTCTATGGCCTTTAGCTTCGCTCTCAATTCGACCAAGGCCTTCTCATGTTCTATGAGGATGGAGAGCAAGATCGTTTCAAAAGGCCAGGGGTTTGAAGCATAAACTCCAGCTTGCACATGGAGCCTCGCCTCTTCAAAGAGCCGGTCGAAGAACTGCTGATCTTCTCTCCTCAGTCCCCTCCGAAACTTTCTCCATTCTTGAACTTCCTGTTCCAAAACCCTGCTGAAAGGAAGAACGGTTCGTCCCATACATAAACCCTCTCAAAATCGCCCAGGGTATAGCACATCGCATTATTTTTATAGTTTTCAGCCCTCAGCTTTGAGCTTCCAATTTATTAATCCCCAAATCCCCAGCCAGCAAACTATTCGTGAGCGTTACTCTCTTTTCCAGAATGACTTTTAACTCTCGATCTTCCAGAGATATTTTCCAGACCTCATTAGAAAACTGGAAGAGTCTTCTCGTGAGATAGGCTCGCTTTGAATTTCCTAATCTCCCCCCCTTAGCAAAGGGGGGAAAGGGGGAATTTTCAGAGACGGCAGAAGGTTGGAATAGAAAGAAAGGAATTCCTTCTGCAGCTATCCCCTCGGCCTTTCTTAAAGATCTTTCGAAGAGGGGCCGAACCTCTCCTTCAGAAACATCTTCGTCCAAAAAGGGAGTAATCAGTCCCAAAAGGATCACCCATGGCTTTTGCTGTTGAGTGAGCTCTCTTTTTTGCTTAAGCAACGAGACCAATCTCTCTTCGATCAGTGCGGCCATTTGATAGCATGTAAAGGCCCTTGCAATTCGAATTCTCTTGAGAAGGCTCATCGGAGACATGGATGCCTTTTTTGCAAAGGATGAGACCATATAAGGATCGAAACGATTGGCTCCATCCAGTACAATGACATCGATTCCTTTGCCTGCCATCCATCCTGTGACATAGGAAGAAATCTCTCCTGCCCTCTCTCCCCAAAAAAGGACTTTTCTCGGGAAGCCAGCTTGAACTTGTAACAGGACTTCATCGAGCGACGTGATCAATGGCAAATCCATTCTTTACCCTGAATCAGGTCATCAGGTTATCAGGATACCAGGTTGTGGTTATCAGGGTATCAGAATATCAGGGTAAAAATTCTTCCTCTCTTGTCCTGATTCCCTGATCTCCTGTATCCTGCTTCCTGATTTCCTGATGATCTGATAACCTTAGGTTAAAATTTCCTAAACACCCCAATGACTTTTCCAAGAATTTGAGCTTCTCCTGAACGCTCTTCAATCTGAATCGTCTCCCAGCGCTCGTTGTCTGGCTTCAATTCAATTTTCTTTCCTTTTTTGAAAAAACGCTTCACGGTTGCCTCTTCTCCCATCAGGGTCACGACCACATCCCCATTTTCTGCCGAGGGTTGGGCCCGAACCACGACATAGTCATCAGGCAGGATATAGGGGGACATACTGTCACCCTTCACTTTCAGAAGGAAGACCTCTTTCCCTTTCACCCATTCCGTAGGAAGTGGGATCGTCCCCTCCACATGCTCTACTGCTAAGGTGGGTTTCCCTGCGGCCACTCTACCCAGGATGGGAATCTCCCGAACCCATGGCCTTCCTCCTTCCCTTTGATGTTCCCTATACGATCTATCTTCCAGAAAGACAAGGACCTCAATGCCTCTGGACATCGAACCCCTTCGCCTCAAATAACCTTTTCTCTCCAATGCCTTAAGGTGGTCAAAGGCTGCCCGGGGATAGATATTAAAACGTTCACCGATTTCCCTTACAGAAGGGGGATAACCTCTCTCTTTGATAAATATTCTGATGAAGTTGAATATCTCTCTCTGCCGGGGTGTCAGTTCCATAACCATCTCTTCAATCCCAGATTGTAAATTTAGAGATTAAGGGATTTTGGGGATCAGGACATCAGGATACTGGAATATCAGAAAAACGTGATGCTCTGATCTTCTGATAACTTGAATCCAGAATGTCGCAATTCCTGAATTCACAATTTGATAAGCCAGTATATACTATACATTTGTTTAGTTGTCAAGAAAATTTTATGATTCAAAAATACTCTGCCGTTTTTCCCCATTGCCTAGTTTCTCCCCAGTGTTCACCATGCTGACTCCTGTCCCACGCTTCGCGGGATGGATTCTTCGAATTGGAAAAAAAGTAAATATCTTTGGGTTAGAATTTATGAAAAGAATATGTTATTTTTAAAAAATTGGTGGCGGTCATCAGAAGTGGGATGTATCAATGTGGGAGCGTTTGAAGGAAGATATTCGGACGATTAAAGAGAGGGATCCTGCTGCCAAAAATTATGTGGAAATTCTCCTCTGCTATCCGGGTCTTCATGCTATTTGGCTCCACCGTATTGCCCATTCCCTCTATTTATGCAAATGGTATACAATTGCCCGCTTGCTCTCCCATTTTAATCGGTGGTTCACAGGAATTGAAATCCATCCCGGGGCAAAGATTGGCAGGCGACTCTTTATCGATCACGGAATGGGTGTGGTGATGGGAGAGACGAGTGAAGTCGGCGATGACTGCTTGATTTATAAAGGTGTCGTTTTGGGCGGCACCACCCTTGAAAGAAAGAAACGCCATCCCACCTTGGGAAACCGTGTCATCGTAGGCTCCAATTCCACCGTTTTGGGAGCCATCACCGTCGGAGATGGAGCGAGAATTGGCTCGGGTTCCGTGGTGGTCAAACCCGTTCCGAGCGGCGCAACGGTCGTGGGTGTCCCGGGGCGCATTGTGGAGTCCATCACACCAGAAAAGGAGGAGCTTGATTTCGAGCATGGAAACATTCCGGACCCGTTGTCTGATATCATGAAGATGCTCCTCCAGCTCCACAACAAATTGGAGGAAAGGGTGAAGCGATTGGAGAATCAGGAGGAAAAAGACTAGTTGCACAAGGTTCAGGTTGAGGCTTAGGTTAAAATCTGATTTAAACTCCACACGCCATGCTAAGACATGGAGTGCTTTCTTTGAGGTAAGATATCTTTGATACACCCCTATGTCCCTTTTCTGAAGAACACAACTTTACGGAGTGCGGGGTAGACTCCAACCGAATCTAGAATGTTAGAGATGAATCCTGAGACTTAAACAGGCAAGGCTCTGATCTCAGTAGGAACGAAAGATGGCGAAGTATCCAAGGTTATTAATGGAACACTTCCAAAATCCAAGGAATGTAGGTGAAATCTCTAATCCAGATGGAGTGGGCACAGTGGGAAATGCCTCATGTGGCGACATTATGCAAATATTCATCAAGGTGAATGGAAACAAGATCACTGAGGCGAAATTCAAAACCTTTGGTTGTGGCGCAGCTATTGCCACGAGTTCCATTCTGACAGAACGGATCAAAGGGGCCACCCTTAATGATGCTCTGGAAATCTCAGAGGAGACCTCAAAGGAGGTCCTTTCCCAGTTGCCGAAAGAGAAGATCCCCTGCTTCACTTTGGCCATCGATGCCTTGAGATTGGCGATTGAAGAGTACCGTTGCAAGCGGACGGGGATTCGTGAAAAGGGTGGTTTTGATGCAACGGAGATGGAGAAGGATTAGAGAGGCAATTCTATCATGAGAGAGGATAACGTCATCTTCCTCAAGAATCCGAATAAGGTCCTGGAACAACTCATCAAGAACTTTGTTCTGGAGAATGACCAAAGCCGCAGAACACAATTGGATCTGGGCACATACTTCGAGGAACCTCTGGTAGGGTTTGCCTCGGGAATGGATCCTCTCTTTTTCGAATATAAGACCATCATCGGCTCTTTTCATCTCACTCCGAGAGAGGTCATTTCAGCAGCCCTGAGGGAGAAAGGGAAAGGGCTCCAGTTATCCGAGATTGAACAGATCAGCGTCATCTCATGGGTCCTCCCCATTGCTGAAGACACCCGCAAAAGTAACCGTAAGGAAGGACAATTTCCTTCTAAACTCTGGGTCTATACCAAAGAATTCGGGGAGGCCTGCAATCATGCACTGCGAAAACACGTCATAGGTTTTTTGGAGGATTTAGGATATTTGGCCATGGCTCCCAGTCTTCTGCCTTCCTCCCAGTATTTTCGTGATGAAAATGTCGGCTGGACTTCTTCCTGGTCAGAGCGTCACATTGCCTATGCCTGCGGCCTGGGAACCTTCAGTCTAAACGACGGCTTCATCACCCCCAAGGGGATGGCCATACGAATCGGCAGCGTTATTACCCTCCTGAAGCTGACGCCAAGTGAGAAAAGATATCGCCACTACAGAGAAAACTGTCCTCCGTTTCGGAATGAAAAGTGTGGAAAATGCATCTCGAGATGTCCTGCTGGTGCGATTACCGAGAAAGGGCATGACAAGGATCGATGTCACGACTATATCGATTCGGAACCTCTCAGAGCGAAGCGCTCAGAATATGGGTTACAAAACCCTTCCCCGTCATGCGGTCTTTGTCAGACCGGTGTTCCGTGCGAGTTCGAAATCCCAAGGCCCGATCTGATTGCTTAAGAAGTGAGACGTTTTTACTGAGGCTTCGTACAAGCTGAACAAATGTTAGAAAGATACTCTAAGAAATTAAGACGGAGCAAGGTCGCTTCCTTTCCATACATCTTGGGAGTCTGGGCCCTCCTTTTCATAGGAGCACTTCCCATCCTGCTCCGGCCGCTATCTGCTCAGCCGATGTCCCCTAAGGAAACAGGAAAGATGGATCTCTATTTCTTCTATACGGAGAATTGCGAGCCCTGTCAGATCATCCTTCAGAGTTATCTTCCCACACTCAAGGCGACCTTTCCTTCTCTTGAGATCAAGACCTTTGATGTATCGAATCCCTCCTATTATGAGGCCCTTGCCCAGCTGGAGAAACGATTTAACCGAAGGGAAAACGAACTTCCCGTCTTATTCGTTGGAGATCACCTTCTCTCTGGAGAGATGGAGATTATGGAGAGGTTGAATCCCCTCCTTGTGGAGTATCAGGCTAAGGGCGGCGCTTCCCTCCCCCCCATCGGAAGCCTGTCCCTGACCAAACCCTCTGAAAAGACCTTTTCAGTCGATCTTGCCTACTTCTATCAGAAGGGATGCACAAAATGTGAACGGGCAAACTCCCTACTCAAATACTTGGTAAAGAAGTACCCGCGTCTTAGTGTGAGAGAAATCGACCTCAATACCCCTGATGGAAAGCGTTTGAACGAATCCCTGTCGATCCGACTCAATCTTCCACCGGAGAAACGTCTGGCGGCGCCAAGCATCTTCGTTGGCAAGGACTGCCTCTCACCCGAGGAGATTACGGAATCCAAAGTGGAGGCATTGATTCAGAAGTATGAGAAGGTTGAAACAAAATCGCCTGTGGTGGCAGAAAAGGGCGAAATCAAGAAGGCAGAGGAGTCTATCGTAAATCGTTTCAAATCACTCGGGGTCCTCAACGTCATCCTGGCGGGTCTGATTAACGGGAGCAACCCCTGTGCTTTTGCTGCGCTGATTTTCTTCATCTCCTATCTTACCTTAGTGGGACGGAAGCGGAAAGAAATCTTTTGGGTAGGCATGGGTTTCTCGGCAACAGTCTTCGTCACCTATCTGTTGATCGGCTTTGGAATCCTCTCGTTCATCCAGCATCTTTCATTTCTACCCTTATTCTCTCGGGTCGTCTACCTTATCACTATGGCTGTCGCCCTTGCCCTGGGAATCTACAGCTTTTATGACTATATCCTGCTCAAGAGGGGGCGGTCTTCGGAGATGAAGCTACAACTTCCGGGTTTTCTGAAGAAACGGGTCCATCAGATTATCCGGAAAGAGAGCCAGTCCAGCCGTTACTTCCTGGCTGCCATGGCAGCCGGTTTCATCATCTCCCTTTTGGAATTTGCTTGCACGGGTCAGGTCTATCTTCCTACCATCCTTTTTGTTATCAATACTCCGTCTCTACGAGCAAGTGCCATCTCTTATCTTCTTCTCTATAATCTTATGTTTGTCGCTCCTTTACTGATTATCTTCGGGGTCGTCTACTGGGGAGTGACCTCGGAACAGTTGGCCTTCTTTCTCCAAAAGAGGGCATCCACGATTAAACTTCTGACCTCCCTATTCTTCTTCTTCCTGGCAGGCATATTGATCGTGAGTTTTTAATACTTGTAATAGAAGAGAAAAAAGAAATCGACAGCAGCCGATCCGGCTGATTAAATGGATAAGAAAGGAAGATCAGTATGGAAAATGAGGATCAGGTAAACGAAAGCAGTCTTTCTGAAAAGGTTAACAAGGAAGAGGGCTCGAAGCTGGCCAGCGAAGGGAGTCCTCCGGAGGCCATCGAGGGGGCGAATCGTCCGGAGCCTGTCATACCGCCGCTTGCAGCTCAGGGAGGAAGGAAGAGTCGGAAGGTCATTCTCCTGGCAGTTGTAGCCATCGTGATCCTGGCAGGAGTTGCCGCTTTCTACTTTCTTTACCTCGGCCATCCTAGCCGTCAGTTCCTTGCCTCGGTCAATGGTGAAAAGATCTCCCTTGAGCAGTTCAACAACGAATTGTCCAAGGTGGATAGCCCGATGAGGGAGATGTTGAAGGAGGAGCCCGCTCAATTTCTGGAAGGAATGGTTCTTCGGACTCTCGTGATACAGGAGGCAAAAAAGCAAGGCCTTTCTGCCCCAGTAAGGACTTATAAGGAGGCAGGAAAGGATGCTAAGTCGCAAGAGGATTTTCTCATTGCCGAGCTGATGAAAAAGAGGTTCTCCGCACCACCGGCGATAACCCAGGAGGAGATAAAGGCGTTCTACACGATGTACAAAGACCGCATGGATGGGAAACCCCTTGCACAGGTGGCCCCGGTGATCGAGCAGATCCTTCAAGAGGCGAGGCAGCGGCAGGAGTTCGAGAAATTCGTCAAGGGGCTCCGGGATTCGGCCAAGGTCGAGGTCAACCAGGATCGTCTGAGAAAGATT
Organism: Thermodesulfobacteriota bacterium; assembly: GCA_050014415.1. GTDB lineage: Bacteria > Desulfobacterota > BSN033 > BSN033 > UBA1163 > JBEKDJ01. The sequence continues at coordinate 2,395 of JBEKDJ010000064.1, read as the reverse complement.
GCCGCGAAGCCCCTCGAATCGGATTCGGCCGAGGATTTCAAGAAAGCCCTTGCGAGCGGCAAGCCGGTTCTGGTCGATTTCGGAGCCAATACCTGCGTTCCTTGTCGCCAGATGAGACCTATTCTTAAAGAGGTTAGGACAGAGTATTTCGAAAAGGCCAGAGCCAGCTCATTCCAACTCTGGTCTTTTTCGATCCAAAAGGGAAGGAAGTTTTCAGACATCTTGGGGCCTGGGACAAGGAGAGCATTGTGGCGAAGCTGAAAGAGATCGGAATGGGGACGTAACTGAATTTTAGCCTGGCTTGAACTTTCCCTGACCTTATCCCCCTCTTTCATCTACCCTTCACGCCAAGGGGTGAAGGGTAGATGTTCTAAGGATTCTTCTAAAATGTTAGAAGAAAGTCTTCAGATTTAACATGTCAGGACCTACGCCTCATCCGAGACGTCACCCCAAAGCTATGAATAATAGAGGTCCCTTATCATACTCTCCTGAACGTCTCTCTTAATTTTATTCTTTGAGAAATTTAGAATCTATTTTCTCCTCTTGACAATGCTTGAATTTTGGATTATATGATTAATTAATCATATAATCATGGAGGCATTTATGGAGGAAAGAGTTCTCGAATTGAAGGCAGAAATTTTAAAGGCTCTGGCCCAGCCCACCCGCCTGAAGATTCTGGAATGTTTGAGAAATGGCGAAAGATGTATCTGTGAAATCATCCCGGCCATCAATGGCGAACAATCCAATATTTCCCGCCATATCTCTTTAATGCAAAGAAGTCATCTGGTCACAACACGGAAGGATGGGGTGAAAGTGATGGTCAAGGTGAAAGATCCGGGAGTTTTCAATATCCTGGACAGGGTGGGCAGTATCTTGAAAAATCAGATGAAAGAACAAGAGATACTTTTTTCGAAAATCTGACCTCGTGAGAAAGGAAGTATAGATGTATAGATGTAATGATTAAAATTTTGAAACCCACGAGAAAGGAACTGTAGCAATCAAGCAAATTGATTTAAAACCAAGGAGGATTGTTTCATGCTTAAGTATTTGGCTGATAATTTAGTATACCAATTGATGGGAATTAGACCCGGGACCATGTTAGGAGAAGCTCTTGACTTCTTCTTTTACGATACCATGAAGGTTTTTTTCCTTCTATTCATTATTATATTTGGAGTGGCAGTCCTCCGGAGTTTTTTCCCCCCTGAACGTTCCCGCAAACTACTTGGTAGTCGACGGGAGTATGTGGGAAATTTCCTGGCTGCATTGTTAGGCATTGTCACCCCCTTCTGTTCCTGTTCAGCAGTGCCCATGTTCATTGGCTTTTTAGAATCAGGGCTGCCGTTAGGGGTAACTTTCTCTTTCCTGATTTCCTCGCCAACCGTGAATGAAGTGGCTATGGTCATGCTGTGGGGCCTGTTCGGATGGAAAATTGCCCTGATCTATGTCTCTACCGGAGTAATAATTGCCTTTTTTAGCGGTATCCTTATTGGAAAGCTAAAGTTGGAACACCTTGTGGAAGACTATGTATACCGGATTAAGATGGGCGAAAGCGCAATGGCTGCCCCCACCTGGATGGAACGATTTGCGTATGCTCGGGACTACACCAAAGATATTATTGGGCGAGTATGGTTGTTCGTTCTTATCGGCATCGGACTCGGGGCAGGGATTCACGGTTATGTCCCCATGGATTTTGTGTTGAAGTACGCCGGGCCGGGCAATCCCTTTGCTGTGATCGTGGCGGTCTTGATCGGCGTTCCCCTTTACTCCAACGCTGCCGGAACGATCCCAATTATTCAGGCATTGGTGGAAAAAGGGTTGCCCATGGGTACGGCGCTTGCCTTCATGATGTCAATCGTAGCGATATCTACGCCGGAGATGATTATTCTTCGCAAGGTCATAAAACCGAAACTCATCGCTATCTTTGCAGGCATTGTGACTGTGGCTATTATCATCGTGGGCTACCTCTTCAATGCCATTTTATGATTCCAATTATGGGGAAGATTTAAAAATCAAGGCGAAAGGAGAATATGAAATGAAAATCGAAATATTAGGGATGGGTTGTGCAAATTGCAATAGGCTTTATCAAAATGCTCTTGAGGCGGTCAAGCTAAGTGGCAAAGAAATTGAAGTCACGAAGATCGAAGACATTCAGAAGATCATGTCCTACGGGGTGTTATCCACACCAGCACTTGCGATAGACGGAGTGGTAAAGGTGGCGGGAAAGGTTCCAAAAGTGGAAGAGATCAAGGGGTGGATCAAATAAAGAGGAGGGAATAGAAAATGGAAGAAAGATGTCTATGTGAACCAACTGAGATTTTGATTTTCTCTTGCTCTGGCGCCTCTAATGTCGGACAGATCGCCAACCAAGCAGGGGTGAGATTGACTCAAAATGGTA
>JBEKDJ010000063.1:0-18345 GCA_050014415.1 Thermodesulfobacteriota bacterium | reverse complement strand
GTGAAAAATGGAGGCAACTGTCGTCCACTGTATTTGTGAACCCCGTGGATGCTTCTTTGGGCCGAACTTTTACGTTCCGTCTCGCTTCCTACCGCCTCCCTTTTTCCAAAAAAGAAGGACATTGCAAATAGCTCTCAATAGAAAAGTATCGACATGGAGGAACCTTCTGTGCTAATCTTCATTGTTGCTGCATTGAATCGGTAGGCGGGTGTACTTTAAGACCTGTACGGGGCAGTTTCTTTGAGTCCCGCCTTTTGCGGGATTGCCCCCCCAAGAGAAGTTGTAGCTAAAGAGTTCCTATGGCCCTTCAAGAGCGATCAATCTCTGTTACTATCACAAGCATCATCATCTCTTTAATGACCACTCTGACAGGTCCTCCTGTTGTCCTTGCCACCTCACAACTACTTCCTAATGTCTCTCCGAAGATGGAGCAGCCGGCATTTTGGATTAGAAAGATTGCGAACCCAGGTCGTCTCATATTAACACCTGAGGAAATTCAAGAGATGAATGAAGAAGGTTTAAGAAGGCAAGACCTTTTTCTTTGCAGCGTGAAAGACTTGAAGGAGGAATGGACTCGGGAGGAGATTCTATCCCTTCTGAAGGAGGATTGGGAAGGGTTTGGAAGAAAAGATGAGCATCGGTATGGGAAACATGGAACTCCCCTTGAAGAATCCTTTTGGACCAAATTGAAAAACAATTTGAACCAAGAATCATTGAAAGAGATAAACCGAATGCTCTTGGGTTTGATCGTCAAACGGACCGATATCCGATTCTTCCCCACTCTTGAAGTCTGTGTGAGCAGTCCTACCCATGATGACAGTGACCAGTTTCAACATTCTTCTGTCTCTCCTGGGTCTCTGGTTGGGATCTACCACTTCAGCAGAGACGGACTCTGGGCTTATGTGCAAACCGCCTTTGTCCGCGGATGGGTGAGAGCTTCCGATCTGGCTACAGCAAAGGACAAGAATGAGGCAGTCGATTACGCGGAGGTGAAAGAGCGGTTGGTGATCACAGGGGATTTCGTTAACATCTTTCGGGACGCGTCCCTTCAACAGACCGCTTTCCCCACACAAATGGGGACTTCTTTCCCGCTCCTCAACCCACCCGGTCAAACTGGAGACGCTAATTTCTGTCATGTCATCAGGATTCCCTTCCGAGAGATCGAAGGAGAATTGACATTTCGGAGAGGTTATATTCGCAGGGATGATGACGTTCATCTCGGTTTTCTTCCGTACACTCAAGAAAATCTAGCCCGGCAGGCTTTCAAAATGCTTCACCAGCCTTATGGTTGGGGTGAGATGTTTGGTGCGAGGGATTGTTCTCGATTCATCATGGACATCTTTTCCACTTTTGGCGTTCTCATGCCTCGAAATTCTAAACTTCAGGCAAGACTAGGAATGGACCCCAGCCAGGTTGAAGGAAAGACCTTAAGAGAAAAGGAGAAAACCTTGGATCGAGCGGTGCCTTTGGCCACCCTCCTCCGGTTACCCAACCATATCATGCTCTACCTGGGAAAGGATCACGGCAGATATTATGCCATTCACAATCTTTGGGGAATTCAGAAGGCTGGAAAGTCCGGCCCTTCTCTGGAGAAGATTGGAAGGGTGGTGGTTTCGGATTTGAGCTTAGGAAGATCCGGACCGAGTGGATCATTACTCGATCGTATCACGGACATCCGAGTCATTGGACCGAATTTGAATGCCAAGAAAAAGGATTCTCATGAAACCGTAAGACCCTGATTTTAGAATCCTTAGACCCTAGACTTGAGCCGGGTCAGGGTCCAGGTTGGCACAACGGGCCTTTCCCAGAGATCTTCAGAAGAGAGCTTCGAAAAGTGATGACACGCTCTCTTGATGACTCGGATTTCGAGAAATGATTGAATAGATTATCTCTATTCACGTGATCAGAGATTTCTGGACTTCTTCAGAGATCTCCAAGAATTCTCCTTGACAATTGCCTGAAAATAGATAAAATTTTAACACTTCAACAGGTGAGAAGAGCATTGAAGGCCTTGGTCACAGGAAGCACCGGATTCATTGGGAGCCATTTAGTGGAGAGTCTCGCTCAAAGGGGAGTTCGAGTCCGATGTCTCGTTCGGAAAACGAGCGATTTGAAGTGGCTGAAGAACCTTCCCGCCGAATTTGTCTATGGTGATTGTAACGAAAAGGACTCCCTCAAGGAAGCTGTGAAAGGCGTTGATCAGGTATTCCATCTGGCGGGTGTGACAAAAGCGATGGAAGAAAAGACTTACTTCGAGACGAATGCCCTCGGGACAGAAAATCTTATCCATGCGTGCCTCGAACATAGCCCTCGTCTCCAGAAATTTGTCTATCTTTCAACCCAGGCAGCAGCAGGACCATGTTGCGACGGGAGGAGGAAGAAAGAATCTGATGAATGTGACCCGGTCTCACCTTATGGTCGAAGCAAACGGTTGGGAGAGAAGCTGGCCATCGAACATGCTCTTGAACTTCCTCTCCTTATCCTCCGGCCGGCTGCCGTTTATGGGCCAAGGGACAAAGATTTCTATGTCTTCTTTAAGCTCCTCTCCAAGAGGATCAAGCCTAGCCTTGCCGGTCAGGTCAGCCTCTGTTATGTTCAGGATATCATTCAAGCGATCCTCCTGGCTGCCGAATCCCAGGAATCGAAGGGCGAGATTTTCTTTCTCTCGGATGGTTATGAATATCGTATGGACGAGGTGGGTGATGTCTTTGCCCAGGCGATGGGGGTTACTCCCCTTTCTATTCCTTTTCCTCAATGGGTCCTATTCGGAATCGCTTCCTTCTCAGAGTATCTTTCCAAACTCTCCAGGAGGCCTTCGCTCCTTAGCAGAGGGATAGCTGAACAGATGGTCCAAGAAAATTGGAGCTGCGATATCACAAAAGCCAGAATGGTCCTCGGTTTTAACCCCCAGATTCACCTTGCACAAGGGGCTAAATTAACCGTAGACTGGTATCGAAAAGAAAATTGGTTATAGAACGAGGGGGTCCAATGGATATCTTTGAAAAATGCTCGAAAATCCTAGAGCAGACACAAGAGTTGAAGAAACGCGGTCATTATTTCTATTTCAGGAGGATCGAATCCCCTCAAGAGGCTGAGGTGGTGATTAAGGGAAGACGATTGATCATGATCGGTTCTAATAATTATCTTGGGCTGACCAACCATCCCCGGGTTAAGGAGGCAGCCATCAAGGCGATTGAGAAATTCGGCACCGGGTGTGCGGGTTCACGATATCTCAATGGAAATCTCAAAATCCATGAAGAATTAGAAGCGAAGTTAGCTCGTTTTTTTCGGAAGGAGGCAGCGGTGGTCTTTGCCACCGGCTATCAGACCAATCTAGGAGCGATTTCTGCCTTGGTGGGCCGAAATGATGTGGCCGTTATCGACAAATATGATCATGCCAGTATCATTGACGGTTGTCGCCTTTCCTTCGGACAGGTGAAGAAATTTCGTCATAATAATATGAAGGATTTGGAAAGAGTTCTCGAGGAGACAAAAAACAAAGGCAAGCTGATTATTGTGGATGGGATCTTCAGCATGGAGGGCGATATCGCTGATCTCCCTCCCATTGTCAAGCTGGCGAAGGCCTATGGCGCCCGGGTGATGGTGGATGATGCCCACGCTGTGGGCGTTCTCGGAGAAGGAGGCCGCGGAACGGCAGAGCACTTTGGCTTAGAGGATCAAGTGGATCTGATCATGGGGACTTACAGCAAATCCCTTGCCGCGATCGGGGGATTTGTCGCTGGTTCGAAAGATGCAATCGATTTTATCAAGCATGCGGGACGTTCGATGATGTTTAGCGCCAGTCTTCCGGCTTCGCTTGTAGCCACGGTAAGCACAGCCTTAGACATCATCGAAGAACAGCCTCAATTGAGAATTCAACTCTGGAAGAATACTCACAAAATGTTAAAAGGTTACAAAACCCTCGGCTATGATACAGGAACCAGTGAAACCCCAATCGTCCCGATCATTATTGGGAACAGTATGAAAGTCTATGAGATGTGCAGACTTCTTTTCGAAAATGGTGTTTTTGTCAATGCGGTTGTTAGTCCGGCTGTGCCACCCGGAAGAGAATTGCTCAGGACGAGTTACATGGCCACCCACACTGAGGAACAGTTGGATAGGGTCTTGGTCACCTTCGAAAAGGTGGGAAAGCAATTGGAACTGATCTGAAGGAGGCCGAATGATGACAAGACAAGAACACAACGTTGAAGAAGTGAAGAACCAGAAGGATCTCATGGCCTTCATCCGATTCCCCTGGCAGATATATCAAGGAGATCGGTACTGGGTTCCTCCGCTCATCAAGGATTATCTTCTAAAGTTCAGTGAAAAAAACCCCTTCTGTTCCCATGCGGAGTTAGTTCTCTTTTTGGCTCGGAAGGGGGAGCAGCTTGCCGGGAGAATTGTGGGTATTATTGACCGCAACTACATTGAGTTTCATCAGGAGAAGGTCGGTTTCTTCGGATTCTTTGAATCGATCTCCGATGCTCAGATTGCAGAAATTCTCCTTTCGAAGGTGCGGGATTGGCTAAAGGAACATGGAATGGAGCAGATGGCCGGTCCGATGAACCCATCGACAAACGACGAATGTGGTTTGTTGATTGATGGGTTTAATGCTTCTCCTTGTCTGATGATGACTTACAACCCACCCTACTATTCTTCGCTGTTGGAAGGCTTTGGATTGAAGAAGGCAATGGATCTTTATGCCTATCGGCTGGAAAAGAGTTTTTTCCGAGAGGATCGGCTCATCCGAATCACCGAACGGTTGATGAAGAAGGAACCTCGGCTCCGGATCCGGTCCATCGACCTTCGCCATTTTGATGAAGAGGTGAAAATCGTTAAGAAAATCTATAATGATGCTTGGAGCAGGAATTGGGGGTTTGTTCCTCTGACCGACGAAGAGATGGACGATGTTGCAAAATTCCTGAAACCATTGGTCGTCCCGGATCTCGTCCTCTTTGCATACTCGGGGGAAGAGCCCGTTGCGTTCTCAGTCTCCATCCCTGATTATAATGAAGTCCTCAAGCACTTGAACGGGAAGGTAGGCCTTCTGGGTGCACTCAAATTCCTCTATTATTCCAAAAAGATTCATACGGTTCGAGTGATGCTTCTGGGGGTAAACCAATCCTTTCGAAAGAAAGGGGCAGAGGGCCTCCTCTTTTTGGAAACTTTTAAGAGAGGAGTCAAGAAGGGCTATGACAAATCTGAATGTTCATGGATTCTCGAGAGCAATCCTTTGATGCAGCATGGCATTGAGGCGATGGGCGGAGAACGTTACAAAACCTATCGAATTTACGAAATGCCTATCTAATGGGAAAGTGGAAAGCAGAGAGTGGAAAGTGGCAATGAAAAATCTTAACCAATTTCTACCTTCTGCCTTCCACATTCCAGTAATGATAAAGTCGAGGCCCGGCGATCATGCACCCTACCGCTAATAGAGCGCCCACGAAAAGATCAACGACATAATGGTATCTCAAATAGATCGTTGAGATAATGAGACAACAAACAATGGGCAAATAGATGTAGAAGATGACTCTCTTGAAACGATAGGCCAGATATAAAACGATCAGGACGATCTGGGTATGGCCGCTTGGCATGCAATCCCGCTTATTATGCTCCAAGGTATTCAGAACATCCCTGACAAAATCGGTGATGAAACTACCTTCTAAAGGCACGAGGTTAAGATGGGCCATCGTGTAACGCGGGCCGATGGCAGGGAAAAGGATGTATCCGATAAACGAAATGTAGTAACCAAAAAGCAGAACAAACACAGATTCATCAAATTCCGTGATCTGATTCTTGAAATAAAGGACAACGATCAAAATGACAGGAAGAAAATAATAACTGATGTAAGCAATAGACAGGATATCCGTAAACCAGGGAGCAATCCATCGCTCCATCCAGACGGAGGGATGGATGCCAAAAAGGGAAAAATCGATCCGGATCAGCGATAGATCAATATCAGGACGGAGATATTGGATCAGATTCCCGAAGGATTCATAGATGAGGACGACGAACAGGAGGGGAGAGAAATGATGAAGGAACGTCGCCGTCCTGACCATCCCTTTTCGTTTCGATGATGCAATCAATAGAAAGAGAAGACCCAATAAGATGATGTAAGTAAGAAGCAGCGAATGCCAGTGAGGGATTTGGCCCCGGAAAATGAGGGCCAAGAGAATCAAACCGATCAAGAAAAAAAGCGTTAACCCTTGGACGGGAGTAAGTCGTCTCATCGCTTGAAAAGCCACGTGGCCATGACCGTTTTTCGTGTCCAGAATCTATTGAGTTCCAATCGTTTGTTGAATGTATATCCGCTTCGGTGATGCAAGTTATACTCCAAGGGTGAACAAAAATCAAGAGCTTAATAACTGTCTTCGCTCAAGCTCAAAGATCTGAGCTGTTTTTAATAGTCAACTATTTCCCGAATCATGTGTCATGGAAACGCCTACGTGCTGAAACGCCTGCTTGAATATAGCCGTTTGACCAAAGGCTGGCAGTTCGGTGGGAAGGCATGCAAACGGTCTTCATGAGGAGGAATCGGAATGCGATATTCACAGTATCTTCTTCCTACCCTTAAGGAAACACCCTCTGAAGCAGAGGTTCCCAGCCATCAGCTCATGTTTCGGGCAGGGATGATTCGAAAGCTGACCTCGGGCATCTACTCCTACCTTCCCCTTGGCCTGCGATCCATTCGAAAGGTAGAGGAAATCATCCGCGAGGAGATGAACCGAGCCGGGGCGATCGAGGTGCTGCTCCCATTTGTTCAGCCGGCAGAACTCTGGCAGGAAAGCCATCGTTGGGAAGATTACGGCAAGGAGCTCGCGAGGTTTAAGGATCGCCACAACCGAGACTGTTGCTTGGGACCAACTCATGAGGAGGTCATCACGGACCTTGCCAGGAAGGAGATCCGATCCTATCGTCAGATGCCGCTCAACCTCTATCAGATCCAGACCAAATTCAGGGATGAGATCCGACCCCGCTTCGGTGTGATGCGAGCTCGAGAATTCATCATGAAGGACGCCTACAGTTTTGATGTGGATGAGGAGGCCGCTGACAGAAGTTATCAAAAAATGATCGAAGTCTACTCGCGTATCTTCACTCGTTGTGGACTTAGATTTAAGGCCGTAGAGGCAGAAACAGGATTGATCGGCGGCTCTTTTTCTCATGAATTCATGGTCCTCGCAGAAACCGGTGAAGAAACCATTGTGAGCTGCACCCACTGTAGCTACGCGGCGAATATTGAGAAAGCGGACTTCAGAAGAGCAGGCACAAGGTCTAGCGCCCGAGACATCACCATAAAGCCCCTTCAGAAGGTGCATACCCCGGAGAAGCGTACCGTGGAAGAGGTCACTGAATTTCTCCGCATTTCACCGCAGGATTTGGTCAAAACCCTCATTTTCGAGACAGACAAAGGTCCAGTTGCCGCGCTGGTTCGAGGCGACCACGAGGTCAGTGAAAGAAAGTTAACAACCCTTCTGGGTGCCGAAACACTTCAACTGGCAGGAGATGAGAGGGTCGAGGAGATCACCCATGCGCCAAAAGGATTCGCCGGTCCGGTCGGCCTCTCCATTCCAATCATCGGTGATCCTGACATTCAGAGGATGGTTAATTTTATCACTGGCGCCAACGAAAGGGACACCCACTTCATCGGCGTGAGCATCGAACGAGATTTTCGGGTTTCCCAGTTCGCAGACATCCGAAGGTTTTCTCCAGGGGATCTCTGCCCTCTCTGTGGAAAAGAGACAAGGACTGACAAGGGGATCGAGGTCGGTCACACCTTTAAGCTGGGAACCAAATACAGTCAGCCCATGGGTGCCACCTTCTTAGATGACCAGGGAGAAGAGAAAGCGATTGTCATGGGATGTTATGGAATTGGCGTGGGAAGGACTGTGGCAGCGGCCATTGAACAGTCTTACGATGAGAATGGAATGATCTTCCCAATGCCCATCGCTCCTTTTCGCGTCCTGATCCTGCCTGTTAATATGAAGATTGATGTCTTAAGGGAAACGGCAGAAGAACTCTATCAAAAGCTATTGGATGAAAAGGACGAGGTCTTATACGACGATCGAGAGGAAAGCCCTGGAGTAAAATTCAAAGATGCCGATCTTATCGGGATTCCACTCAGAGTGACCCTAGGTGAAAAGAATCTAAGGAAAGGCCTGGTGGAAATCAGAAAAAGGAGAACAGGAGAAATCATTCTGGTCAAGAGGGAGGAGGCAATATCAAAAGTGCAAGAGATGATTAAGTAAATTGAGGACCAAATCTTTTTGCAGCCCTTAATGTTTATCTTGCAGGTGGAAGTCCTGCTCCAGGAATTGCCTATTTACCTGGATAGTGATATCCGAGTTAGGAGGAGGTGATAAGTCCTAAGTAAGCTCGGATGTTTGACATAATTGTGGGAAAGATATTTTGCTAAGGAGGTAAACAATGCATACTGTCCTAATCACTGGAGCATCTTCGGGAATAGGATTGGCAACGGCTGAATATCTTGTACAGAAAGGGTTCCAGGTTTTCGGAACTACTCGCTCGCTTGAAAAGCGCGCAGCCGCTGTTCAGGCCGCTAAGCAGCGCTGTGGGGATTGCCTGCAATGGGTTGAAATGGATGTGACCAAGGAAGATTCTGTGGAGCGGGCGGTAAAACAAGTAGAGGCCAAGGCAGGTGGCATCGATGGCCTGGTATGTAATGCGGGCATAGGGATCTATGGTTCGATTGAAGAGACGCCGATAGATCAAGTATTTTCTCAGTTTGACACCAACGTATTTGGTTATCTACGTACTTTACGGGCGGTCTTGCCTGGAATGCGCGAACGTCGCTCGGGCAAAATCGTTCTCATAAGTTCCATGGCTGGAATTCTGGCGATACCTTATCAGGTTCATTATTCGGCTGCTAAATATGCGGTGGAGGCCTTTACGGAGGGGCTGCGGCAGGAACTTCGAAACTTCAATATCAAGGTCTCAGCTGTGCGGCCAGGAGACATCGCTACCGAATTCAATGATGCCACACTCTTGACCATGCCGGAGAATTCGCCGTATACGAAATGGTCCAAGCCTTGCTGGAAAACCATTGAAAAGAACATGGTAGCGGCTCCCAAGCCTATCTTAGTGGCCAAATTGATTTACCGGATTTTGAAAAAGAAAAACCCGAAGGCCTTTTATACAGCTGCAGATTTTTTAACAAGTCTAACCCCAATCCTCACCCCATTTATGTCTTCTCAGCTTAAAGAGAAAGTGGTAAGGATGTTTTATGGCATCGATTCTAAATAAGTCTTACCGCTCTGTTAAAGTAAGAAGAAATCATTGACAAAAGGGTGGTTTCATGGGATTTTTTTTCAAAATGATAGGATTGCGGCAATTGATTCAAATCTTCTATAGGAGGTAGTCCAATATGGATTTTCTGACAATATCGGAAATCTAATCCCAGTTTCCATCGGAGTGGATTCTTATTGAGGACCCAGAGACAACTGAAACATTGGAAGTAAAAAGTGGCAAGGTTCTTTGGCATAGCAAAAATAGGGATGAAATAAACCGAAAAGCAAGAGAATTAAGGCCTAAACATTCGGCAATATTGTTTACAGGGCGTGTGCCCGAAGAAATGGTTGTTGTCTTATGAGCCTCTCTTTTGACAAGAATGAAGGTCTAATGATTGTTCCAACGAGGCTATAGGGCCTCATGGAGGGACACCGTAGTGCGACTGGCGCTTGATGCGGGGGCCACTGGTTCCGTGGCTGGCTGGGACAGAGTGGTATTTTTAGGATGCGATCCTGCTATTATTTCGGAGCGGATCCGGATGACTACTGGAAGCGGAGTCGAATTTGTTCCACGAGTTATTATCGAAAGGATTGAAGCATTTAAGAAAAAACGTCGAGATTTCCCAGTTCTTCGTCATAATATGCCACCAAGTGCCACAGTTGATGGGGTTCTGGGTCTGGACTTTTTGGGAGGCCAAGGGCTTTGGTAGATTTTCGCGTTGGATCGGTTACACTTGAATAAGTAGAGTCAATAATCGAAAAAGGTCAACCGATTTCGCTTATAGAAGGGCCTCATGGAAATCAAAAAAAGGAGAACAGGGGAAATCACTCTTGTGAAGAGGGAGGAGGTGGTATCAGAAGTTAAAAAGATGATTGCTGAGGAAATGAAAATGAACACATTTTAGATTTAAGATTTTGGATTGAAGATTTGAAATTTCAGATGGTAGATTGCAAACCAAACCTTTCGTAAATGACCCGCAGAAACCGAGGCCGATAGATCAATTCAAATGTCTCTTCTTTTCCGGGGAAAAGGTTGCAGGCAACCCGTTTTACGTCTTCCACCGTTTTCAGGGCCTCTTCAAACGACACGTCGCTCTCTTGGATCGACAAGATGGAGAAATCAACCAAGAATCGCAGGAAGCGGATCTTTCGGTTCTCCTCTCGGATCTCTCTCTCTTCCATCCCTTGTTTCTTCTTCAAAGCTTCAGTTCCTTCTTTATATCAAACGACAATAACCTTTGTAAAGAGGTCTAAAGAACTCTCGCCTACGAAAAAACCTAAATTATTCATTGACAGAATCTTAACAATCTTTATATGATAGGTTCTAAAGGAAATGGAGTGTTTTTTTGATGACCCACGCGACCCCGAACGATCCTAAAGACAAGATCATCTTTGCTCTTGATGTGGAACATTTCACAGAGGCTCAACAATGGGTGAACCTACTCAAAGATCGTGTAGGGATCTTCAAAGTCGGGAAACAGCTCTTTACCCGTTCCGGACCCAAGGTCGTCGATATGATCCGGAAAAAAGGCCAGAAGGTTTTTCTGGACCTGAAATACCATGACATTCCAAATACGGTTGCGAAGGCTGGCGAAGAGGCTACGAAACTGGAAGTGGCGATGTTCAACCTCCATGCCTTGGGAGGATTGGCAATGATGAAAAAAACCGTTGAAGCCTCCAGAACGACGGCCAAAGAGCTTGGCATTGCCAGGCCGCTCATCCTGGCCGTCACCATCCTCACCAGCATGGACGAGGAGAGTATGGAAGAAGTGGGAATTCAAGGTCCCGTTCGGGAGGAAGTGGGGCGCCTCGCCCTTCTATCGATGAAGGCAGGAGCAGATGGAGTGATAGCCTCTCCTCAGGAAATTAGCTTGATCCGGCAAAGATGTGGAGAGAAGTTCTTGATCGTCACTCCAGGCATTCGTTCTCCATCCGAAAAGAAAGACGATCAAAAACGGACCATGTCCCCGAAGGAGGCTATCGCTGCAGGGGCCAACTATCTGGTGATTGGACGACCTATCAAAGAAGCGAAAGATCCCCTCGAAGCGGTCCAAAAAATCGTCGAGGATATATCATGATTCAACCCCCTCACCCCATCCCTCTCCCCGATGGTGAGAGGGGAGAGTGAGGGGAAATGACTCAGATTATCTATGGAATTCACCCTGTCGAAGAAGCTTTAAGATCTTCTCACCTGGAATTTCAGAAGATCTTGATCGCCGCTCAGAAGCCTCATCATCCTATCCAATCGGTCGTCGATTTGGCCAGACAAAGACAGGTCCCTGTTCTCTTTACGACCAGGGAAACCGTTGAAAAAATGGCTCTGGGAGGTCTTCACCAGAACGTTCTGGGTATTCTCAAAGAAATCCCTTATGTCGACATTGGAGAGATCCTTCTCAATTCGAAAAGAGAGGGGAAGAGAGCCCTTCTCCTCATCCTGGACGGCATCCAGGACCCGCAGAATCTCGGAGCCCTCATCCGCACGGCACTGGGATGCGGGGTACAAGGACTCATCATCCCCAAAGACAGAACTGTCGGAATCACTCCAACAGTGACTAAGGCCTCTGCAGGAGCGGTTGCTCATCTGCCCATTGCCAGGGTGGTCAACATTGCTTCGACGATTGATGCCTTGAAAAAGGAAGGGATCTGGGTCTATGGGGCATCCGGGGAAGCAAGGGATCTCATCTACCACCTCGATCTCGACATCGACTTAGCCATCGTCATTGGAGCGGAGGGGAAAGGCATCAGACCCTTGGTCAAGAAAAAGTGTGATCGGCTCTTTTCAATCCCAATGAGAGGGCCTCTTTCGTCCTTCAATGCTTCCGTATCTGGTGGAATGGTCCTTTACGAGGTAATGCGACAACGTGACCTTATCAGAGAAGGGAAAGATGAATGATTGCCATCCAGAGATCTGGACAAGAACCTTTGGAGATCGAGTTCATCCTACTGGACTTTGAAGGCACCCTTGCCTCAGATCGGAGGGTACATCCCAAAGCAAAGGACAAGATCAACCTTCTCTCGAAACGCACCAAGATTTATATCCTGACCAAAGAAGAAAAAGAACTGGTCACAGAGGTCCTGAGAAAAGTCAGAGCAGAGATAATTCATTTCGCAGCAGAAGATGCCTCCAATGGGAAGCTGAATCTATTGCTGCAACTGGGTGCAAGCCGTACGGTTGCCATCGGAAATGGGATCGATGACGCGCCAATGATCAAAGAAGCTGTCTTGGGCATCTGTGTGATCAGCAAAGAAGGAACCTCCTCGGAAACGATCCAGAAGGCGGACGTGGTGGTCTCGAACATTCTCGATGCTTTGGACTTTTTATTAAAACCCCTGCGCCAGAAAGCCACGCTGGGTGCATAGAAAAGTAGAATGCGGATTTCGGAATGCAGACTTACTATATGGTCTAGTAGTCCTAAGTGGTCAGTTCAGTGTGTTTCGTCTTGAAACCCCGAATTTTTAACTCGTGTAACGACAGGGGTGGGTAATCAGAGAGCCTTCAAGAAACTTACTAGGGCGGAGTTGAAAGCTTCGGGCTGCTCCACATTGGAGAGGTGTCGAGCAGATGGCAGGATTACCAGCCTTGAGTTCGATATACGCTTGTGCATGACCTCGCAAGCGACTACCGGCGCTCCAGGATCGTCCTCCCCTGCAATGATCAGGGTGGGCATTCTGATCTCTGAGAGTCGGTCGAGAAGATTAAGCCTCCGGATCGCTTCAAGACAACCAATGTAACCCTCCATCGGTGTTGCCAGGAACTGTTTCCGGATGACGGCTACTCTCAGCGAGTCGAGTCTAAGAAAAGAGGGGGTGAACCAGCGCTCAAGGGTCGGCTCCACCAGGGCCTGTACGCCTTTGCCGCGCACTGTATCGATCCGCTCCTGCCAGATTGACTGGACCTCCTCCGGAATGATCGCGGCAGTATCACA
Source organism: Thermodesulfobacteriota bacterium (assembly GCA_050014415.1). Classification (GTDB taxonomy): domain Bacteria; phylum Desulfobacterota; class BSN033; order BSN033; family UBA1163; genus JBEKDJ01. The sequence goes on along the minus strand of JBEKDJ010000063.1, from coordinate 5,174 downwards.
TAAGGCGAGGCTTTCGAGACGATCAGAATGATTCAGGGCAAGACACTGACCGATCATCCCGCCCATAGAGAGTCCAACAAAGTGTACCTTGTCAATACTCAAGGCGTCCAGTAGACCGATGGTATCATCAGACAGAAGTTCGAGGGTGTAAGCCCCTGCCGACGCTTCGCTGCCCCCGTGGCCACGGGTATCATAGCGAAGCACCTGAAAATCTGGCTCTAAAGCCTCCATCTGAGGGTCCCACATCACGAGACTGGAGCCCAAGGAATGGCTCAAAACGACCACAGGGGCATTCTTCCTACCTGAAAGTTTGTAATTGATCTGAATGTCGTTCGCCTTGATTAGCATCTTTCCCTAGATTTGATCCTTCCCCTCGTTATGGCTTTGGATTCTGACACCCCATGTGAGGAGACTGAAATCAAGATCTTTTTGCATCTACTTTGAAAGACAGAAAACTTTAACCGCAAACTTTTTTGAGGAGCCAGGCCATATTCTGTCCGAGGGTTTGCATCGTCTCGATGCCTTCCGCGTCGTTACTTACTTCCCCGGGGGTACGACCAATCCCCATATTCCAATAGCTCGAACCAGGGATAATCATTTGAGTGATCAAGAAGAAATAGTTCATTGAACTAAGCACATGGTTGGAGCCGGCACGACGGACAGCAATAACCGCTGCCCCGACCTTTCGCTTAAACAGATTCCCGTTGCTGCGTGAGACGATCGCGCTGCGCTCAATAAGGGCTTTCATATTAGTCGTCATGTCCCCGACGTAGGTGGGCGAGCCCAGAAGGATCCCTTGGGCTTGCCGCATCTTGGCAATATATTCATTCATGCGGTCCTTCACGACCGCACATCTCTGATCCTTATTTTCTGCACATCGGTTACAAGCAATACAGCCGGAAAGGTTTTCGCCGGCTAACTGGATCAATTCCGTCTCAATTCCCTCTTTTTTCAGTTCATCCAGCACGACATTCAACAGAATGGCCGTGTTACCATCTTTACGGGAACTGCCATTGATAGCCACAACCTTCATCGTTTCCTCCTTTTGTCAAAATATTAGCGTCCTTCTCCATCACCTTTCTGAAAAGAATGTAAAGCACTCGGGGTCAAACAGAATTATGTTTCCGAAAAAGACGAAAAGCAAGCCCCTTGCGATAAACACAAAAAAGAATTGACATATTCACCGGTTATGATATTTTGTGCATAGAAATATACAGTTGGCCTTCCTCTCCCCTTAACCTCAACAAAGGATAGGGTTGCCTGATGGCCAGAATTCAAATCTCAAATGACCCATCTGGTCGGATAACCGTCTCCTTCCCCTATGACCCTGTCTTTGTTTCAAAAGTTAAGACCATCGAAGGCCGCAGATGGAATTCTGCAGAAACAAATTGGAGTTTCCCAAACGCCCCCTACCCCCCCCATAGATGGGGGAGGGAGAGGGAGGGGGTGAAAAAGTTAGAATCCAGACTGCCCCCGAAGTATAAGAAAGGATGGGATGACGAGGTTGGCGAGAGTCGGTGTATCCGAAATAGTTCGTCTATACCACCATTTTTTATGAGTATATCCGAACTTCGCACAAGTTCGGATGTGAACGAGTTATCTGCAAGCTTAATAAAAAAAGGCTTATCGTTACGATAAAATAGGCATTCGAGGATGACGCTATGGAACAGAGCAAGAAATTAAAGCTTTTTATTTGCTATTCACACCAAGATGAGGCCCCTTTTATTGAGCAATTTAAAAAACATATTACCCCACTAAAAGACAATGGTTTAGTGGGAGAGTGGTATGATCGAAAAATCCTACCAGGTGAAGATTATCAACATCAGATTGATAATAATTTAGAAGATGCAGATATTATTTGTTTATTTATTTCAGCAAATTGTCTTTCTTCAGACAGTTGTAAGAAAGAAAAAAAGAAAGCGTTGGAATTAAGAAAAAAGAAGGGAATTTCTGTTATTCCAATCATTTTGTCTCCATGTGGATGGTTAGATGATAAGGACATTTCCAAATTGTTGGCCTTGCCCACAGACGGAAAACCTGTCACGAGTTTCCAAAATATGGATGAAGCTTGGTATGATGTTTACAATGGATTAAAAAAAATAATTGAGAAAGATACAAAGATTAGGCAAATAAAAATAAAAAAACAATTTGAAAGTTTCTTGCAAGATACAGAAATGCTAACAAAAGCACATGCTCAAAAAGAACTGGTTTCTTTAGATGACATATTTGTATATCCTGAGTTAGATAAATATAATGATTTAAGAGAATACAAAGAAAAAATAAGCTCAGAGGAATTATTAAATAATCTTCTATATTATCCAAAGATTGTTATAGCTGGTGAGACTTTATCGGGTAAAACGACTCTGTGTAAAATGATATTTAAAGAGTTTCGAAAAAGCAATTTCATTCCTGTTTATGTTTCCGATAAAGAAAATCAGTTCAAAGGAAAAATAGAAAATAAAATATTACGCTCATTTCAGGAACAAAATGAGGGGGTAGATATAAAGGAAATTGATAAGGAGCGAATAGTTCCGATAATAGATGATTTTCATTTTGCTAAGGATAAAGAAAAGCATATACGAGATTTATCCAACTATCTTTATTGTATAATAATTGTTGATGATATTTTTTGTTTGAATATTAAGGATGAAGAACTTATTGGACAATTTAATTGTCTTAAAATCAGAGAACTAAAACCGTCATTAAGGTATGAATTAATTAAAAAATGGGAATCTTTAACAGATAAAAAAACTATAGATATTAATTTATATAGAGAAATAGACAAAGCCGTCGAATTAATAGAGTCCACTTTGGGGAAAATCATTGGTAAAGGCGTTATGCCTTCATACCCTTTTTATATTTTATCTGCCATAGTTACCTATGAGACATTTAACACGCCACTTGATCAAGAAATTACATCACAAGGTTACTGCTATCAGGCTCTTATATATTTCTATTTAAGGAAACAGGGCGTAAAAAATGATGAGGTTGATATATACATAAATTTCTTAACAGAAATATCTTTTTACTTCTTTATAGAAAAGAAAAATGAATTATTGCCCGATGACTTTACCTCATTTATGAAGGGGTATTTAGAGAAATATAACCTTCCAATAAAACAGGAAACACTACTTAAATATTTAAGTCCAATAATTGTGGTAGATAGCTTTAATAATTATTCGTTTCGCTATCCATACCTTTATTACTTTTTCGTTGCTAAATATCTTGCCGAGCACATTGAGGATAGTAAAATAAAGAACATAATTGAAAACACAATGCAGAATCTTCACGTAACTGAGAACGCTTATATTGCAATATTTATGACTCATCACTCTAAAAATATCCAGATTTTAGATGAAATTGAACTGAATGCTTTAAATTATTTCGATAAATATAAACCTGCAACTTTGACAAAAGATGAGGTTAAGTTTTTTGATGAAAGAGCAGATATTATTATCAAGGCGGTTTTACCTCCTGCCGATACAACATCTGAAAAAGAAAGAACGCAAAGATTAAAAAGTCAAGATGAGATGGAGCAATCACAAGGAGATGTTGAAAAAAAAGATGATATAAATAAAAAAGATTCTTTCGAAATAGAATTAAGAGGAGCTATCAGGACAGTAGAAGTTATGGGATATATTATTAGAAACCGAGCCGGGTCATTAGAAAAGACGAAACTTGAAGATATATTTAAAGAAGCAATGAATGTTCATTTAAGGATTCTGTCTTCTTTCTTTAAAGTTATAGAAAGTAAAGAAAACCAGAAGGATATAGTTGATTTCATGTCAGAAAGATTAGAAAAAATTATTAAGGAAAAAGAGGGAAAATTAAGTATAGAAAAACTTACGGAAATCTCAAGAAATATCTTCTGGAATCTGAACTTTTTTGTTGTATATGGTTTTATCTATAAAATTATTCACTCTTTAGGTTCTGATAAATTAACAGAAATTGTTAACAAAGTATGTAATGAAATTAATACTCCGGCGTCTTTCATAGTGAAACATGGTATTTTAATGTGGTACAATAAAAATATGCAAATTGATGAACTTGTAGCAAAAATTCAGGGAAAAGACTTTTCTATGATAACAGAGAGAGTTATAAAGTTTATTGTTGTTAATCATTGTGCTTTACATCCAATTAATTATAAAGACCGACAAAGAATAGAAAATAAATTAGGGATTCAAGCAAAAAAAACTTTTAAATAGAAGTTACGGGATGACCAAGGGGACGTAGTAAAGTTATGGGATAGGGAGACGGGACGTAGTCAAGTTATTTAAAAAACCCGGGAACAGCGGTCGAAGAACCTTTGAAGGAAAATACCGGAGAGTTCTATTTGTTGATTGCCCGCAACGGCAGATAACAGAGTGCTTCCGGTTAACAGCCCAAGGCCCCGGTCCTCTCAGGCATTCGAAACGGTATACGAAAGCGCACCCTGAAGAGAAATAATCTATGTCTGTAGCTGAATATCAAGAGATTATTGGTGGCTTATTGAAACAGATTTATCCTCCAGGGTCTGTTAAAACAGAGTGGAAGTCAGAATTTGATGGAAGAATATATTCACCACGGATTGATATCGCCGTTGGCCCTTTCTCTGTTGTTGATGGCACAAACCTTGAACAGCTGTATGATGACCTTTTTATAGGATCTTCTGGTCTGCTAACTAGCCTGGTTGATCTCCATCTTTGCAATTTGGGATTGTTGAATAATAATTTCCCTAATGAGACAAGGGATCGTTTGATTCTTCAAAAGATGAGGCAAATCGAACGAACTAATCGCAATTCCAGATGCTTTTTGGCAGTTGAAATTGAAAACAAGGTGTCTCGAAAGCATCTTATGGGTGGTGCTATAAATTGTTCGGTTCTCGGCAGAATTGGTGTAGCCGTTGGATATACTCCCAAAATGTTTAAGGCATTCCTTAACCTTTATAGATATTTTGAATATTTAAGAAACGTCGGTAAGACCACTTTTGACACTTCAAATTTAGTCATCGTAAACCATGCCCAGTTTGAAGCCACAATTAGGAACCATGTTGGGTTAAGAAATGCGCGTCCCGCCGTATAACACCGGCGCAAACGGAAGACTCAAAACCTTGCCAGACCGAGACTTAGTCTGTGCCGCACACGTTAAGCGACAATGGCAGCGGTGAAAAAGGCAAATGACTAAGTTTCAAATTC
>JBEKDJ010000062.1:0-18628 GCA_050014415.1 Thermodesulfobacteriota bacterium | reverse complement strand
CCAGGGGACAATGTGAGTTTGACGGTGGAGTTGATCACACCCATAGCCATGGAGAAGGAGTTGCGGTTTGCCATACGGGAGGGGGGCCGAACCGTGGGTGCTGGCGTCATCAGCGATATCATCGAGTAGTCTCAGAGGAACCATATCAAATGCCAAAACTCACCAAAGTCCATATGAAATCCGAAGCACAAAGTGCAGAATGCATCATCTTTGATTTTCTTGTCAAAGGGAGAGTGTCTTGACATTGAGTCATTCGAGGTTCGTTTGACATTTGGTCCCGCCTTGGCGGGATTCAAATTCGAATTTCAGTTGCGGAAGGTTAGGAGTATCTGATGAGGAGTATCGTGACTTTGGCTTGTACGGAGTGTAAGCGGAGGAACTATTCAACCGAAAAGAACAAGAAAACGACTCCGGATAAGCTGGAGTTAAAGAAATATTGTCGTTTCTGCCGAAAACATACGGTTCATAAAGAAACAAAATGATAATGGAAAGTAGAGGGTGGATACAAAAGACAGGCCAGTAGCTCTAACGGATAGAGCACCGGACTCCAAATCCGGGTGATGGGGGTTCGAATCCCTCCTGGCCTGCCACGCATCACGCAAGATGCGTGGCCTGCCATTTTGATATCCATTGATTCGACCTCTAACTGTGGCAGTAGACGAAAAGACGAACTTGGGGGTGACTGGACCAGTGGCTTTCTCAATCCCAGAAAAACTCGAAGAGGCTAAGCAATTCCTGAGGGAGGTTAGAACCGAATTAAAAAAGGTGACCTGGCCCGCGAAGAAAGATACACTCTCTGCTACCGGCGTTGTTTTGGTGGCCGTCTTCATCGTCGCCCTTTTCTTAGGGATTGTTGATTCAGGTCTGGCAAGTCTCATTAAAGAGTTACTAAGAAAGGCCATGAGTTGAACAGGACGGAATTCTTCCGTCCCCCAACCCGGCATGGCTGGAAACAAACAAGAATGACCAAAACGATTTCCTCTGTGATCTTGAATTTCGTTCATTGGAGCTTGTTTGTAATGTGTGCTTCGCTAAACCCGATAAGTCGTCTGTTGCCGATTTGGCACCAATTGGACCCCCAGGCGCCTGCCTACCGCAGGCAGGAGTGGTAGGATCTATGGCACAGCAGTGGTATGTTGTCCACACTTATTCAGGCTTTGAAAACAGGGCAAAACAGAATCTGGAGGAAAGAATTAAAAACCTCGGCAAGGGGGAGTTTTTCTCCGACATCTTGGTGCCCACGGAGACCGTAGTAGATTTGGTAAAGGGAAAGAAGAAAACCTCCCAACGGAAGATCTTTCCCGGATACATACTGGTCAAAATGGAATTGAACGAAGAGACCTGGCATATTGTGAAGGATACACCGAAGATTACCGGATTTGCTGGTGATGGCACCAAACCGGTCCCCATCTTAGATAGAGAAGTGGAGGAAGTCCTATCTCAGATAAAAGAGGGCGTTTCAAAAGCGAAACCCAAGGTTGCTTTCAATGTCGGAGATAGTGTTCGAGTGATCGACGGCCCCTTTGTCAACTTTATCGGGACGATCGAAGAGGTGAAGCCTGAAAAAAGGAAACTGAAGGTTCTGGTCTCCATCTTTGGAAGGGCTACTCCCATGGAGTTGGATTACATTCAAGTGGAAAAGAATTAGGTGTCGTTTATCGAGGGATGAACAATGGCAAAAAAAGTAGCGGCGATGGTGAAGCTTCAAATTCAAGCAGGGCAGGCCAATCCTTCCCCTCCTGTCGGACCGGCCCTGGGGCAGCACGGAGTTAACATTATGGAGTTTTGCAAAGCCTTCAATGCCCGCACCCAGGGACAGGAAGGGATGATCATCCCCGTGGTGATCACCATCTTTTCCGATCGGTCCTTCAGTTTTGTCACCAAGACGCCGCCTGCTTCGATCCTGCTAAAGAAGGCTGCGAAGATTGTGAAGGGTTCTGGAGAACCCAACCGAACCAAAGTGGGCAAAGTAACGCGGGACCAAATTCGAGAGATTGCTCAGATCAAGTTTAGAGATCTCAATGCGGTTGACATGGAGGGAGCTATTCGTACGATCGAGGGTACGGCTCGGAGCATGGGACTAGAGATTGCATGAGAGAGGGCCATGGCAAATAGAGGGAAGAAATATCTAGAGGCAAAGAGTAGGGTCGACCGAAACCAACGGTATGCCGTAGAGGAAGGGGTTAAACTCCTTCTGGAAACGGCCCACGCCAAGTTCGATGAAGGAGTGGACCTCGCTATCCGTCTTGGGGTCGATCCTAAGAAAGCGGATCAGATGGTGAGAGGGACCGTCGTCCTTCCCAACGGGACAGGCAAGAAGGTCAAGGTGTTGGTCTTTGCCAAAGGGCAGAAAGAGAAAGAGGCACTGGATGCAGGCGCCGACATCGTAGGAGGGGAAGACCTCGTTGAGAGAATTTCAAAAGGATGGCTGGAGTTTGACAAGGCGATCGCCACACCTGACATGATGGGCTTGGTCAGCAAATTGGGGAAGATATTAGGGCCTCGGGGATTGATGCCTAACCCGAAAGTGGGTACGGTCACCTTCGATTTGGAGAGGGCCGTCAGGGAGATCAAGGCGGGAAAGGTAGAGTTCAAAGTGGAGAAGGCAGGGATCATCCATGTGCCCGTGGGAAAAGTGTCTTTTGGATTCGAGCGAATATTAGAGAATATCAAGGCGCTGCTGGAGGTGATCCTTCGGGCAAAACCACCCACCAGTAAGGGGGTTTATCTCCGGAGTATCGGTTTATCTGCAACGATGGGGCCAGGGATCAAGATCGATCCACTCGATGTGCGTAATGTCCTGAAATAGGAAAGCGCACACCATCACATTTCATCGAGGAGGTCAGGGACATTGAATAGGAGAGAGAAAGAACAGATCATATCAGACCTACACCAGCAGGTCGAGAGATTCAAGGCTGTTGTCCTGACCAATTACCGGGGTCTCAATGTCGAACAGATGAATCAACTAAGACAACGCCTGAGGGAGGAAAAGATTTCCTTCAACGTGGTTAAGAATACGTTAATGAAAATAGCCTCGAAGGGAACAGACCTGGAAAAATTGAGCGAATATTTTGAAGGACCCACGGCTGTCGCCGTCTCATATGGAGATCCGATTCCCCTCGCGAAGATCTTATCAGACTTCCAAAAAACACAACCTTTGCTGGAAATCAAGGCCGGAGTAATCGAAGGAAGGATGACACCTCCAGAGGAAGTGAAAGCCTTGGCCTCCATGCCCTCCCGGGAGGTTCTCCTGGCACAGATCTTGGGAGGAATACAGACGCCCGGTATCGAGCTGGCAGGAGTTCTTCTCGGCGTGCTCCAACAAGTCGTCAATGCGATCCAGGCCCGGACGGATCAACTGGCAACTTCAAGTGTCGAGAGTGGAAAGTAGAAGATAGGTGGAAGGTAGAACGGCTCTCCACATTCTACATTCCACTTTCTAATCATAGAGACAGGAGGTTTTCTTCAATGGCAGATATTCAGAAGATGACTGAAGAGATCAGCAGTTTGACTTTGTTGGAGGCCCGCGATCTGGTGAAGGCCCTCGAGGAAAAACTGGGCATCAAGGCCGGTGTTCCTATGGCCATGGCTGGGATGCCAGCTCCAGGAATGGGTGCTGGAGCAGAAACCGCCCCTGCTGAAGAGAAGGTAGAATTTGATGTGATCCTGAAGGGGTTCGGCGATAAGAAGATCCAAGTGATCAAGGTCGTCAGAGAACTGACCGGCCTAGGCTTGAAAGAAGCCAAAGACCTGGTCGAGGGTGTCCCCAAGCCTGTAAAAGAAGGCGTTTCAAAGGAAGAAGCGGCCACGATGAAGAAGAAGATCGAAGAGGCTGGGGGAACGGCGGAAGTGAAGTAGGGGAAACGCCAGAAGTGTTTGGGCCTTTACCTGATGACTTTGCCAGTCGAATCTTGCATAGAATGATCACGAAAACCCAGGAGAGCGTGAGGTGTAAGTCGCAATCCCACTACAGCCGGGACTGACCGTTAGCGCCTTACCCCTTACAAATGAGCCCCGCTTTGTCGGGAATCAACTTCCAGATTTAGGATTTCGTGAGAAACCCGCTTAGTTCCCCGGCGAAACCGGGGGTAAGGAACAATGTGGTCTCTTCCCAGAAGGACAAAGCGAATCATGAGTGGGAGTCCGAACGGGAAGGGATTTTCTATTTAAGGGAGAGGAGTAATGATGGCCAGTTCAATGCCGATTTACAGAAGGTACCGTAAGAACTTCTCGAAGATCAAGGAAGTCTTAGAAATCTCGAATCTCATCGACATCCAGAAGAAATCTTACGAGAAGTTTCTTCAGTCAGATATGGATTTGGAAAAACGGGAACCCAGTGGGCTTCAAGCAGTCTTTAAGACTGTCTTCCCCATCAAGGATTTTTACGAGACCGCTTCACTCGAATTTGTCAGTTACCGCCTGACCGAGCCCAAATATGACGTGGATGAGTGTCTGCTCAGGGGCATGACGTATGCCGCGCCGATTAAGGTGACGGTTCGGTTAGTCGTATGGGATGTGAACGAGGAGACCCGAGCCAAGAGTATCAAGGCGGTGAAGGAGCAGGAAGTCTATTTTGGCGAAATCCCTCTTATGACCGAGAATGGGACATTCATTATCAATGGGACGGAACGGGTGATCGTCAGCCAGCTCCATCGCTCCCCTGGCGTCTTTTTTGATCAGGACCAAATCAAACCCCATACGGGAGGCAAACTCTTTTACTACGCACGCATCATTCCTTATCGTGGATCTTGGATCGATTTCGAATTTGATCAGAAAGACCTCTTATATGTTCGAATCGACCGACGTCGAAAAATCCCCGTCACCGTCCTCCTCCGGGCCCTTAAATACACGGGTGAGGAGCTTCTCGACTATTTCTACCACAAGGAGAAGGTCCTTATTCGGAAAGGGAAATTCTTTAAAGAGATCTCTCGAGACGTATTGGTCGGCCAGAAGGCCACCTCCGACATCTTAGATCCAGAAACCCATAAGTTGATCCTGAAGAAACATCGCCGAATTACTGAAGAGGCCTTCAGAAAATTGGAGTTGGCCAAGATCAATATGATCGTGATCGAGACACGGGATCTGATCGGACGATACCTGGCAAAGGATATCGTTGACGCTCAGACGGGGGAAGTGATCGCCGAGGCCAATGAAGAGATCACGGAAAAACTCCTCGACGAAGCGAAAGAAAGGGAGATCGCGGAGTTCGAGATCCTCTTCATCGATAACATCAACGTCAGCTCTTCGCTGCGGGATACATTGGTCATTGACAAGATTGAGTTGAGCCGTGAGGAAAGGGACAAATTATCCGTTCTCGAACCGGGGAAGTCCATACGGGAGAAAGAGACCGAAAGGGCTCTGATCGACATCTACAAGAGGCTCCGGCCAGGAGATCCTCCCACCGTTGAAACGGCGACGGGTCTCTTCTACAATCTCTTTTTCAATCCAGAGCGTTACGACCTCTCAAAAGTGGGCAGGATGAAGTTGAACCACAAGCTCGACTTGAAAGGCAATCCTCCCAGAGTTTTGGTCTTCACCCAGAGATGGAAGAAAGAGGCTTTGGAAGCTGGAGCGACCTATGTAGGTGGGAGAGAACTGGTCGACCAGATCTTGGGAGGATGGCTCGATTTTGATGAAGCCATCGCCACTCCAGAGATGACCGATGAGATTCAACGGGTGGCGAAGATCCTTCATCCTATCGGGCTGATGCCCTCTTTCAAGGATGGAACCATCACCGACGATGTTCAAGGGAGGATCCGAAAAGTCCTTGAGGATGAGAAGACGACCCTGAGGAGAAGAGATATTCTTGAGGTCGTAAAATACTTGATCAGATTGAAGGATGGCCAAGGCGCGGTAGACGATATCGACCACCTGGGAAACCGTCGGGTGAGGACCGTCGGAGAGTTACTGGAGAATCAATACCACATTGGGCTGGTGAGGATCGAAAGGGCAATCAAGGAGCGAATGAGCCTTCAAGACGTGGAGACCCTGATGCCCCATGACCTGATCAACTCAAAACCCCTTTCCGCTGTGATCAAAGAGTTTTTCGGCTCCAGTCAACTTTCACAATTCATGGATCAGACGAACCCTCTCTCTGAGATCACTCACAAGCGTCGACTCTCCGCATTGGGTCCAGGAGGGCTCACCCGGGAGAGGGCAGGGTTTGAGGTGAGGGATGTCCACCCCACTCATTATGGTCGGATCTGTCCCATCGAGACCCCTGAGGGTCCCAATATCGGTTTGATCACCTCACTCAGCACCTATGCCCGTGTGAACGACTATGGATTCATCGAGACCCCCTATCGGGAAGTGGTCAATGGAAAGGTGACCAATAACATCCGATACCTCTTTGCGCTCGATGAAGAGGAAGAGATCGATGGGCAAAAACCTGCCATTGCCCAAGCAAATGTTCCCCTGGATCGGGAGGGCAGATTCGCTGTTCCCTTTGTCTCCGCACGAAGAGGAGGCGAATTTGTGATGGTGAAACCGGAGGAAATTCGATATATGGATGTTTCCCCCAAACAGTTGGTCAGTGTGGCCACTGCCCTCGTCCCCTTTCTGGAGAACGATGACGCCAACCGAGCTTTGATGGGATCGAACATGCAACGGCAGGCCGTTCCCCTTTTGAGGACAGATGCACCTCTGGTCGGTACCGGTATGGAGGACATTGTGGCGAGGGATTCTGGAGTGACAGTGGTTGCCAGAAGGGACGGAATCGTCGAAGACGTTGATGCCTCCAGGATCGTCATCAGTGCAGACGAGGATGGTCATAAAGAGAGTGATCCTGGAGTCGATATTTACACCCTGATCAAGTACAAACGGTCCAACCAGAATACCTGTATCAATCAAAGACCGATCGTCCGTGTTGGGGAGCGGGTCAGGAAGGGTGAGGTGATTGCTGATGGACCAGCGACAGATATGGGGGAGTTGGCCCTAGGAAGGAATGTTCTCGTCGCCTTCATGCCCTGGGGAGGGTATAACTTTGAAGATTCGATCCTCATCAGCGAGAAACTGTTAAAAGAAGACACCTACACATCGATCCATATCGAAGAAATGGAGTGTATGGCTCGGGATACCAAGCTGGGAAAAGAAGAGATCACCTGCGACATCCCCAATGTCGGGGAGGAGGCACTGAAGGATTTGGATGAGAGTGGTATCATCCGCATTGGTGCAGAGGTCAGGGCTGGCGACATTCTCGTTGGCAAAGTGACTCCGAAAGGGGAAACCCAACTCTCTCCGGAGGAGAAGCTGCTTCGGGCAATTTTTGGTGAAAAGGCAGGAGACGTCCGGGATACTTCGCTCAGGGTCCCTCATGGGATTGAAGGGATCGTGATCGATGCAAAAGTCTTCTCCCGCAAAGGGCAGGAGAGGGATGAAAGGGCAAAGGCCATCGAAGATCAGGAGAAGGCGAGGCTGTTGAAGAACCAAGCAGATGAGATCCGGATCATCCAGAACAGCACGCGAAGAAAGATCGGAAAATATCTCATCGGTAAGCGGGCTGCCCAACGAATCGCCGATGAGAAGAGAAACAAGGTCTATCTGGAAGCGAAGGATCGGATCAAGCAGGAGCATCTCTTTGCCATTCCCTTCGACCGTCTGAAGGAAATTAACATATTGGAGGGGAAGAGGGTTCTCCCTGAAGTGCACCGATTCCTCGACCATGCGGAGCTTCAGATCAATGTGGTGAAGGGAGTCTTCGCAGATAAGCTGGCCAAACTGAAGAGAGGAGATGAACTGGCTCCGGGCGTGATCAAAACCGTTAAGGTTTACATCACCATGAAACGGAAACTTTCTGTGGGTGATAAGATGTCCGGACGTCATGGGAACAAGGGGATCATCTCGCGGATCCTTCCCGAAGAGGACATACCTTATACGGAAGATGGGACGCCGGTCGACATCATCCTCAACCCTCTCGGGGTTCCCTCGCGAATGAATGTGGGACAAATCTTGGAGACCCACCTGGGGTGGGCAGCCAAAGGGCTGGGATGGAAGATCGAGGAGTATTTGCAGAAGCACTTCAATCCAAAATTGCTCCGGAGAAGGATCAGAGAGATCTATTCTTCAAAAGAGGTGAATGAATACCTGGATCAGGCAACGGATGAAGAGGTCACGGAATTGGCTCGGAAATTAGGCCAGGGGATCTTCGTCTCTGTCCCCGTGTTCGATGGGGCTACAGAAGAGGAGATTAAAGACCTTTTGAAGAAGGCGGACCTTCCGATCTCAGGGCAAACCATCCTCTACGACGGGAGGACCGGAGAGCCTTTCCACCAGAAGGTAACGTTAGGTTACATGTATCTCCTCAAATTACATCACCTCGTGGATGACAAGATCCACGCGCGGTCCATCGGGCCTTATTCCTTGGTCACCCAACAACCCTTGGGAGGAAAAGCACAGTTCGGTGGTCAACGTCTAGGGGAGATGGAAGTGTGGGCATTGGAGGCCTATGGCGCGGCTCACTCTCTCCAGGAATTCTTGACGGTGAAATCCGACGATGTGGCTGGGAGGACTCGAGTCTATGAGGCGATTGTCAAAGGGGAGCATACTTTGGAGCCCGGGCTTCCGGAGTCCTTCAACGTCTTGGTCAAGGAGCTCCAGAGCCTATGTCTGGATACTGAATTGATAGAAGAGAAAAGGGAAGAACTCTAATGGGAAGTGGAGGGTGGAAAGTGGTTTAAACCACATTCCACCCTCCACTCTCCACCTACGATAAAAAAGGAGGAATACCTTGGAAGACTATCTGTCATTTTATGAGAAGGGGAAAAGCCCGATCAGTTTTAATGCCATCCGTATCTCCATCGCCTCTCCAGAAAAGATTGAGTCGTGGTCACACGGAGAAGTAAAGAAGCCAGAGACCATTAATTACAGGACCTTTAAGCCGGAGAAAGATGGACTCTTCTGTGCCAAGATCTTCGGACCCACCAAAGATTATGAGTGCAATTGCGGGAAATATAAGCGGATGAAACATCGAGGCATTGTCTGCGAGAAGTGTGGGGTGGAGGTCATTCAATCCAAGGTGCGCCGGGAGAGGATGGGACATATTCGATTGGCCACGCCCGTGGCCCATATCTGGTTTCTCAAAAGCATCCCGAGTAAGATCGGTATTCTGTCGGATATGACGATAAGAGAGTTAGAACGCATCCTCTATTTCGAGGCCTACCTTGTGCTTGACGGAAAGGAAACACCCTTGAAGAAGGGCGAGATTCTTTCTGAAGAGCGATACCGAGAGGCGAAGGAGAAGTATGGAGATGCATTTGTGGTGTCCCAGGGAGCCGATGCCATTCGGACACTGATGAGAAACACCAACGTAAAGGAGCTTTCGCAGAAGCTCAGGGCGGAGATGAAAGAGACCAGTTCAGAGGCGAAGAAGAAACGGTTGGCGAAACGATTAAAGATTATCGAATCCTTCCTGGAGTCAGGAAACAAACCAGAGTGGATGATCTTAGAGGTCGTCCCGGTCATTCCACCCGATCTTCGACCTCTTGTGCCCTTGGATGGAGGTCGGTTTGCGACCTCGGATCTCAACGATCTTTATCGGAGAGTGATCAATCGGAACAACCGCCTCAAACGACTTCTGGAACTCAGTGCACCGGAGATCATCATCCGCAATGAGAAGCGAATGCTTCAGGAAGCAGTGGATGCCCTGTTCGATAATGGGAAGAGAGGAAGGGCGATTTTGGGGGCGAATAAGAAACCCCTCAAGTCCTTAAGCGATATGCTCAGGGGGAAGCAAGGGCGTTTCCGCCAGAACCTCTTGGGAAAGCGGGTGGACTATTCCGGTCGTTCTGTGATCGTCGTCGGTCCGGAATTAAAACTGCATCAGTGTGGACTTCCGAAGAAGATGGCCCTCGAACTGTTTAAGCCCTTCATCTACCACCGGCTGGAGGAGAAAGGCTTGGTCACCACGATCAAGAGTGCCAAGAAGATGCTGGAAAAGGAGAGACCAGAGGTTTGGGATATCTTGGATGAGGTGATCCGTGAACACCCCGTGATGCTCAATCGTGCTCCAACGCTTCATCGCTTGGGAATTCAGGCCTTCGAACCCGTTTTAATCGAGGGCAAGGCCATCCAGCTTCACCCATTGGTGTGTGCTGCCTTTAATGCAGATTTTGATGGAGACCAGATGGCCGTCCATGTCCCTCTCTCGGTGGAGGCTCAAGCCGAGGCGAGGATTCTGATGATGTCCACCAATAATATCCTTTCTCCTGCCAACGGGAAGCCCATCATCGTTCCAACTCAGGATATCGTCCTCGGGATCTACTACATGACTAGGGAAAAATCCTATGTCAAAGGGGAGAGGATGGTGTTCTCAACGCCAGGAGAAGTGCGTATTGCATACGATGCCAAAGAAGTCGATCTCCATGCCCGGATCAAGGTCCGGATGGATGGAGCATTAGTCGAGACCACTACGGGGCGAATTCTTCTCAAAGAGATTCTTCCCGAGGAAATTCCCTTTACCCTGATCAACAAGGTGATGAAGAAAAGCGAGCTTGCCAATCTTATCGATTACTGCTACCGATTTGAGGGAGAGAAGAGGACGGTCATTCTGTCCGATCGGCTGAAAGACTTGGGGTATCGTTACGCGACTCTTGCTGGGCTCTCCATCTCCATCGATGACATGCTGATCCCTTCCAATAAGGCGACCCTTCTGGAAGAAGCTCAAAAAGAGATTGAAAGGGTTCAAGAACAATACACAGAAGGATTGATCACCGATGGAGAAAGATACAACAAGGTCATCGACATTTGGGCTGAGGTGACCGAAAATATCGCCGACGTGATGCTGAAGGAACTTGGAAGTGAGGTGGTGGAAAGCCCGACAGGGAAGAGAGAGGTGATTGAGAGTTTCAATCCTATTTATATGATGGCCGACTCCGGAGCCCGAGGGAGCGCCCAACAGGTGCGGCAATTGGCGGGGATGCGAGGTCTGATGGCCAAACCTTCCGGAGAGATCATCGAAACTCCCATCACAGCGAACTTCCGTGAAGGTCTCACCGTTCTACAATACTTCATCTCTACCCATGGGGCAAGAAAGGGACTGGCGGATACGGCATTGAAAACGGCCAATGCAGGGTATCTTACCCGGAGATTGGTGGATGTCGCCCAGGATGTGGTGATCACGGAACATGATTGTGGTACCATGGATGGGATTGACGTCACCTCTCTTGTGGAGGGGGGTGAGATCATCGAATCGATGAAGGAGAGAATTCTGGGCCGGGCGGCACTGGAGGATATCCGTGACCCATTTTCGGATGAAGTGATCGTTAAAGGAAATCAGGAGATTGACGAGAACCTTTCCGAGCGCATTGAGGACATTGGGATCGAAAGGGTGAAGATCCGATCGGTGCTCACGTGCAAATCGAAACGGGGTGTCTGTGCCCTTTGTTACGGTCGGGACCTGGCCCGCGGGAGGCTTGTTAATCTGGGGGAGGCGATCGGGATCATTGCTGCTCAGTCGATCGGGGAGCCAGGGACGCAGTTGACGATGAGGACCTTCCACATTGGTGGAGCGGCGAGCCGGCGGGCAGAACAGACGACCTTAGAATGCCGGATCGATGGGAGGGTGAAATTCATCAACCTCAAGACAGTCAGGAACCGCGAAGGGAATCTCATCGTCATGAATCGAAACGGGGAAATCGCCATCTTAGATGAAAATAGAAGGGAGCGGCGACGTTATTCAGTGATTTATGGAGCCAAACTGAAAGTCAAGGATGGACAGAAGGTGAAGGAAGGGGAGATGCTGGCAGAATGGGATCCTTACTCGATCCCTGTTCTGACTGAAGTCTCGGGCCGGGTCAAATTTGGGGATATCATCGAGGGAATGACCATGCAGGAGCAGGTGGATGAGTTCACCGGGCTCTCAAGAAAGGTCATTATTGAGTCAAAAGACGCAGAGCTTCGGCCAAGGATCTCGCTCAAGGATGAGAAGGGCAGGACTATGAATCTTCCCGGCTCTACATCTCAGGCGCGCTATCTTCTGCCCGTCGGGGCCAACATCTTTGTCTCCGAAGGGGATATGGCAGAGGCAGGGGACATCATCGTCAAGATTCCGCGGGAGACAACAAAGACAAAAGATATCACGGGAGGTCTTCCCCGGGTGGCTGAACTTTTCGAGGCCAGAAAACCGAAGGAGTACGCCTTGATCAGCGACATCGACGGTGTCGTTGAATTCGGCAAGGACCTCAAAGGGAAGAGGAAGGTGGTCATCCGGCCTGATGTGGGCGAACCGAAGGAATATATGATCCCCAGGGGAAAACATGTCAGCGTTCATGAGGGCGACTTCGTAAAAGCTGGGGAGGCGTTGATGGACGGTTCTTCTAACCCCCATGATATCCTGAGGGTATTGGGAGACAAGGCCTTGGCTCATTATCTGGTTGACGAAATCCAGGAGGTCTATAAGCTTCAAGGGGTGAAGATCAACGACAAACATATTGAGGCAATCGTTCGCCAAATGCTCAAGAGGGTGAAGATCAGAGAGGTCGGAGACACTCACTTCTTGGTCGACGACCAGGTGGAAAAAATCGTTTTTGAGGAGGAGAATGCGCGAGTCTTGAGAGAGGGAGGGAAACCTGCGTTTGGAGAGCCTCTCTTCTTGGGGATCACGAAGGCTTCTCTCATTACGGACAGTTTCATCTCTGCTGCCTCCTTCCAAGAGACCACAAAAGTCCTGACTCAAGCGGCCGTGGCGGGGAAAGTCGACAATTTGAAGGGGTTGAAGGAAAATGTCATCATGGGACGTCTGATTCCTGCGGGTACAGGTCTGCCCAAATATAGACAGTTAGAGCTTTGGGTGGAGGGATATACGGGAGAGGAGGGATCGGAAGGAACAGTGGTTCCAGCAGAAGGCGCTGCTTAATCTTTGCCACACAATAGAAGCCAAAGAAAAGGGCCCAATCTTGTAGTTCGCAGAATGGGCCCTTTTTTACGTACCGGCGCGTATGATTGCTCTTTCAAACGCCACACCAGATTGTTGCCGTCAATAACGACGTAAGAGATCAAAATCTGGTCGGCTCCTCGATGTGCTTGATCGGTTTTTTCAATTTGAAAAGGACTTTGTGAGATGTTTTGGAATGGGGTTAGTTTAAGCGTGCAGACTTTGAGAAGTACACCTATATTGCGGTATCCCAAAACTTATATGTTACGTATAGTAGGATGGAAGCATACATAATATTCCTGAAATGACCGAGTATCTGCACTGAAACGCTCCCGTTTTATGGTGACCAAATTGGACTCAATCTAAGCACGGGGGCCTCAACTTACCTGTTCCTTTCGTGTTTTCGTCTGGTCAACCCATACATAAGGAGCGGCAACTTAAGCAACGTATACGTCAAGTCGCTGCTACCGACAAGCCCAATTCTCCGGGTCTTTCTAATGATATGGATGATCTGCGATAGATCGTAGAACTCAGACCGGATCCGGTTCCGGATTTGCTTCAGCTCCTTACGCCCATGACCGTCCGAATATACGGAACCGCCGATACGGTTGTAGAAGTAGCCCGGCGTTTGTTCAACAACTTCCTTCAGAGCGGAAAACTTCTCGATGCGAAGTTTTTGGAAACTAATGGAATCCAGTTTGATCTCTTTCGCGAACTTCGGGATGTAGAGCATCTCTTCTTCCGTCTCACCGATATTACCGTAGATGAAGTACCCATGCAAATAGATGTTGTACTGCGTCAGGACCACAAACGCATCCCGGACCTGCTGTTGGGTGATACCCTTGTCAAGCTGCTTCAAAATACGGTCGTGCGGCGACTCGATCCCGATCAGAAAGATCTTGAAACCCGCTTTCTCTGCTTTGTTAAGAACCCTCGGATGCTTTGCAATATCAATCCGGGTCTGGGCAACAAATATCTTCTTGATCCTGTTCTCGATCATCAGATCGCAAAGTTGTTCGGTCCTCTTTGGGTTTGTGAAAAAATTGTCATCGCTGAAGAGCACCACATCGGCTTTCACCGTCTTCAATTCTTCAATGACTGATTCGACCGGTCGTTCCGTGTAGCTTCTCTTCTGGCCGAGGGGATTGAGACTGAAGGTACAGAACTTGCATTTGAACGGACATCCCCTCGTAGCCAGGACTGTGTCGAACGTGTGGCGGCTGAGTCGAACGCCGTCCTTAAACAGGCAATAATCGTGTCTTCTCAACGACCGGTCAGGAAACGGAATACGCGTGATGTCAGGGAGAGGATGGATCTCGTTGTGGACAACTCCTCCGTTCTCCCGATAGGAAAGCCCACGGATATCCTTATAGGGAACCCCCGTGACGATCTGTTGAATGATCTCTTCGCCCTCACCTCGTACGATCAGGTCGATATTCGGACAACGGTCAAACAGGTGCTCTACTTCCTCCGTTGCTTTATGGCCTCCGACGACCGTGCACACCTCAGGAGGGAGCTGAGACACGAAATCACAGACCTTCTCGAACCGGGATTCCCATGGGATGCTTACGCATAGAAGATCAATCTCGTTTCTGATAAATTTGCTCAGTGCCTTCGGGTCCTGGTAGACCCTCTCATAGCGGAGGTCGAGGAGCGTCACCTTGCCGACGAGATCTTTCATATTCGCGGTGATGTACTCAAGGCCAGTTGGAGGGAAAAGCCCCTTGATAACTCTGATAGATTCCCCAAAATACGGATACAGGGCGAGAACATGCTTATACCTGAACATTTAATTAAAGTAGCAGGAAAAAAAAGCATATGCAACCAAAAGAAAACAATTTACCTTGAGTTTCTTAAGGAAATTCGAATTCATTAGCCATATAGTTCAATTGGGTGGTCAAGACATCAAAACAACGCTCGTTATTTATCGATTATGGATTGAAATGTTGTGTCAGAGACTGAAAATGAGAAATCACTCTTTCAGGAAGAAGTCCTCGGGGTAGGGGGATGAGGACTCGACCTACAGAGGGTGAAGAGCAAACACCTAAGTGACGTTACCATTACCGACCGAAAGAGTATCACCCGGTACCGGCCAGCTACAAGGGTTGTGGCCAAGTGATTCTGTGCCTTGCCCTAGGCGCTGAACAACACCCTCCGCTCACCTCCACACTACATCCAGAGGATTCCTGTCGACAAGCCGACGGTATGTGTGGCGGGGATATCCGGCCATGAGTGCCCCTGCAACTTTTTTGTCCTGCCGGACATTCAGGACGTTAAGGAGAGGAGCGTACCCGCTGAACGCGCACCCTTGGACCAGCCCCGCCCAACAGGTTCCGACGCCGAAGGCAGGGGCGAAGAGTTCTGCATAAGCAAGGGAAAAATGGGCGTTCTCCGATCCCCTGACAAAGTCTTTGTCGCATAGGGCAATGATGAGATGAGGCGCATCGCGCACGATAACATCCTTTCCCGTCTCCCGCGCGGCACGGACAATCCCCTCAAAGTATGGGGCCCTCTCCGACCCTTTGGCGATTTCCTCCTCCATCCAGTTGAGGGTTGCTCTGGAAACCTGCCTGAGTTCTTCTTTATCGCTGATAACAAGATAGGAGAGGCCCTGAGTATTCCCTCCAGTGGAGGCAAAGCGGACTATGTCAAGAATCTGAAGGAGCTTCTCCCGGGGCACCTGTTCCTCTTTGTAGCTTCTTATGGAACGACGGGAGCGCAGGAACAGGGCAGCAACGTGGGCATCAAGGGGCACGTAGTCCTTGAGCGGTACCTGACCGGAAAGGGGAGCGTGAAAATGATCAAGTGCTTCGACCGGGCAGACCGCCACACAGTGACCGCAGGCAATACAGCTCAGCAAACCCGTCCCCTGTGGTCCGTCCTCGCCAACGCCAATCAGCGAGGCGGGGCAAACGTCGGCACACGCCCCGCATTTGGTACACTTGTCCTTATCAACGTGCAAAAACTCCATATCGTATCCTCCTTGAGGTCTCTCGTCGTGGACCGAGCCTTCTTTCTCTTGGACAATTTCAGGGCTAAGAGATCGATAGACCCCGCTGTGATCACATGGAAGCGATCCTGATAAAGGGCGCCGCGGCCAACTCCGCGTCCGGCAATCAACCCGATAACTGCCACGACTATCAACCTCAGGACTGCTGGTTGCATAGGCCGCCTTCCTTACTTATTCAGCAGCAGTTATCCGAACGCCCCTTTCTCCTTACCGAAGATGGCCATTGATGTTCGTGCTGTTTATAGCGAGCCCGTTCCCTTTATACCAGTGACCAATTGCACCTGTCAAGAAACAAAGAGCTGTCGCGAAAATCATCCTTTAAGCATAAGCAAGTCTTGTAGGAACCTTGCATTGCGAGCACACTATTGCCACCAAAAATATCTGAACTTTTGCAGTAAGGGGCTACTACGCGAGTACAGGGAGGAAGGGTCAGGAAAAAAATTTCTTTCCCCTCCAAGATTTCGCTCTAAGGTAACACTGAAAGGTAACGAAGGACCAGTGATTAGATTGGGGCTTGTAATATTGCAATTTAAGAAACGGTTTCCAATATCTCCTATATTCTTTCTGCCAGCTTCAAATCTTTGTTTGCTCTTATCTGCATCCTCTTCGCGGCCAAGCTTAACGTCGTATCATCCCGACGCGCCAACTTCCCTAGCTCCCCAAGCGTGCATACTTCTAGCTCTGAAATCAGTCATGCTGCTAGGTATCGCGAAAGGAGATGATTTGACCGCCGTTGCCACGCAAGATGACGTGATAGAGTGTTCCGGAACAGTCAAACCTTGGCTTACGAGCCATCCGCTAGCACGACACAACAAATTGCAATTTTCCAAGCTCTACATTCTTCTCTGAGTGAAGGGAAATGAGTCTTGAAGCTTCGGTCAGATGGACGAATTCTGGGAATTGTTTATTTGAGAGCCCAACGTCTTTTGGTTCTGGCGACCGTGGCGGGAAAATGGAAGGGAGAACGCAGAAAAAAGTAGTCAAAACCTTCCGGATTTCTGCGTTTGCGGGAATGAGACCGGTGGGGCCTGGGTCCCTGCGGGCAGCCTCACGCTTGCAAGCTGAAGTGGGTGGCAGCGTGCAGGCGTCGTCTGGTGTGAAGGCGCATCAATGACCTGGAGCTTTTAGGCTGGCTTCGCCTAAAGCGTTGGCTCCAATGATAGCGCCTAATACCAGCTCAGGATTGATTTCAAAATAGGAATTATGAGTCGTCAGCCCTTCCATGCAAGCCACTTCGGCTGCCTTTGTCAGATTCTCCGTGGAGATATCTAGCACACCTAACTGCTTCAAAGTCACAGGCAGCCCCACAGTATTGCAAAAGCCTATCACTCTGTCGATCTCTTCCTTTGGATAATTCTCCATCACAAGTTGAGCGATCGTTCCAAACGCGACAAGCTCCCCGTGTAACGCCTTCTCTGTTCCCTCTAAAGCATGGACACCTTCATGTATTCCGTGTGCAGCAGCCAAACCGGCACTCTCAAAACCTAACCCGCTCAGCAAGATATTGGCTTCGATGACCATTTCGACAGCAGGCGTCACTGCATTCTGATCAACCGCCAGCTTTGCTGAAACTCCATATTTCATGAGAGTGTCGTAGCAGAGTCTTGCGAGATTCAAAGCCGCCGAAGTTGCCATTCCACCAGGGAGGTTTTTTGCACTCGACTTGGTACACGTAAAGGCCTCGAACCATGTAGCCAGTGCATCCCCCATCCCTGCCACAAAATACCTCGTCGGCGATTCGGCTATGATCTTTGAGTCTACCAGAACTACATCAGGGTTTCGCCTGAGTATCAAGAATCGATCAAGCAAATGCTTCTCATTATATTGAACGGAAAGCGCACTGCAGGGTGCATCATTTGACGCGACAGTAGGAATAATAACGAGAGCAGAATCCAATTCATGGGATACAGCCTTTGCCGTGTCAATTGTCCTTCCCCCACCCACTCCAACAATCACTTGTGCACCAAACTGCCTGGCCTTGTCTGAAAGTCCCGCCGCGCTCGCTCGGGTGCACTCGCCTCGAAATTCTTCAAAGTGATATTTCAATGATCTCTCACCGAGGCTCGCCGAGACTCTATCTCTGACAATCGACAACGCTGTAGGGCCGCCAATGAAATAAAAACTCGAGCCTAAGTGAAGGATATATTTAGCCGTCTCCTTTATAACCCCCGGACCCTGTATGTACCGATTTGGAGCGATCAATATCTTAAGCATATACTCTCCCCACCTTTCCAACGAGTGAATCCGACCCTATTCTTAGGATCACGATATCCCTCCCATAAGAGAAAACCCAACCGTTGCATAAAAATATTATAAAAGCGGTTGGGTGTGTTGGGCCGGTAAAACTAGAAAAAGGATCTACCTCTCTGGTCCTGCCTGGGTGGGAACCGGGAACCCACTGGGGTGATTTTACCAGGGCTTAAAGTGCGATATTTTTTCGTCTCAAACTAAGGACGAAGCACCGGCTTCAACGCTTTCCCCTTTTTCATGTCTTCCGAGGCCTTGCTTATTTCGTCCAATGGATAGAATGTGATGAATCGGTCAAATGGGAACCGACCCTGGCGATACAACTCAATGAGTCTGGGGATAAAGAGATCGGGAACGGAATCGCCTGCGACAATCCCTTTAACTGTCCGGCCGTTCAAGAGCTTTTCCATATCCAATGCCACTTCTGTGCCTGGTGGTACTACCCCAAGGAATCCACAAACCCCACAGCGGGGTCCACCGCGAACCAGGGAATCCACAGCCTG
>JBEKDJ010000061.1:0-18816 GCA_050014415.1 Thermodesulfobacteriota bacterium | reverse complement strand
GACAGGCAAAGAGGGGGAAGGGGAGATTTTCCAAACAATATGTCTAATCAATTATGGACTCCTTAGTAAAAAGAAGAGGCAGACGTTTGATAGCGACTGCCTCTTTTGAAATCCCAGAGAAATACGTTTACGATTTCCTACGGTAATGTGATCTGGAGTTTTCTATTTCTTAGCTGCATCAAAATCGCTTTCTCTAGAGCCGTTCAATTTGCTTTCGCCTTTCATCGCATTCCCTTCTACGGTCCCATTAAATTCCCTGTTAAATATGCCCTGCGGCAACCTATGAACAAACTCCATATGGATTGCGTCGTCTTTCACCGTGCCCTTACTCTCGAACGATCCCAAAAATGGGCTTTTTGCTTGAATCTTTAGATTGTCGCCATCTTGTGTAATCTTCATGTTCCATGTCTCCGGTCCCATGGGGCCTTTGAAATGAAGTTCCCAATCTCCTGCGACATCAGCTGCAAGATCATTCTTTGCGGTATTCAATTTCGGAATGTGATGAGTTGAAGGGAAAGGAGTGTTTAAAGGATTATTTCAATAGGTTTGGTAGATTCCAAGATGTTTATTTTGACAAATTGTTTTCTCTTGACCTAAGCCTTAACCTCATGTTCTCAACTCCTTTGACAATGTCCGCGAAGGTTGTTACGAATAGATTGTGAAGATCGAACTCATCTCGCCCGCCGTTGAAGAAAATGCCCCGATTCCGAACCTTGCCCTCTCTATTCTTGCTGCCCTGGCTCCGCCCGATGCCTATATCACTCTTACCGATGACCTCCTCACCCCGATCGATTTAGAAAAGGGGTTAAAGGAGGTCGACCTCGTTGGAATTACGGTTTTGACAAAAACGGCCCTAAGGGCCTATCGTATTGCTGATGCCTATCGAAAGAGAGGAGTACCTGTCGTCCTCGGAGGAATTCATCCCACCGCCCTCCCCGGGGAAGCCAAGGAGCATGGGGATGCTGTCGTAATCGGTGAGGCTGAGACAATCTGGCCACAGCTTATTGAAGACTTAAGAGCCGGAAATCTGAAAGACTTTTACCAGCAGGAGAAATTCACAGACCCCACAGAAATTCCAAGACCGCGGCGGGATATCTTGCCTAAGAGAGGCTATTTCCCACTGGACGTCGTTCAGATTACGCGAGGATGCCCCTTCCGATGCGAGTTTTGCTCAGTGAGAAAATTCTTCGGAGACACCTACCGATTCAGGCCGATCGGGGATGTCGTCGAAGAGATCAAAAGTCTCCCACACCGCCTGATCATGTTCAATGACGACAATATCGTCGGCAACCCCTCCTTCTCAGAGGAGCTGCTCAATGCCTTGATTCCTCTCAAGAAGAAATGGGTCGGCCAGGTTTCCCTCGCAGGGCTGAAGGAGGCAGGGAATGTCGAACTGCTCAAGAGAAGCGGATGTATCGGCCTTCTCATTGGTTTCGAATCTCTCTCCAGATCGAACCTCGTCCAGTCTCAGAAATATCAAAATGATCCATCGGCGTATCGGGAAATCATCGACACGCTCCATCGGTTTGGAATCACCATCTGGGGTTCCTTCATCTTCGGATTTGATGAGGATGAACCGTCGGTCTTTCACGAAACCGCTGCCTTTGCCATCCGAACGAAACTCTTTTCCGTGGTCTTTGCAGTCCTCACCCCATATCCTGGAACGGCCCTTCATCAACGACTCAAGAAAGAAGGGCGGTTGGTTCAAGATGAGTGGTGGCGGTCGGAGAATCCGGAAGAATCCGCTCCCCATTTCGCACCGAAGAAAATGAGCGGCGAGGTGTTGCGCGAAGGATGGAAAAAGGCCTGGAGGGAGTTCTATTCTGTTCCCTCCATATTGAAACGGTTTCAGTGGAATTATCCACCCACCCTGATCAATCGTTTAGTCTACTTCCCTTTTCAATTCATGCAGCGCCGTTTCACACAGAAAAAGATCATCGGGGGTAGGAGAAGATATCGAAGATGAAACAATGTCAAATGTCAAAGCTCAAAGTTCAAATGAAATCCAAAGCCCAAAGCGGAAAACATAGAGTCCTCGATTTGCCTGCCAAGGGTAAGAATACCTTGACATTGAGTCATTTGAGCTTCGTTTGACATTTGGATTTTGAAATTTGGATTTTAGAATATTCGTTCAGTCCCGGCACTCCTGGAATTTGGCTCATTCCAATTCCCGATATCCACAATCTTTCCGGGGGCATCGTTTCATCACTCCACCCTTTCCCTGCTTTTCAACCAAGAAAGGGGAATCGCACTGGGGACACTTCACCGGAATGGGTTTGTCCCACAAAGCATAGGTGCATCGGGGATAGTTGGTGCAGCCGTAAAAGGTCCTTCCTTTGCGCGTCCTTCGTTCCACAATGGTCCCGTCGCATCCCTCCTGCGGGCACCGGACGCCAGTATCCAAAGCCTTTGTGAATTTACAGGCGGGATAATTGGAACAAGCCAAGAACCTCCCAAACTTTCCGTTCTTGACGACCATCGGGCTCTGGCATCTTTCACACTTAGCTTCAATCTCTACTTTGTTGTCTTCGTTAACCTCCACCTCTCTCGTGTATCGGCATTTGGGATAGCTTGAGCAGGCTAAGAAATACCCTCTCTTTCCCCAGCGCTTCACCATCTTCGATCCACACTTCTCGCAGAGGGCATCGGTGGGGATCTGCTCTCTTTTCACATCTCTCATGGAGACCTTCGCCATCTCCAAGTCTTTGTTGAAAGGGATGTAAAACTCCCTGAGCGTTTCAACCCACCCCTTCTCCTCTTCTTCGATCTTGTCCAAGTTCTCTTCCATCTGAGCCGTGAACTCAACATCGAGAATATCGGGAAAGTTGACCACCAGAAGGTCGTTCACCAGCAGCCCTAATTCCGTCGGGGAAAACTTCCCTTTATCCAATCCCACGTATCCCTTTTCTTTGATGGTGCTCAAAATGGTGGCATAGGTTGATGGCCTTCCGATTCCCCTCTCTTCCAATTCCCTGATCAACGTCGCTTCAGAGAATCGACTAGGGGGCTGGGTGAAATGCTGCTTAGGAATCAGACCCAATAACTCCAATGCCTCGCTTTCAGAGAGAGCAGGTAATCTCTTCTCTTGATCTCCATTCTCGTGATTATCCTCCCCTTCCACATACAGGGCCATGAACCCCTGGAAGACGGGAACAGTCCCCGCCGCTGTAAAAACGGCATCGTCCGCTTTGATCTCCACAGTCGTCTGAAGAAAGACTGCTGAAGCCATCTGAGAAGCAACGAATCGATCCCAGATCAACTTATAAAGGGCCCTCTGATCCTTGTCCAGGTGAGATTTTACATTCTCAGGATTCAAATCCATGGACGTCGGGCGGATCGCCTCGTGGGCTTCCTGCGCTCCCCTGCGGCTTTTATAGAGGTTAGGTTTTGGAGGAAGGTAGGGTTCCCCGAAGCGATCTTTAATCCAGTCTCTGACCTGGTGGATCGCTTCGGAAGCGACCCGAGGCGAGTCCGTCCTCATGTAAGTGATGAGCCCCACTGTTCCTAATTGTCCGAGATCTATTCCTTCGTACAATCGCTGGGCAATCCACATCGTCTTCTGCGCAGGGAAGGAAAGTTTTCGATAGGCATCCTGCTGCAGCCGGCTGGTGATGAAAGGAGGAAATGGATGACGCTGTTTCTCCTGCTGCACTACCTTTGAAACAGTATAGGGAACAACCTCAAGAGAGCGTTGGATGGCCAGGGCTTCGGTCTCATTCGCCATGACCACTTTCTTCCCTTTCCATTTGACCAATTTCGCATCAAAGGCAGCGGGAGATTGTGTCCCCCGAAGAGAAGCGGTCAGGCTCCAATACTCTTGGGAGACAAAATCTCGGATCTCCCTTTCCCTCTCGCAGATGATCCGAACGGCAACCGATTGGACCCGACCCGCACTTAATCCCCGCCGTACCTTCTCCCAAAGAATCGGACTGATCTGATAACCGACCAAACGATCCAATATCCGTCTTGCCTGTTGTGCCTCGTATTTGGGCTGTTGAAGCCTCCCGGGATGCTTAAGGGCCTCTAAGACCGCCTTTTTCGTAATCTCATTGAAGAGGACCCTATAGATATTCTTCTCGCCATCTCCGATCTCCTCTGCGATGTGCCAGGCAATGGCTTCACCTTCCCGGTCCGGGTCAGGTCCGAGATAAATATTCTCCACTCCCTTGCTGGCTTTTTTCAACTCCCGAAGAATCTTTCCCTTCCCAGAAATCGTAACATATTGAGGTTGAAAATCATTTTGAAGATCCACCCCTAGCTCACTCTCTGGTAGGTCCTTGATATGACCTACGGAGGCCTTGATGACATAGTCTTCTCCCAAGAATTTTTGGAGGGTCTTTACTTTCGCGGGAGACTCAACCACAATCAACCCTTTCAACATCTTCTCACACTCCAGTTAAACCATCACAACCAAATCATAATAACCAAAATGAAATCACCAGGACAATTCAATTCCTGTTGGAATTCTTGTCATGATTCGGTTATGGGTGTTTGAAATTTGGTTATTTTATTAAAAGGCTTCACCTCTTCCTACTAAAACATTTGCCGGGCCACTGAGAGATGAGCCCTTTTAGCTCCAGATTCAGAAGGAGACTCGAAACCGTTCCCGGTTCAAATCCACTCGCCTGAATGATCGCATCGATATGCAAGGGGGTCTCTCCGAGAAGCTCATAGAGAATTTTCTCCTCTTCAGGGAGACCTCGACCCGGGCTCTCAACCTCATGAGTCGTCTCTTCCTCTCTCCTCCATTGGGGCATTATCTCCTCCAAGATATCGTCGCTGGATTCCACCATCTTGGCCCCTTCCTTGATCAGCCGATTGGTGCCCCTGCTGCCTTCGAATCCCACATTTCCAGGCACGGCGAAAACCTCCCTCCCTTGTTCCAAGGCATAGCCGGCCGTGAGCAAAGAACCGCTCTTCGTACTCGCTTCGACCACCACGACCCCGAGGGAAAGACCACTAATGATGCGATTCCTCTTGGGGAAATGTCCTGCCTCAGGAGGCGACCCCATTCGGAACTCGGACAGAACGGCCCCACAATCGATGATCTTCTTAAAAAGGTTTCGATTCTCAGAAGGATAGATCACATCCACTCCGCAACCCAATACCGCAATCGTCCTTCCTCCTGCCGAGATGGCTCCCCAATGAGCCAGGGAATCGATCCCTCTCGCCATTCCGCTCACGATGGTCACCCCTTGGTGAGCAAGTTCCTGACTTACCTTTTCTGTGGTCCACCTCCCGTAAGGAGAGGTCTTTCTACTCCCCACAATTGAGACCGCCAACTCATCTTCTTTTCTGAATTCTCCCCGGACATAGAGCACCGCGGGAGGATCGTAGATATCTTTCAGTCGTCTAGGATACGCGTCATCCTTCAACGTGAGAATTGTCCCTCCCACCCCCTTTAATAAGGATAACTCCCTCTCTACCGTCTTTTCCAGGGGGCCCTTGCGGATCTCTAAAGCGACCTTTTCACCCAGCCCTTCAATTCTCAGCAATTCCTTCATGGGGGCCTGAAACACGGTTTTGGGATCGTCAAATTGGTCCACTAGCCTTTTGATGAGGGTGCTTCCAACCCCGGGTGTAAGGCTCAAGGCCAGCCAGTAGAAGATTTCCTCGACCATAGAGAGCCTCTCAAGCGAGCAATACTTCAAGAATTGAAAGCGGACTGGGTAACCGGAACGTGCCCCGCAGCCCGTCCTGTTTGGACGGAACGGGATGAAGCTTCACACAAAGGCTGAGGAAATACTTAGGGACAAGACCCTTCTGAAGGTCCAGATTCCTAGGCCTTAGATATATAGAAAAGGAGTGAAACAATTCTACTTTTTTCTTTGTTCGAACTCCATCCTTTCTTTAAAATAAGGTCGGATGAGATCCCCTTTGAACATGCCATCAAAGACCTCAACGACCTTCGCTATGTAAAACCGGCCGTAGCGATCGATGATCTGAATGTTCCCGATAATATTATACCTTCTACCAATCTTCTTGCCAGTAGCAGGATGGGTCAGTAACTCTGATGCGCGAAAGACAGTGTACTTATCTCCGATCAAAACGGGTTCAGAGGTTGTGAGAGCCAAGTAGGCGATATCACCTTCTGACATGAGAGTTTTGCCTTCCTTGCTTTCAACAATGATTCCGATTCCACGATAGTCAACGTCGCTAAAAAAACCGGCGGACCGCACTTCAGGAAAAACAGCCGGCTTCTCTTCCGTCGCCTTTGGTTGTTCTTCGGCCGCCTTGGGTTTTTCCTCGGTCGCCTGTGCCTGTGGTTTCTCCTCGGTCGCCTGTGGTTTTTCCTCGGTTGCTTTCGGTTGTTCCTCGGCTGCTTTCACCTCCCCTACCTCTTCTGGCTTCTTCTCTACTAGAGGAGGCTCCACCTTCTTGACCTCTGGCTCCGTCACTGTCTCCTTCCGTTCTTCCTCAACCACCGGCTTTTGAGCCTCCTCCTTCATCGAATCCTCTCCATTGGCGAGGCGAACCGGTTCTGCCGTATCGATTCGATGAGGATCAACATTGCCGGGGTTCCGTTGCCACAACTTCGCCAAGAGAAACGGCTCTTTCACAAACTCAGATGATATCTCCCCGCGGGTATCTCCTGGCTTGATTGTGTAGAGTCCTTCTGTCTCCTTTTTCTCTTGCGCCAAAGCTGAAAGAGCTAAACAGAAGGGAAGTACTAAGACT
The DNA here is from genome assembly GCA_050014415.1 of Thermodesulfobacteriota bacterium. Classification (GTDB taxonomy): domain Bacteria; phylum Desulfobacterota; class BSN033; order BSN033; family UBA1163; genus JBEKDJ01. The sequence continues at coordinate 12,138 of JBEKDJ010000061.1, read as the reverse complement.
AGAATAAAACAGATTCTCCTCCATTTTCTCATATGAGCCTCCTTCCTTTCAGAAAACGCGCTGTTCCTTCAACACCTACTTGCTTCCACCGAATGGGCAGGACGGACCGGAAAAGGGCAAGAATAGATTTTTGCTAATCAATTAGCTTCTTATCACCCATTTGTCAAGCGGAATATTAAGCAATAACCATACCAAACTTTGTCGTCTTTCCTATAATTAACGAAAAATATTAAGAATTATCGGAGATTAGAAAAAGAATCGCTGGGCTAACCCCGCAGAAGATAAGGAGTCCTATTGCAAACTTTCCACACCCCTGAACAAATTTGAACTTTCTTAGGTGCTTATACTGGGTGACGGATTATTGAAGAAATGCCTCCCATTCCCCCCATCAGAAAAGACGGATGTCAGGGAGACAAATACGACCATACCACTCAGCCCGGAGCATAAACAAGAAATGGGGATGGACAAGCGGGTCCCCGTGATTGACAACGCAACTTACCCTATGTTAATTTTCAGAGAACTTCCTTCTTTCTCCAAGTGTTTCCTATGGCGGAAATCCTTCCATTTCGAGGGCTGATTTATGATGTTCAAAAGGTCGGGGATCTCTCCTTGGTCACTGCACCTCCCTATGATGTCATCTCTGAAAAAGCAAAGCCAGGATATTATGCAAAGCATCCTTACAATGTCATACGACTTGAACTGGGTGACGGGTCCTCAGATCAAGGTCGTTATCGCCTCTGCGCCCAGGATCTTGACGACTGGGAAAAAAGAGGTATCCTCATTCGGGAAAGAGATCCCGCCTTCTACTACTATCAGGTGGATTTCCTCTCGAATGGAGGGAGAAGAAGGACTCGTCGTGGCTTCATTGGCCTTTGCCGTCTAGAAGAATTCGAAAAGGAGATGATCCTCCCCCACGAACGGATCCACGAAGAACAGAAAGAGGACCGTCTGAGGGTCCTGAGGGCTTGTCAGGCGAATCTCAGCCAGATCTTCTCTCTTTATTCCGATCGTGAACACACCATTCACCCACTTTTTGAGAGATATATTACCGCCCCTCCCCTTTTCGACTATCTCGATGAAAAGAAAATACACCATACGGTTTGGTCAATCAAAGAGCGAAGTCTGCTTCATCAAGTCAGAGAGACGATGAAAGAAAAGACCCTTTTTATTGCGGATGGGCACCATCGTTTTGAAGCTGCCCTCGCCTACAAGAAGGAGATGGAGAGAAAATCACCTACGACCGGGAAGGAAGCTTTCCACTATGTGATGATGTATTTCTGCCCATTTGAGGATGAAGGACTCACCATTCTTCCCTCTCATCGCCTGATCTTCAATCTTGGTGGCTTCGACCGCGTCAGCTTTGAGCTTGAGCTCCAGAGGTATTTCCAGAAGAAGGACTTTCCTTTTAACCCTCAAAACGAGTCGGCGCAAAGGATCGAATTCTTCCAAAGGTTAGAGGAAGCGGGAGCAAGAGGGAATGCTTTTGGCCTCTACATTCAGGGTAATGACTATTGTAGCCTGCTCCAATTGAAGAAGGAATTGGATCTCCCGGCCATGATCGGCAGGAAAACCCCCGCCGTCCTTCAAAAACTCGATGTGATCATTCTCCATCGAATTATCTTGGAACAGCTCTTGCGCCTCGGGGAGAAGGAGCAGGATCAGCACCGAATCCAGATTGTCAAAAACGGTCAGCGGGCGATCGACTTGGTCAGAGAGGGGAAATTTCAGATCGTTTTCTTGCTCAATCCTCCGAAGGTGGAAGAGGTCCGGGAGGTTGCTTCGGCAAGGGAGTTCATGCCACAGAAGTCGACCTTCTTCTACCCCAAACTTCCCACCGGTTTGGTCATCAACAAGATCGTCCAAGGTGAGACAATAGATGACTTGACTCTATGACCTCTTTCACCTCGTCTCCGATCCCATCATCCGATGAAACCCTCGACACCTTTTTCAACGGAAGCCTTCGGATTTTTCAGAAGAAAAAAGGTTATCGGTTCTCTGTGGACGCAGTTCTCCTCAGTCAATTCATCGACCTTCGAAAAAACGAGAGGGTCATTGACCTGGGAACAGGCTGTGGCATTATTCCTCTTCTATTGTCACAGACCACAGAAGCCCATTCTTTTGTCGGTGTGGAGATTCAAAGGGGATTGGCAGAATGTGCCAGAAAAAATGTGACTTTGAACCGCCTCGACCATCGGATTTCAATCCTCCATCAGGACTTCAGAGAATTGAAGGGGACTCTCCGCTCGGGTTCTTTCGATGTCGTCGTCTCCAATCCACCCTACCGCCAGTATCGAACCGGTAGGGTGAACCCTACCTTAGAGAAGGCTATCGCACGCCATGAGATCACAGCAACGCTGGAAGATCTGATCGGCATGGCTTCTTACCTTCTGCCCATCAAAGGAAGATGCTACCTGATCTTTTCCGCATGGAGAACCGTCGATCTATTGACATTATTAAGAAGCAAAGGGTTGGAGCCAAAGCGATTGCAGTTTGTTCATCCCCATCTCGAAGAAAGCGCAAAACTTATCCTCATTGAGTCCGTGAAAGCCAGCGGAGTTGAGCTAAAGATCATGGAACCCCTGATCCTCCACTCAACGGTTTAAGCATTCGAGGATTTGACGGGTCAAAACCATATCCCACCTTCTGTATACGGCGATATACGTTTCATCCCATGAATCTTCAAAGGTCTAGCCCGATCCGCCCTGAAGGGCTGAGTGAAAGACCGATAGGAAACTGTAACTCAAGACTTTGGACTGGATGAGAGACCTCGGACGTAAGCCGTCGTGTGTCGTTTTGCACATTTCCTTGAGTGCCTGAATCCCGGACCCTTCGAACGGTTTCAAATCACATGGATGATACGATCCGACGTCTCGATAGATCATCATTCTCTTTCAATTTGGGTTGACAATGAACCATGAACAAGATAAGATTTTTCATGATGCATACCTTATCTACAGAGGCTTCCTCGACCGACGAGAAAAATGCTTCCTTGGAGGAGGCTCTCGAATTGATCCGAGACGATTTAGATAAAGTGGACCAGGAGTTCCGAAAGAACCTGACATCCAATGTGCCCATCATATCCGCTGTTGGAGAACATCTCCTCCTTAGCGGGGGTAAGCGGTTTCGACCCATTCTTCTTTTGCTCTCAGCGAAATTGTGCGGATACGAAGGAGACCGCCACATTTGTATGGCAAGTCTCGTCGAATTTGTTCACACGGCCACTTTGCTCCATGATGACGTGGTGGACAAGGCGGAGTTGCGAAGAGGGAATGCCTCAGCGAATTCCATTTGGGGGAATGAGGCGAGTGTCCTCGTTGGGGATTTTCTTTTTACGAAGAGTTTTTCCCTTGCAGTGGAAAATGGAAATTGGGAAGTTTTCCGAGCTCTTTCCAGGGCGACCACGCTAATGGCCGAGGGCGAACTCGAAGAACTGATTAAAACAAATGATCTCTCCCTGACAGAAGAGAATTACCTTTCCATCATCTTACGCAAAACCGCTTTTCTAATCTCAGCAGCCGCCCAGATCGGAGCCATCCTTGGAAAGGTGTCAAAGGAGAAGGAGAAGGCTCTGTCCGATTTTGGGATGGATGTGGGGATGGCCTTCCAACTGACCGACGATAATCTCGATTATACCTCCAGAAAGGAGGAATTTGGCAAGAAGATCGGGATTGACCTCCAGGACGGGAAGATCACCCTTCCCCTGATCTTCACACTGAACCAGTGCGACGAGGAGGAAAGGACCATTGTCCGGAAGTCAGTCGAGTCTCGTCCCCTCACCGAAGAAGCCTTTTTGAACGTCGTCAATATGATCGAACGATATCGTGGAATCCACTACACTTGGAAAAGGGCAAAGGCATATGTCGAAAAGGCGAAGGATCATCTCCGGCTCTTCCCGAATTCGAAAGAACGAGAAGCCCTTTACAGCTTGGCCGACTATATCTTGGAGAGAAGATTATGAGCGATCATGCAGGGTCGATTTCGGATTACAGAATGATAGTCAGAACCTAAAGAGACAGAGAAACAGAGGAGAGAAAAATGGGAGACGAAGCGAGTTTAATCCATGTGAATGACAAGAATTTTGCCACCGAGGTCCTCAACGCGGACCTCCCCGTACTCGTCGACTTCTGGGCAACCTGGTGTGGCCCGTGTCGCAGCATCAGTCCTATCGTTGAGGAACTGGCGAAGGAGTTTACAGGAAGGGTCAAAGTGACCAAATGCAATGTTGATGAAAGCCCAGGCACTCCGAGTCAGTACGGTGTGAGGGGAATTCCTACCCTAATTCTTTTCAAAGACGGAAAGGTTCTCGATCAGATTGTCGGCGCTGTTCCGAAAACCCGTTTAAAGGGCATGATCGAAAAAGCCTTGTAAGAAATCCTGAAGTCCAAATTTCAATCCCGCCTTGGCGGTAAGCTTCGACATTTGACCTCTTTCCCATGAAACAATCGCTTCCTAGATGGTTCGTCATCCTCAGCCTCTGTTTTGGATGGGCATTCCTTCTTCCTCATTGCGCTCAAAGAGAGAAGGAATCAGAGTTGGCACCGGATTTCACACTCAAAACCCTCGATGATCACGAGATCACTCTTTCCAACCTCAAGGGGAAAGTAGTCCTCCTCGACTTCTGGGCGACGTGGTGTGGTCCCTGTAAGGAATCGACCCCCCACCTCGTCCAACTCTACAAGACTTACCATCAGAAAGGACTTGAGATAATTGGGATGAATGTGGATAGAGGTGATGTGAGCGATGTCCGCCGCTTCGTCAAATCGATGGCTATTTCCTATCCTGTCATCATCACGCCGGACGCAGTTCAAAGAAATTACGGCGTCACTGGGATTCCAACCACCGTTATCATCGACAAACAGGGTAGGGTCCGAGACAAGATCCCAGGATTCAGTATCAAGATTGGCCAAGAAATAGCAGCCACAGTGGCAGAACTCATTTCAGAAAAACCCTAATCCGCCATCGCCGCAAACCTATTTTGGATTTTTTCATCACTCCTCCCCTCTCTTCCAGAATGGAGTGGAATGGGGTGAAGGGACGGAATTGCCTTTTCTGTTCTCGGACAGAAACTGGAAATATCCTTCCACTACCTTCTGGGGGTCGAGACCGAGCGATTGGGCATAGTTTCTTAAGAATCCCTTCAGATAAACCGTGGCAGGAAGCCTCTCTAGGACTTCTTCTTCGATCCACTCCAGGATTTTGACGCTAATCTTCGTTTCCGAGGAAATGGTTTTCAGATCGATACCCATCTTTTCCCGAATCTGCCGCAGTATCTTGCCGCGATAGGCGGCTCCGTCTTCGACATTGAATGAAAGGCCCGTAAAGGAGAGGGAGGATTTCTTCGCTTGTTCGATTCCTAACACTTCAACAGGTTCTTCCAACTTCTGCCCGACAGACAAAGGAAGACTGGACTGGTCATATCCCTTCCGCAATGCTTCGTCCGCCAAAACCCGATAAGACTCCTCAATGGCCGCTTGAATTTCGTTCACCTCTTCCTCAGAGAAAAGAGAATAGATGGCCAATGAATCGCGATGGAAGGTCTCTTTAGCATGCTCATAAGCCCTCTGGATCTCTTTTACTGTGGCATTGGGGCTTACCTCCAAGATCTCATAGTAGGTCTGTTCTTCAATCCGCTTCATCTTCCCCCTCACTAGAGTCGTAGGGACATCGCATGACTATTCGCCAATTTGGAGGCGATCTCTGTAACACACTGGGCAGCCCTGGACCGGGCGTTCTCCAATACCAGGGGCCTCCTTCGCCGGATGGAATGGCTCACCTCCTGATCATAGACGACATAACCGAGATAGTGGACATGGATCCCGAAGTATTTCTGACAGGCACTCCGAATTGAAAACCCGATCTCGATGTCCTTCTTTGAGCGGACCTGATTCAGAACGAGATTGGGATGAAAGCTCTCCACCTCCTCGATCATCTTCTGAGCATCCTCCTCATTGATTCGTCTCACTGCTTCGATCAAGTCATGGGGGTTCTGAATCCCCATTTCATTTTTCCGGTCCATCACTCCATCAATCAGGTTTTTGACAGAATAAGAGGAAACCGACTGCTTCAGCCTGCGATAAAAGGCGCTCTTGAGGAACCGATAGGTGTTCTCTATCGCAGTAGGCTCAGGGGTAACCACTAGAATCCCCCCATCGGACATCAGGAAGAAGTCCAGAACACTCAGGGAGTTGCCAGCTCCTAAATCGACCAGGATCGTGTCGCCTTCGAGGCTTTGAATGGCACGTAGTAGTTTACGCTTTTGAGCGTTTTTCGCATCCGCTGCATTGAGAAGGTCCTGCGCACCGCTCATAAGTTGGAGGTTGGGAATGGTAGTCGGGATGAGCACGTCAGTGAGATGTAAAACCCGCTTCTTGATGAAATCGGAAAGCGACAGAGTGGGCGGGGAAATCCCCAAGAGGGTATGGAGGTTTGCTCCTCCCAAGTCGGCGTCGATGAGGATCACCCGAACACCTAACTTGGAAAGGCAGATCCCAATGTTGGCGGTGAGAAAACTCTTCCCACTTCCGCCCTTTCCGCCTCCGATGGTCCAGATCATCTTCCGATCACCCTTCCGTTTCTAACCCACTTGTTTCTATTCTCACCCTTCCAGACTCGGACCACTGCGCCATCGACCTCTCACATCCTTATCTAATTCCCGATGCCGGCTCAAAGAGGAATTAATTCCACACGCCATCGATCTTTTCGTGACAATGATGACATTCTCCGTTCACGACTTCATTTTTCACCACACGAAATCCCACCCTTTCAATCACCCGCCTGCCACAATGAGGGCAGAAGGTGTCCTCTCCTTCCTCTCCCGGGATATTTCCACAATAGACATATCGGAGCCCTGCCCCCATGCCTATCTCCCTGGCTCGGTGAAGCACAGAGGCAGGAGTCCGTGGCAGGTGGGTCATTTTATAGGTTGGGTAGAATGCAGAGATATGCCAGGGAACCTCCGATCCCAGTGACACAATGAATTGGGCAATCTCCTCAAACTCCTTGTCCGAATCGTTTAGGCTGGGAATGACAAGGGTCGTGATCTCCACCCAGATTCCCATCTGTTTCATCAGTTTAAGGTTCTCCAAAACGGGCTCCAGACTCGCTCCACAAACCTCTTGATAAAACTTCTTCCGGTAACTTTTCAAATCAACATTGGCCGCTTCCAGATAGGGTTGAATCGTACGAAGGGTTTCCTCAGTCATGTAGCCGTTAGTGACAAAAATATTCTTAATCCCTTCCTGACTGGCGAGAACCGCGATCTCGTAGGCATATTCGAAATAGATGGTGGGTTCGGTATACGTATAGGAAATTGAACGGCATCGATATTCTTTGGCTGAAGAAACAATCTTGGAGGGTGAAACCTCCGAGCCCCTGATACGGTCTTCATCTACCGGCATCTGGGAGATCTCATGATTTTGACACTGGAGACACCGGAAATTACAACCCGCAGTGGCAATGGAGAAAGAGCTCGATCCCGGACAAAGGTGAAAGATGGGTTTCTTTTCGATAGGATCTACGTTCATAGAGATCGCTTTTCCATAGACGAGACTATAAAGCTTCCCCCCTCGATTTTCCCTGACTCCACAGATACCCCGTCTTGATGGGGAGATGGTGCAACGATGGCTGCATAAGGAACATTTCACCCTCCCCTCTTCCAAAGGAGTATAAAGCATGGCCTCTTTCATCTCGCCTTCCCTGTCTTCTGGAAGAATTCTCCCTCATCAAAGGAGGACGGGTATTCAATTAGGTTGCTGACGAATTGATTTCTCAAGGGCTGATCAAAAATGCCCAGATACAAGGCGCCTGAAATCCTAAGGAGTGAGGCGTACTTGTATGTACGCCGCAACGACGAAGGATGAGGGTAGCGCCGCAGGTGGGCGTTTTTCAGCAGCCTGCTAAAGATCAAAATGGGGAAGTTGTTTAAGCACATATTCCCTGATTGCCTGCGGGGCGGGCAGGCCCCAGAGGACCTTTCTATCTTTGATGAAAGGAAGGAGAATTTCTTTGAACCGACCACCACACGTGCATCGATCCAAACCCCGGATGGAATGGCCTTGCTTTTCTTTGAAGGGAACCATTTTGTCCCGATGGCATTTCGAGCACCGAAGGACACTCTTCGCCCCAGACATCTTCCCTCTCTTCGCCAAAGGCCTTCCCTCAATCTCAATAATGTCCATGGCAAAATCGATTACCCGCGCGTTCGCGATCGAGGTGCCCACCCCGTAAGCATCCACCACGGGATTGAGGCCCAGGATACTATTCTCGTCCAATCCCCCGCTCACAAAGATCTTAATATCCCCAAATCCTCTTAGACTCAGTTCCCAACGAACCTCCTCGATAATCTTCCGGAAGTCTCCCCGCCTCGAACTGGGCGTATCGAGCCTGATCCCATAGAGTCTTTTCCCCAGGGCCTCGGCCACCCGGATGGCCTCTATTTTCTCATCATTAAAAGTGTCAATGAGGGAGACCCTTTTGACTCTTGACTGGATCACTTCATCAAAAGCTTTCGTAGCTTCTACCGTATCTCCAATGATCAGAATCAGAGCATGGGGCATGGTGCCTGAGGCCTCCTCTCCGAGGAGCTCTGCGTTCTTCACCACCGAAACCCCATCACAGCCACCAATGAAGGCATTCCGCTCCACCATGGGCGCAATGGCCGGATGAATTCGCCTCGCGCCAAAACTGATCAGCGTCCGACCCTCTGCCGCCTTTTTACAACGGGCGGCTTTTGTTGCAACACCTGAAGCCTGGCAGAGTAGACCCAAAACAGAGGTTTCATAGAGGCCGAATTCAGTGTACATGCCCTCGATCTCCATGACGGGTTCGAAAGCCCGAAAAACCGTTCCTTCCTTCATCGACTTCACATTCACCTTCAGGTCCCTGAGAAGATAAGCTGTCTCCTCAATTCCAGCCAGCACCCCCCACCCATAGTCTTCCGGAAAACGTTTGGCAATAAATTCGGCCTTCACCCATTTGTCGATCTTTTTTGCCTTCAGGACTTCCATGGTCCTCACAAAATAGACATCGGTCATCTTACCGTCTTTTATCTCTTTTGGGTCCGCGATGTGAAACATGCCTTTCTCTCCCGAATCCAAATTGGAATTTTCTCTTATATAACAGAAATTTATCCCTTATGTCTATAAGAATATTTGGGATCCTCAAATCTCCACTTTTTGAATCACCCATTGGGAACGGCACCGTAATCTGCCGAACATTTTTCGGTGAAGCCCTTAGGCAGGATCAGAAATGGCTCTGCTTTTTCATCTTCTATATTGCCGGAAGTATTTTGGCAAAAAGTGCACATTTCTGCTTTAGATCTTCTGTTTTCATAGCATTGAAAATCCTTCGGCGTGATTTTCAACTATTCAATTGGAGTTCCTGATTCCCACCCATAATCGTTGAACCCCAGAAGCGTTCCTGAACAAGAATTGTGGGTGGAAGTTGCAACTCATGTTCTGAGATCTTCTTCCTCATCCTGAACTCTACACTTCCCAAAATTGAAGTAAGCGCACATATTGTAATTGGAAATGAGTAGATGGGAGATGGGGTGTTGTCGCCCAGATAATCCTCTGTAAATTATGCAGAAGCAGTCTAACAACGGGAGAGGTAGTTTTTTCTTGGACAAACTGGCAGGCATGAGGCCATTGAAGTTCGCCTGAAAGCCTTGAAAACGGTCATTGGCTTATTCTCCAGGAAATAGGCAGCTCCAACTTTAAATATAATGTTCGCGCCACCAATGGAGGAATAAACACTATGAACTTCCCTGCGTTGCCGTTGATTAGAAGGTGAAAGAGTCAACTTGGCAGTGTCTACAAATTGGAGTCTTATCTTCTGCGGTTTTCAAAGTTCTTCTGAGGTAAAGGCAACCGCACCCCCAATCCTTTCAGCATCCAGAAAAACCATGACCAATCAATCAACTTATTTCAATTGCCATTTCTCTTATAAATTGGTAGACTTTATATGATGGCAAAGAAACCACGGGTTCTTAAATTGTCCGCAGACGATGAGGGGAAAGAGCTTGAGTTTGAACTTGACTATCTATCCTCATTGACGTTTGAAGAGCGCCTTCAAATGATGAGAGAAAAATCAAGAGAAATGCTAAAACAGATGATTGATCATGGACACCGAAGATCTTTTGAGATTATTAAACGCACATAATGTTGAATTCGTCATCATCGGAGCAACCGCTTTTCCCATCCATGGTTACGCGAGAGCGACCCTCGATATCGATCTTTTCATCCGTCCCGAATCTCGAAATGTGGGGCGTGTGCTCGATTCCCTCCGTGATTTTGGTTATGACATTACTGAAATCACCCCCGAAGATCTATTGACCAAGAAAGTGCTCATTAGGCAGTATTTGGTAGAGACAGATATTCATCCTTTTGTTACTGGAATAGCGTTCGATCAGGTATGGGAAAATCGGATCTCTGGAACCTTTGGAAAGGAAAAGGTTTGCTATGCCTCTTTGGATGATCTCATTATGATGAAGGAAGCTGCTGGAAGACCAAAGGACCTCGAAGATCTTAAAGTTCTTAAAACCCTCCAAGAGAAGAAAAAGACATGAAAATAAGTCCTATCGAACAGGTGGATAAGCTATGGGCAAAGGGCGATAATACAGTTTTCAAAGTTCTTCTGGGGTAAAGGCAACCACATCACCAATCGTTTCGGCATCCAGAAAGACCATGACCAATCGATCCACCCCTAACGCGATCCCGGCTGAAGGCTTTATGCCATCCATTTCAGCCAAAAACCTCTCCGGCATCGGATAAACGGTCTTGCCAAGTGAACGGCGGCTAGAATTCTCCAGATCGAAACGTTTCCTCTGTTCTTCCGGATCAATCAACTCCGAGAAGGCGTTGGCCAGCTCGAGACCACCGATGAAGAGTTCAAAACGTTCCACTACAGTTTGATCATCGTGCTTCAAGCGTGCCATCGACGCTCGTTCTGACGGGTAATCATAAATAAATGTCGGTTTTTCAATCCCCAGTTTCGGCTCAATCTTCTCGACCATAATCTCATCAAAGAGATCCCGTTCCAGTGCCTCTGCCATAGAAATCTCTGCGTAACATCGAAATGCTTCTTCAACAGAGATTCTCTTCCATGGGGTCGCCAGGTCGATCTCTTTGCTACGGAAAAAAATATTTTGTCCCACGCCCATTGCCCTCGCTAAGTGCTTGATCAATGCCTCACACTCCTCGATCAATGACTTGTAGTCACAGTCTGACCGATACCACTCAAGAAGTGTAAATTCGGAAATGTGCAGACTTCCTCGCTCTCCGGCCCGCCAGCAACGGCAGATTTGAAAGATCCTCTCATACCCGGCGGCCAGCATTCTCTTCATACAGAGTTCAGGGGAGGTGTGGAGGAACCAGTCGCCGGAGACAAAAGCATCGATGTAAGATTCCGGGGCCGGAGCGGGTATTCGGTGGGGGGTTTCTACTTCGAGATAGCCTTGCTCGATAAAGAAGCTTCTCATCGCCTGGATGAGGAGTGCCCTCTGTTGAAGTACTTTCCGGCGCCTGGCAAGGGCCCAGTTTTTCATCACGGATTTAACCCTTGACCCTTGTCGAATACTCGCCGGTGCGGGTGTCAATCGTGATCAGCTCACCCTCTTCGACAAAAGGGGGAATACGGAGAACATAACCGGTTTCCACGGTTGCCGGTTTGTAATCCGCTTTCGAGGTATCCCCTTTCACCCAGGTATCCGTCTTAATCACCCTGAGATTGACAAAGTTCGGCAGGTCAACGCCGATGGCTTTGTCCTTGAACAACAGCACCTTAACATTCAAATTATCGATCAGGAAGTTCTTAGCATCACCCAAGGCTTCCTCGCTGATAATCATCTGTTCATAGGTCTGGTTGTCCATGAAATAGTAATGGTCTCCTTCTCTGTAAAGATACTGCATCTCTCGTTCTTCCAACGAGGCTGGCTCAAAGGTATCTCCCTCACGAAAGGTCCTCTCCATTGTCAATCCAGTGATCATATTGCGCAATTTGGTTCGGTAGAGAGCCTGCCCTTTACCCGGTTTGGAAAAATCAAAGACAGTAACAATGTAGGGTTCATTGTCAATGACGACTTTCAATCCTTTTCTCAAATCAGCGGCAGTGTACATAAAAGATTCATCCTCCACTTACGAG
>JBEKDJ010000060.1:0-18935 GCA_050014415.1 Thermodesulfobacteriota bacterium | reverse complement strand
GGCAAGGTTTGTTCTTTTGGCCTGCCTTATGGGATGTTCAGCACACGCTTCCCATGCCGGACACATTCTGGAGGTCTTAATTGAGAAACATGGCCCGGATAAGAAGATAAACTTAGGCACTTCGATAGAGCTCGAAGCGCCAAATATAAGAACTGTCCTCGGATTAAAGCCAGAAACACTGGGTGATCTAAAGATAGCGATTGAATATGTTTACAAAGAGATCGCTCATCTTCTCGACTCCACCAATATGGGTCAGGAGGGAAGTTGCCTGGATTATGAGTCAAAGTCCTTGCATGCCGGCATGCTTGACCATGTGGGCATGGAGGTGGCGGATATTGCCCAGATTGTAGGATTTAATTACCCCACCTCGGTTGCTGATACACCTCTGGTTGACCTGGGATGGAATTCCGTGGATAAAACAAAACCCATCATCTGTTTTATAGGACATAATCCCGCTACCTCAACCGTCGTTGTGGATTATTTACAAGATAATAACCTTTATGACAAGGTTGAATTGTGTGGGGTATGCTGCACTGCCTTAGAGACAACCCGGTATTCTGCAAGGGCCAAGGTGATCGGCCCCTTCTCTCGACAGCTCTTTTTTGTAAGAAGTGGCATCGCCGATGTCATCATGACCGATGAACAATGCATCCGGACCGATATGCCACAAGAAGCGACGAAGGCTGGTTCAGCCCTCATTGCTGCTATTGATAAAGCGATGTATGGTTTGGAAGATGCGACCGACATGGATACGGATGAGATCGTGAAGAAGATGGTAGAGGAGAAGAAGCATTTCGCTATACTTGACCCAAAAAAGGCAGCTGAGGTAGCAACAAAGGTTGCAATGGCCATTGCACCTCAGAGGAGGAAGGAATGGATAACGGAGCAGGAGGCTACTGAGCTTGCGAAAAAATGCAGCCTATGTGGCATGTGCGAGCAGGTATGTCCTAACTTATTCGATATCGGAAAGGGTATCAGTGAAGTTGCAAAAGGCAATTTCGATGTGATAAAGGAAATATTTAATTTATGCGTCGGCTGTGGCAAATGCGAGGAGGAATGTCCTCGAGATCTTCCTATTTTTAAGATCATGCAGGTGGGGGCAAGCAAAGAGACATGGAAGATGAGGACAGGACGCGGTCCGATTATGGATACCGAGATTAGGACAGTGGGCGCACCAATTACTTTGGGCACCATCCCTGGAGTCGTAGCTTTAGTCGGTTGCTCCAATTTCCCTGACATACGAGACCTTGCAGAAATCGTGGATGAGTTTGCTCGTCGAAAATATATCGTTGTGGTTTCAGGGTGCACTGCTATGGCTGTTGGTATGTGGAAGGATGCGGATGGAAAGACAGTATACGAGAAGTATCCTGGTAATTTCGATGCGGGATGTGTGGTCAATGTTGGCTCCTGTGTTGCAAATAGCCATATCTCCGGAGCCGCCATAAAGATTGCCAATATCTTCGCCGCCTTGCCTTTGAGGGCAAATTATGAAGTGATGGCGGACTATGTGCTTAACCGAGTCGGAGCGGTGGGTGTTGCATGGGGAGCCTATTCCCAGAAGGCTGCCTCCATTGCTACGGGATTTAACCGATTGGGAGTTCCAGTCATCCTCGGTCCTCATTCTTCTAAGTATCGAAGGCTCTACCTATCGAGGAAGGATGAAGATGAGTGGAAGGTTATGGATGCGCGAAAGAGGCAGATTGTCGAAACCAATGAGCCTTCGCCCGAGCACCTCGCCTATGTCTGTGAGACAAAAGAGAAAGCCATGGTGATGATCCCCAAACTCTGCATCCGGAAGAATGATACACCTCAGGGAAGGGCGATCAAACTGAATCACTATATCTCCCTTTACAAGAAGTATATGGGAGGTGGACTCCCAGAAGACCTCCCTCTCTATGTAAGAAGAGACGCCGATATTCCAATCGTCTATAAAAAGGAGGTCAAGGCTTATTTAACCCAAATCGGCTGGAAACCAAAAGAACCTGTCGGACTTCCCACTCTCATTGGAACCTATCCTACGAAGGTCCCGTTGGATTCGGTAATACACTAAAAGGAGGAAAATAGCATGAGTCAATTAGCCCCTTTAATGCCATACCACAGAGTCAATATCCTTACCGGAACGAGAACGGCAAGGTTAGTGGAGGATCCGGTCGAGTATGCCAAGCAGATCACGAAGGCACAGCGACCCCTTCTCGTTCTCGGTCCGCGTTTGCTTAAGTTAACCCTGGGCGAAAGATTGCTCATCGAATATGCTCTGGACATTGCGAAAGCCAAAAATATCCCTACCTGCGCCACCGCAACGGTTAAATCAAAGATGGTGGAATTGGGGGTAAAACCCGACAGTGTCTATGACATTGTTGAGATTATCAATGCCTTAAAGGACCCGGAGTGGAAAGGTGTGAGGAAGGAAGGGAATCACGACCTTGTGATGTTCTTCGGTTTTAGAACCGATCTTGGGGAACAGGGACTTTCAGTTCTCAAGCATTTTGCTCCCCATCTGAAAACCATGACCTTGTGTAAGTATTATTACCCTCATGCTGATTTCTCCCTTCCCAATTTCAGGAAGGATGAACAATGGAAGAATTTCTTAGAAAGTCTAATAGATAATCTGAAGAAAGGAGAGTAAAGATGGAGTTTCATGCTGATCTCGGACCGCAATATGAAGGTGAAGTGATAAGGAAGGAGAATCTGTATATCGAGTTCGGAGGACCAAAGGTACCCTATAAGTTTGAACTGGCAACGGTGAAGAGTCCCGACGAAGTGGAGCATGAAAAGGTCGAAATCATCGGCCCTGACCTGAATGAAATGGAACCCTATAACCCTGAGACGGATAAAGGTGGTACTTATCCCATCGCTCTTTTAATCGATATTGCCGGATCTGAATTAGATAAGGATGCGGAGGCCATCATCGAAAGAAAGATCCATATGTATTCCAATTTTATTCAGGGTTGGTACCATATGAATCAGAGACAGGATATGTGGATGAGGATAAGCAAGGATGCCTATAAAAAAGGTTTTACCTCTTTAAAAGAATTGGGTGAAATCTTTAATTTCCTCTTCACCTCAGAGATGCCGATCATTGAAAAGATCCAAACAACCATCATTACGGATCCAAAAAAAGTGCAGGAACTTTTGCCAGAAGCTCTCAAGGTATATAATGCCAGAGATGAAAGGGCGAGGCAGATCAAGGACGAGGATGTCGATACATTTTATGGCTGTGTCTTATGCCAGAGCTTTGCTCCAACCCATTGTTCCATCATTGCTCCAAACAGGATTGCAAATTGTGGCGCCATCAATTGGTTTGACGGTAGAGCGGCCGCTAAAATCGACCCCGAAGGTCCTATCTTCGCCATAGAAAAAGGAGAATTGATCAATGCTGCCAAGGGTGAATATGAAGGAGTGAATAAAGTCGTAGCAGAGAAATCCTTGGGGACTTATGATAAAGTTTATCTTTATAGCGCTTTTGAGCATCCCCATACCTCATGCGGTTGTTTCCAGGCGATCGTCTTCTACATCCCTGAAGTGGATGCCTTTGGCATTGTGAACAGGGAGTATAAAGGGGAGTCGGTGATTGGGACTACTTTCTCTCGTATGGCGGGTGAGACATCCGGAGGAAAACAGATAGAAGGCAGGCTCGGAACTGGTCTGGAACAACTGAGATCCGTAAAATTCATCCAGGCAGACGGTGGCCTGGCGAGGATCGTCTGGATGCCCAAAGAAATAAAGGAAAGATATAAAGATGTCATCGAAGCAAAGGGGCTATACGATAAGATCGCCACAGAGGACGATGCAAAGAACCCCGATGAACTTGCCGCATTTTTAGAAAAAGTGGGACACCCCTGGTTAAAGGGTGAGGTGGAGCTTCCAACATAATATCACAGGAGGTGCAACATGCCAATATCAGGGTCTGAGATTGTGAAGATGCTTCCAGGAAAAAAACCATGCAAGGATTGCGGTTTTCCCACCTGCTTTGCCTTTGCGATGAAGCTGGCCACCGGTGGTGCAACCTCAGATAAATGCGTTTATCTCTCTGCTGAGGTCAAGGCCAAGCTTGAAGATCTCCTGGCACCGGCAATCAAGCTGGTGACGATAGGTTCAGGGGATAACAAAGTGCAGGTTGGTAATGAAGAGGTGATCTACCGGCACGAAAAGACCTACGTTCATCCACCGGGTATTGCCATTCTTATTTCAGACAAAGACAGCGAAGCCAAGGTTGATGAGAAGATAAAAAAGATAAAAGAACTTCAATTTCCATGGGTGGGTTTAACCCTCAAGGCAGATCTTATCGCCCTTCAATTTGAATCGGGAGACAAAAATAAATTCCTCGCCTTGGTCAAAAAGGTAAACGATTCTTCAAATCTCGGGATGATTCTTATCTCCAAGGATTTGGATACTCTTTTCGCCGCCCGGAATATATGTGCTGACAAAAAGCCCCTGCTCTACCCGATCACAAAGGAAAATATTGATCAGGCCATCCCAAAAATTAAGGAAAAACCAACCCCTGTTGGTGTTTGGGGCATGAGTATCGAAGAACTGATTCCCTTAACGACCAAATTGAAGGAGGCTGGAGTCGATGAGGCCGTTTTAGACCCGGGTTCTAAGAACCTGATTGAGGCAATCAAGGATCAGACGTTTATCAGAAGGGCAGCCTTGAAACAGGGTTTTAGACCCCTTGGCTACCCCACGATCGCCTTTCCCTGTTTCATGGCAAAGGATGGTTTAAAGGAAGCCCTCGCTGCTTCTGTTTTTGTAATCAAATTTGCTGCCCTGATCGTTCTTTCCGATTTCGATCAGTATTCCCTTCTTCCTCTTCTGGTTGAGCGCCTCAACATTTATACCGATCCTCGTTTCCCCATGGCGGTAGAAGAGAAATATTACGAAATAGGAGAGCCAGATGCAAATGCTCCGGTTCTTATCACTTCGAACTGGGCACTCACTTACTTTATTGTCTCTTCAGCTATTGAAGCTACAAAGGTCCCCTCTTTCCTATGTGTAAAGGATACAGAGGGACTCGGTGTCCTCACAGGTTGGGCAGCAGGCAAGTTCAGTGGCGATTCAGTCGGGGCGATGGTCAAGAAATCAGGAATTGAAGGCAAATTGAAAAATAAAAAGATCGTGCTCCCGGGAAGGGTGGCAAGGATCAAGGGGGAGCTGGAGGATGCTTTGCCTGGTTGGGAAGTAGTGGTCGGTCCCAGAGAGGCAGCAGGCATTGGAGCATTCCTGCCGGAGTATATTAAGACATTAAAGAAATGACAGAGAAAGGAGAAGAACAGCTCGCCAATATCTTTGAGAAGCACCGAGGAAAGCGTAACGGTTTAATCCCCATCTTGCTTGAGATTCAGAAAGAGTTTGGATATCTTCCAAAAGAATCGATGAAGAAGGTGGCCGAGTTTTTGGGGATGAAGCCCGTTGATATTTGGGGAGTTGCAACTTTTTTTAATCAGTTCCGATTAACCCCCCTTGGAGAAAATCATGTAAAGGTTTGTATGGGGACCGCCTGCCATCTCGCAGGCGGTCGTTTAGTCCTGCAGGCTTTGGAGCGTGAGTTAAAGATTAAAGTAGGAGAGACCTCGGGAGACGGTCATTTCAGCCTCGAGAGGGTTGCCTGTATCGGTTGTTGCATGTTGGCTCCTGTAACGGTGATTAAGGATAAAATTTATCCCAAGATGTCCTCTTTTAAAGTAGAGGAATCCTTAATTCCATATCGACAGGAAGAGTAAACCCCGTTATACACAGCGACATTTTTCACAGCAAAGGTCGTCATTCCTGCCCCGTATCAAGTACTGGGTAAACTCCAGCCGGAATCCAGAAAAACACTGGATTCCGGGTCAAGCCCGGAATGACAAATCGTATAAGACCTATGTCGTTGTGTATAAAAAGAGGGTTGCGAAATATAGTGATGGCCAAATAAAGCAGCCTTTGCGAGGAGCGAAGCGACGTGGCAATCCCCTGAGATTGCTTCACTTCGTCCGCAATGACAACCTATTGGATGTCGATTTGTTTAAGTCTTTCACTATCGTAGGGTTTTCTAATGGGGTAAAGAGGAAGATTGATATTTGAAGAGATTAGAAAAAGGGCTCAAGCCCAGTGGGAAGCTTTAGAGAAGGGTGTACATATCCTTGTTGGGACCGCTACTTGTGGCAAGGCGGCAGGTGCATTGGATGTCATCGATGCTTTTAAAAATGAATTTGTACGACAGAGCATCGATGTACCGATTATCCAGGTAGGTTGTATTGGTTTATGTTATGCTGAACCCCTGGTGATTATTTCCAAACCGGAGTCCCTCCGTATTGTCTATCACAATATCACCCCGGATTTAGTCCCCCGTCTTGTAGAGGGGTATATTATGGGGGATGATCCCTGCCTTGAGCTCGCCTTAGGTACTTTGGATATCGATGCAAGGGGAGCCCCTTTTATTCCTGAACTCCCCAGATTTGAACATGAACTCCGCCTCATATTACGTCGCTGCGGTTATATTGATCCTGAAAATATCCAACACTATATAGCGAATGGGGGTTATAGGGCATTGGAGGAGGCTTTAAGGATGTTGCCCGAAGAGATCATCGAAGAAGTAAAAAATTCAGGGCTCAGGGGAAGAGGAGGGGCCGGATTCCATACGGGGCTCAAATGGGAGCAATGCCGTGAAGCTGAAGGCGGAACAAAGTACGTTGTTTGTAATGCGGATGAAGGTGACCCAGGCGCCTTTATGGACAGGGTCATTCTGGAGAGCGATCCTCAAGAGGTCATCGAAGGCATAGTCATCGCTGGGTATGCAGTCGGGGCCCAGAAGGGCTATATTTATGTCCGTGCCGAATATCCATTAGCGATTGAACGAGTGAAGATTGCACTAAGACAGGGAGCGGAGATAGGTGTCTTAGGAGAGAGTATTCTCGGTAGCAACTTCAGTTTTCATATTGAGATCGCAGAAGGAGCGGGGGCCTTCGTCTCCGGAGAGGCCACGGCTCTGGTCGCAGCCATGGAGGGGAGAAGGAGTGAACCAAGGGTCAGACCTCCCCGCCTTACGGAGGCGGGTTTATGGGGGCGCCCTACTCTTCTCAATAACGTAAAGACCTTCTCCTATATCCCACTGATTATTGGAGGAAATGGGGGACGAGATGGGGGACATGGAACCGATGAGTTTGTTTCGATTGGGACAGAAAAAAGCAAAGGTACAGCGGTATTTGCTCTTGCCGGGAAGGTCCAATACCCGGGCCTGGCCGAGGTGCCTATGGGTACAACACCAAGAAGAGTTGTCTACGATATTGCAGGGGGGATGCGGAACGGAAAACAATTCAAGGCGGTGCAGATCGGCGGTCCTTCTGGCGGTTGTATACCTGAGAGCTTACTCGACATCCCTATCGATTTCGATTCCCTTCGTGAAGCGGGTTCCATGATGGGTTCAGGCGGTATGATCTTCATGGATGAGGATGATTGTGCTGTCGATACGGCCCGATTCTTTCTTGACTTTACCACAAGAGAATCCTGTGGCAAATGCACGATGTGCCGGATGGGAACGGTGCAGCTTCTGAGTATCTTGGAGGACATCTCCACTGGGAAGGCCAGAATGGAAGATCTTGAACTTCTCGAACAACTGGCAGAAGATGTCAAAATGGGGTCGCTTTGCGGTCTGGGGCGTTCGGCTCCAAATCCTATTTTGACCACATTGCGCTACTTTGGTGATGAATACAAGGCTCACATCCTCGAAAAACGCTGCCCTGCACTGGTCTGCAAGGATCTTATGGCTTACTATATTCTTCCTGATAAATGTGATCGAGCTTGTGAGCATTGTGTCCTTGTATGCCCCACCGAAGCAATCAAAGGGGGAAAAGGAGAGGTGAAGAGAATCGATCAAGAGAAATGTTCGAAATGTGGCACCTGTCTTGAAGTATGTCCCCCACAGTATAAGGCTGTGACAAAAGTCTCACCCGTAAGCAAACTCCCACCAAGCCCGGTGGACAAAGCAGTTTCCACTGAAGGAGGCAGATAGAATGACGAGGAAGATCGTTTCCACGGGGAGAGGAGGGGCAGGGAAATCAACCTTTGTCGCTTTGATGAGTCGATATCTAAGCCCTCCATCCTTACTGATTGATTTGGATCCCGATCTGAGTCTGGCGGATATGCTCGGGATAGATCTCCAGAAGGTATCTAAGAGAACGATTGTTGAGGCACTCTACGATGCTGTGAAAGAGAGACAAAGAGGAGGAAGTCCTCTCACACCGGTGGAGGACCGTTTCCAGGGACTGGTTTGGGCGGATTGTCTGTACGAGGGAAAGGGGTTCGATGTCCTGACCCTCGGGACGAAGGACCTCGAAGGGTGCTACTGTTTTCCTGATCACCTGTTGAGGAAAATCATATCCCAGCTTGCTAAAAACTATGCGAACGTCGTCGTCGATTCTCCGGCAGGTCTGGAGCACCTCAATCGCAATATTGTCTCCGAGGTGGACGACATCTTTGTAATCCTCGACCCGTCCGATAAGTCGATCACCCATGTGAAGAAGGTAAAGGCCATTCTGAGAGAGGTCGGGATCATGTATAATCAATTCTATCTCTTGGCGAATTATATGTTCGATGAAGCATCGGAGCGTTATTTGAAAGAGACAGGTGAAGCCTTTTTAGGAAGGATCGCCTACGATAAAAGAGTTGATGACTACAACCTTAGAGGAGAATCCTTGCGCACACTCCCTGAGGATTCACCTGCCTGTCGCTCGGTGAGAAGGATCTTAGAGAAAGCGGGGTTGGTTTGAAATGGGAAAGATAAATGTGATTACCGGCAGAGGGGGAACAGGGAAATCGACCTTTACCTCCTTGTTTACAAAATATATCAAAGCGAAGCCCCTTCTCCTCATTGATCTCGATCCGGATGGAAGTCTGGCCAAAATGCTCGGTGTCGATCTGGAGAAAGAGGGGAAATGGACTGTAGCAGATGCACTTTTCGAGGTCATCGGAAAGGGCAAAGATACAAAGGATGTACCTGATCTATTGAAGCGCAAGATTGAAGAGGGGACGATCCTGTACAAGGATGAGAAGTTTGATCTCATCACTCTCGGAACAAAGCTTGCCGCAGGTTGTTACTGCCTGCCTGACGAGATGATTAAGGAAACGATTAGGAGTCTTCACAAAAACTACGAAATGGTCATCGTCGATTCTCCTGCTGGTTTAGAGCATCTTAACCGAAAAGTGACACCTGACATCAACGACCTTTTCGTTGTGCTTGATCCGTCTGAAAAATCAGCAAAACACATAGACCGGATCAAATATGTCACCAAGGGTGTCAACATCAGTTACAACAAATTTTATCTCGTAGGGAACTACAGGTTCACGGAGGAGATAGAAACATATTTATTAAGGAGCGGCGAGAAATATCTGGGAAGAATTGCATATGATCCCCTCATCAGGGAACACAATCTTAAAGGTGAATCCCTACTCAAGATTCCTGAAGATTCCCCTTCTTCCGTGTCCGTTAGAAAAATATTACGAGAGGCGGGTTATGACCTCATCCAATAATATCTCTGAAGAGGGGTTTGAACTTGCCTATGAACTGGGCTGCAAAAAAATCGTAAGCATCGATCTTGAAGAAGTGTGCAGAAACAGCGGTGCCCAGTATGTGGATCGGAATAGAATCATCCTCCGCTACCTGAACCGCTCCTATTTGATCATACTACCCAACGTTGAAATTTCTCTAAAGGATGAGAAGGTCCCCATCAAGGACAAGATACTCATCCTTCACTACCTGACTCAGGCAACAGGAGCCCCCTACACCAACAAACTGATCACCTATGGGCAAATAGAGGGGGGGAAGTTTTATTCTCCCGTGTTTGTCAAAAGAAACTTAGAACCCATTTTGAGTTGCTTCGGTGATCGACCCGAACTGCTCGTCGATGCTGCTCGAAATTTAGGGGGACAGAGGGCAAATTACGGCGACGCGGCGGTGAGCATCGATGCCTTTCCTATGGCGCGGATCTTCTTCATCATCTGGAAAGGAGATGATGAAGTCCCCCATGGGGGTAATATATTATTTGATGGAAACATCCGTCACTATTTAGCCAGCGAAGATGTCTGCGTTCTGACCGAAAGCTTGACCTGGAAATTGATCAACCTGGCGAAGAATTCCTCCTGATGAGGCCTCCCCATGATCTTTGATGCAAGGTGCGGTACCACCGCGATGGGCATCATGCCCCATAGCGATGTTGAGCAGGCCCTTGAGCTTGCCTTGGGTCTGGATATCCCTTTTTGGCCACAACTTCCCAATGTGAGTTTGTATGAGGATATGTATGTTCAAACCTCAGAGCATTTCCCAGGAATAGCGATCGATTTCGAAAAGGGAAAGCTTGTTTTCACTACAGCAAGATTTCAGGAGGAACTCGAAGATTACTTCATAAAAATGGAACATCCAGAAACATATGCCCTCACCACAGAGTATTCAAAGGTATTTAAAAGATTTCTCTCCAAGGACCTCCAGGGTTATAAGGCCATAAGGGGGCAGATCACCGGGCCTGTGAGCTTTGGTTTCAAGGTACTGGATGAAAACTTCAAGCCCATCATCTATAATGAAGAGGCTAAAACAATTCTATTCGATTTCATTCAGAAGAAGGTGAATATCCAGTATCAGGAGCTAAAGGCCAAAAATCAAAATGCTTTCGTCTGGGTGGATGAGCCAGGCCTGGGTTATGTCTTCAGTGGTCTTTCAGGATATAATGACCAACAGGCTAAGGAAGACTATCTTAATTTTGTTCAAGGCCTTGAAGGGCCCAAGGGACTGCACCTCTGCGCCGATGTAAACCTACCCTACCTATTAGAATTAGGAATAGAAATCCTCTCCTTCGACGCATTTCAAATTGGATTCATGCCTAAGGAATACGCTCGGAGTGTTGCTGAGTTTATCAAAAAGGGAGGGGTGATCTCCTGGGGGATTGTCCCCACCGAATCCTCGGTTCTTTCGGTCCATACACCCGGAAAGCTGGCTTCAATCCTTTCCGACTATTGGCAGGGAATTTCGGACAACACGGGGCTGGTCTTGAGACAAATTGCCGAACAGGCATTAATAGCCCCCGCACGATGCTGTCTTAAAGATATCAGTGCCGAAACGAGTGAGAAATGCGAGGTCTCTCATGTTGAGGAAAGAATTGTAGAGAAGGCATTTTCCTGTCTTTTAGAGGTTTCACAGATACTGAAAGGAAGATATAAATTATAGCATGACCACAAAACGCTTTTTTATACCCATTGGAATCGGACGCTGCCCTATCAGAACCCTTATAAGAGAAGCAAAGTTAAATTGAACTATTTCCCTAAATTTCCCCATTGCTCCCAAGTCTTTCAGAATGGTGTTGCCTCTACAATCATAGAGATGAGGAATTTCTAGGTTCCATGAAGGTCCTTTTTTCAGGAGACGGGGTGGTAGACATAAAACGAGACGATTTGGTAGTTCTGGCCATCAATCATATAACTAGACACTACAAACGTTTCCATCCTGAAAGGTCACTGCCTGAGATTTGCAGCATCCTTTAGGATTCTCTGGCTAAGACCAAGCTTACCCAAGCCAATCCATCAAGCTATCCGAAAATGTTAGAAGTCTTCCCTCACTCTATCTCCCTCTTCAGCGAAGACAGGAAAGGTCCAACACGTATCCGCCGACAAGTTCGGCATCGGGTGCCCCGGGAACCTCGCACTTTCTAAGCTCCCAGCTCCCGTTCATTCCTACAGCTCTTGATGCCAGATGCAGATGGGCCATGGCAATGCCGCAGTCAAGCAAATGGTAGTCCTTACCCTCCCTTTCCTGGCGCATCTGTTTGTAGACCAGAATTTCGCGGTCCGCCAGTATGAACCGCCAGGGCTGCTTGTTCGCCCACGACGGAGCCCGCCGCGTCGCTTCGAGCACGCGGGCCAGCCGTTCCTCGGAATGAACGCCTGCGGGCAACGATCCTCCATGGCGTTGCCAGAAGAAAATCTGTTCAACCGGCTTTCGCGTTGACGAGCGAGCTACTGCCCGAAACGCGCGACTCACTAAGCTCGAGTCTGCTGGACGGCCGATCGGGGTTAAAGCGATCACTCGCCACGATTCTTCTATCGCGAGGGCAGAACGGAGGGAAGCCTCTTTGAACATGCCGCCGATCCAACACGTACCCAAGCCCATTCGGGTCGCCTCGAGAACCATCTGTTCAAACCGGAAGCCCGAATCTACAAGGTAGCCTTCACCCTCTATTGCCACAAGGACGATGTAGTGCGGGGCACGGATGAACTTCCAAGAGTCCCCGATGATGCCTTTGACATCCCTACCTATCTCTTCAGCCGAGTAGAGCTGAAACTTCATTTCGGCCCGAGTTAACGCCTCAGCCTCTTCTCCTCTGCGTCGGACATCCTCGACCTCCAAAGCAGAAGCGGGCTCAGTCTGATAGTTGCGAACACTCACGCGCCGTGAAATGGCTTCCAGGATATCCATGTTTCTCCTCCCCCTTGGGGTGAAATGTCAAATTCTTATTCTCTGTAGAATATAAGTACCACATAACGGAACAGAAGGACATTCATTAATCATGAATTTCAATTGGTTATTGGCAGGAAGATTATGGTTTTGTGGATGTTCCTTAGGTCTTTCCCTCTGTCGGCTTCTCTTCTAACAAAGGGGACAGCGCACATAGGAAGGCAGCAATGCTACACAAGTGGGTCTGTGAGCTTCACGTGCAACATCTGTTTACAGCGATCTACTCGCTGTTTTCTTAGCACAGAGGTGTTGGATTCTCCTCAAACATCAATTTCAGTCCATAGAGGAGTTGGGCCTTGGTAAAGGGTTTGGTCATATAGTAACTGGCCCCCAGATCGTAACCTTTGAACATATCCGTGTCTTGATTCTTTGCTGTCAGGACAATGACCGGCATATCCTTCGTCTTTGGATTCGATTTCACCTCCTTCAACACCTGCCATCCATCCATGTTTGGCATCAGGATATCACAAATGAGGAGGTCAAAATCGTCTTTTCCAATCTCTTCTATGGCCTGCGTTCCGTCGACGGCCTCTTTTACCTCATAGCCCCATTTTACTAGATGGATTCTCAAGAGCTTCCGAATCACCTCTTCATCATCTACGACCAATACCTTCTTGCTCATCCGATATCCCTCCTTATTGGAAATTTGACGGTAAACGTTGTCCCCACATCTACCTTGCTTTCGACATCGATCGTTCCTTCATATTTGGTCACAATACGGTAGACGATATTCAAACCAAGACCCGTTCCTTCACCAGGCTTCTTGGTTGTGAAGAAAGGATCGAAAATCTGTTTGAGATATTTTGGGGGAATCCCCACACCGTTGTCGCTCACCTTGACTTCAACTGAATCCTTTAACGAGCGAGTAGAGAGGGTAAGCATCCCACCTTTTCCGTTGATGGCTTGTAACGCGTTGGTAATCAAATTGGAAAACACCTGTTGAATCTCACCGACATCCACTTCTATCTTCTCGACGGGCTGGAATTTCTTCATCACCTCTACCGAATCAGCCCTGATTCCCAGTCGTACCATCTTCAAAGAACTGTCGAGAACCTCATTGACATCTGCAAGAACCTGGCTCCCATCTTTTGCGATTCGGGAGTATGACCTGAGTCCCTGGGAGATTTCACCTATTCTCTGAGCACAATTCAAGATGTCCGTCAAATAACTCTTGATCTCTTCGGGATTCTCCTCTGCCATGCAGAGTTCTGCCATCCCGACGACTCCAGAAAGGGGGTTGTTAATTTCATGGGCGATGCCAGATGCCAATGCGCCTATCCCGGCCAGCTTTTCTGACTGGATGAGCTGTTCCTGGAGCCGCTCTTCTTCGGTGATATCCTGGACATATTCAATGACAGCGAAGAGACTCCCTTTGTCATCTGAAACCGGGTAAGAGAAGATGCGCAGGGTCGTGTCCTTCTCCGGGATCTTCATGATTGAGAAAGAGGGCTGCTGCGTCTGGATGGTCACCGATATCGGGCATTTCTCACAGGGCATGGTTCTCTGATAGTAGGCCTCGTAACATTTCTTTCCAAGCAGCTCTCTAAACTCTGTATGGTATTTTTCAATCACCGCCCGATTGACACGGAGAATGTGATAGTCAGGAGCCTGTATGGAGAGTTGGTCCCGGATCGCATCGAAGATAGCCTCCAGGTTCCGTTTACTCTCTCTGATCTTCTTCTCGAGTTTTCTTTGTTCTGTCAGGTCCCGAAAGATCACCTGATAGAAGGACTCATCGCCTAGATCGATCCTCTTGGTGGAAAGATCCGCCTCCAGCGGCATCCCATCTTTTCTCAGTAAGGGAAACGAATCTGTTCTCGCCTCTCCCTTCTCGACCACCTCCTCGAGATAAGCCAACTTCCTTCCTTCCTCTACAGCGATGAGATCGACAATGGCTTTTCCAAGAAGTTCTTTCTTCTCGTATCCGGTGAGCCGCTCAACCTCTTTATTGACATTCGCGACGAGAAATTGGGGACTTTTCAAGATGATAATCCCGTCATTGGCATTCTCAAAGAGACCTCGATACTTGTCTTCCGAGATGGTGAGTTGGCGACGTTTCTCTTCACTAAAGGTTTGAACAATATACCCATAAAAAGCAGTCATGATGAAGATGAAGGGGATGCGAAGGATATAGCTGCTACTATTCTCGGAAGCAAAGAATCCCCAGAAATAGAGGAGAACCCCGTAGAGAAAAGCGGTGATACCTCCGATGGTCATCAGCAATCTAAAATTGCGACTGAGCGATGCAAAGATGATGATGAGGAAAAAGACAAGATAGAAATCTGTTGTCATCTTTTCCGAAAGGTACATTCCGAAGGAAACGATCCCAGTATCCACGAGGACTAATGAATAAAAGAGCTTTAGGTTCGAAAACCACGCCTTGGGAACGAGGACAAGCAAGAGATTCGATAGGATGTATCCGATAATGAGAAGTTGACTTAGACGTGGGTCTGCAACCCTACCTTTGCCAAACAGAATGAGATAACTGACCACGACAATAACGGTCCACCTGAGCAATATCACAACATTTTTCTTGTCTCGATCTTTCATCACAGATTCGACCACGAAAAGGATTATTATTCGTATTCGCATTCAATGTCAGCAAAAAACATACCAATTAAACGGACTGGAAGATACTGTCGTGCAAATGATTCATAACTATTAGGAATCATTTGACTTGTACCAATTTTGACAACCATTGACTTTTCTTCATTTTAGCGAAACAGGGTCTGATTTTTTTCCATTCTTCGACAATTTGTCCGGTATTTATGTGGGAAATGAGAAGGAACTACTGGTGAATGCGCATCTATCGTTCACAAAGAGAGGTAGCTTTGAAGGGTGGAAAGGACTGAAGCAGTAGAATATTGAAGAGGAATAGTGCAAGGCTAACTAAACCAACTCTTATTCAGAATATTGAAGCCGCAGTCCACCCTCTAGAAACTTATTTCGAATCCGCCCGGCCCTCCTTTACAGATAAGCAGAAGAAGAGGCATCATTCTATCTTAAACGATTCTTCCATTCCTGCATATTTCCTTCTCAGTTTTGGCTTCTCTATTTTTCCTGTTGGATTGCGAGGAACCTCGCCCAGAAAGATCTTCTGTGGCCTCTTGTACTTTGGCAGCTTTTCGCAATACTTGAGTACATCCTCTTTTGTGAGCATCTTTCCAGGAACGACGTCAATCACGACCGCCACGATCTCACCTAACCGTTCATCCGGATAGCCAATGGCTGCCACATCCTTGACGTTCGGATGGGCATGCAGGAAGTCTTCAACTTCTACGGGGAAAACATTCTCGCCCCCGGAAATGATGAGGTCTTTTTTCCTATCGACCAAGAAAATGAAACCACCTTCATCCTGTTTCGCCATGTCTCCGGTGAACAACCACCCGTTCCGGATCGCGTTGGCGGTGGCTTCCGGATTTCGGTAATATTCTTTCATCACCCCGTCGCCTCGGACAGCGAGTTCACCCACCTCTCCCCGCTGGACGGGAATGCCGCTTTCATCCAGGATGTTCGTTTCCCAGTTGAATCCGGCAAGACCGATCGCTCCAACCTTATGTTCATTCTCAATCCCGAGGTGCACACAACCCGGCCCTGTTGACTCGCTCAGACCATAGTCGGTATCATAGGCCATCTTCGGGAAATACTCTTTCCAGTGTTTGACCAGCGAGGGAGGGACGGGCTGCGCACCAATGTGCATGAGCCTAAGCTGACTGAGGTTGTAATCTTCTATTTTGATCTCTCCACTGTCAAGCTTCAAGAGGATGTCCTGAGCCCATGGGACAAGAAGCCAAACGATTGTCCCTCTCTCTTCGCTTGCTGCCTCAAGAATCCATTCCGGTGAAATCCCCTTCAAGATGACAGCAGGTCCTCCAACAATAAAGCTTCCAAACCAGTGCATCTTTGCTCCGGTATGATAAAGGGGAGGAATGAGAATAAAATTGTCTTCTCTTATCTGATAATGATGAGCTCTTTCGGTAATACAGGCACATATCATGTTCTTGTGGGTTAAAAGAATAGGTTTGGGTTGGCCCGTCGTGCCAGAGGTGAAATAGAGGCCACAGGGGTCGTCGTACTCAATTTGAATATGGGGGGGAGTAACCGAAGATCTCTCCATTAATCGATCATACGACTGTGCGTAGCCCGGGATTTCTTTTCCTACAAAGATATAGTCCTTTACCGTGGGAAGATCATCTCTTATCTTGTCGATCCGATCGATAAATTCCTTTCCGAAGACCATCAATCGAGGTTCTGCGACATCACAACAGTACTTGATATCATTGCCCGAAAAACGGAAATTGAGGGGAACAGCCCACGCTCCTGTACGAACAATACCGAAATAGGCAATGAGCCAATCGATTGAATTCATCATGAGGTGGATAACCTTGTCCCCCTTTTGGATACCTTTTTTGAGCAGAATGTTGGCAAATCGGTTAGCCCCTTCATCAAACTGCTTCCAGGTGATCTCGCTCCTCTTATTCTCGCTGGGTATTCTCTCAATCAGGGCAACCTCGTTTGGATACATCCTCCCATTTCTCGCTAATATCTCCCCGATATGTATATCAAGATTTCCCATACGCTTCCCCTTCCCTATCTTCAAGGCGCTTGGAGCATAGAGCATGGTGCTTTTTTTTGGCTCCCATCGTTAAGCGCTATGATGATAGCTTTCAAGACTCCCGCCTTTGAACATCAACATTCTATCCCGCGCAATATCTAAAAATATGAAGATCCTTGATTCTCCTTTCCCCCTCCTTCTGAAGGGGGGAGACTAATAAGGTAGTCTTGGCAATCTACTTCCAAGTACGCAGATCGACAATCAGGCCGTCTTTTCCCGTGAGAGTTCCCTTTTCAATGAACTCAAGCTTATCAATTTTGACCGTGCATATTTCTCTGAAAACATTTTCAAACTCGCGTTCGATTCTGGCCCGATCAGGTCCTTCTCTATCTGCCTCAACTCGCACGCTCAAAATATCCTTGAAATTCTCCCGGTCCACAACAGCCTGAAGCCTCAGTTCACCAAATCGATCTGAAATGACCCTCAATTGACTGGGCGCAATGAACATCCCTCTTACTTTGGTGGCTTCGCCTACCCTTCCGGATATCCCAGCGAGACGCAACGAAGTCCTGCCACAAGAGCAGCATTCTTTGATTATCTGGGAGAGATCTCCTGTCCCAAACCGGAATAGGAAGAAGAGGTGGTTCAGTCTTGTCACCACTACTTCACCCAATTCTCCTGGGTTCACTTGCTTGCCTGTGGTGGGATCCACAATCTCAACAATGACCTCCTCACAAATATGCCAGCCACTTTTGGTTTGGCACTCGTAGGCGATATCGCCTACCTCTGTAGCCCCATACATCTGATAGGTATCGATGCCATATTCTTTTTCGAATTTTTCTCGCAAGGAAGGTTGAAGCGGTTCAGCCACGAAGCTCGCCCGCCTTACTTTAAAATCGTCTTTAAAATTGTAACCCATCTCCTCAGACTTGTTGATGATCGCCATCAAGAAACTCGGAGTCCCTGTATATCCTGTGACACCCAGATCACGAATGAGTTGGAACTGGTTTTCGGTGCTGGAAGCGCCGGACGGAACGACTGTTGCACCGACTCGCCTTAGACCACTATGGAACGTCAGACCGGCGGCGACCATATGGTAGGAAAAGGCATTCAGAACAATGTCCCCTTTTCTAAACCCTGCAGCAAAATAACCTCTGGCCCATATCGGGTCTTTCTCTGTAAGATGGGGTTCATAGACCGGCCCGGGGGAGGTAAAAATCCTATCGGTCTTCAAGTCTTTGCCACAAAATCCTCCAAAGGGAGGGTCCTCCCTCTCGAATTTGACCAGTTCTTCTCTGGAAATCACAGGAAGCCTCTCCAAATCACGAAGGGATCCTAATTTTGAAGGATTGATATTTCGTTCGTCGAACATTCTTTTGACTCTTGGGGATTTTTCATATCCCAGACGAACCATCTTCGCCAGACTCTGATCATAATAACGCTTCCTCTCCGACAGAGTCATATTCTCTTTCATATCAAAATAACGAGGTTCTTTAGCTTGAGTTGCCATGTCTATTCCTCCCACACAAATGACAGAGCGTATCGCGTTTGGTTTCTCTTCGTTCGCCAGGCGCTTCGCTCTATGCTCTTTCCGACTTAAAGCCAGCGTTTACGCCGTTTGTAGGACTTAATGTCCTTATATGATTTGAGGGCACCTGAGGATGCCGCGCCCAGATAAACTTCCTTGACATCGGGATTTTCCCTCAGATTGGTAGCAACCTCTTCCATCACAATCTTGCCATTCTCCATGACATACCCATAGTGGGCAATCTGGAGAGCCATGTTGGCATTCTGCTCCACCAGGATAATGGTGGTCCCCCGATCTTCATTGATTCTTTTCACGATCCCAAAAATCTCTTTGACCAGAAAAGGCGCCAACCCTAATGAAGGCTCATCCAATAATAG
>JBEKDJ010000059.1:0-29758 GCA_050014415.1 Thermodesulfobacteriota bacterium | reverse complement strand
GGCTTGGAGGATTGCGGTGGAATCCTGGCTCCGATCCAGGGGATATATCAGGGTCCACATCAACCAAAAGTGTCACCCAATTTTACCCCCTTTTTTAGCTCATGAATAGGTAGTGTGTACAGCTTTAATGACATGTGATGGTTCGTCGGAATCGGCGAGGCAAGCTGATCCAGATGAGGCGCAGACTCCCTCCTTGTCTAGCAAAATAAGCAGCGCTTCGGATTCGATGCCCTGGAAAGTGATGTTGGTGGTATTTGATAGCCGCTGGGTTTTGTGCCCGTTTAATTCAGCATTAGAAACCGAACTTAGAATGCCATCTTCAAGGGCGTCACGTAGCGGTCGCACTTTCCTGTCATAGACCGTCAGATGTTTCCTGGCCAGTTCCGCAGCCTTGCCCATTCCCACAATCAGCGCAACGTTTTCCGTGCCACCGCGTAAGTTGCGCTCCTGATGGCCACCGCATACAAACGGCGAGAACGGGACTTTGCGGCGGACGTAAAGCGCCCCGATCCCTTTGGGGGCACCAAATTTGTGACCGGTCAGTGATAGGTAATCGGCCTGCACATTTCGCATATCAATCTCAATCTTCCCTGCCGCCTGCACCGCGTCGCAGTGGAAGAGTACTCCGCGAGACCGGCAAATCTCCCCAATCTCCTTCACAGGGAACAACACCCCCGTCTCATTGTTCGCCCACATCAACGAAACAACGGCGGTTTCATCTGAGATGGCGTCCTCCAAATCGGATACCTTGAGCAAGCCCTCCCGGTCAACAGTCAGATAGGTAATCCGATATCCTTCCTTTTCTAAGGCCACGCAGTAATTCAACACTGACGAATGTTCCACTACCGAAGTGACGATGTGTCGTTTCCGGGGATTGGCTTTCAGTACCGCATGAATGGCCGCGTTGTTGCTCTCCGTCGCGCACGAGGTGAAGATAATCTCCATCGCCTGGGCTCCGACCAATTCCGCGACCTGAGCCCGCGCCGTCTCGATCACCGTCTTCAGGTTTGAGCCGAACTTGTATGTACTTGATGGATTGCCCCACTCCGAGGTCAGGTAAGGCATCATCGCCTCCAGCACCTCCGGCAGCACCGGCGTCGTCGCATTGTAATCAAGGTAAATCATAATACACTCACTACATGAAGAGGTTAAATCCCTCCCGGCCTCCCTTTTTCAAAGGGAGAAAAAGGTTTGTGTTGCAACCTGCAATATTATAGGATTTCGATTTGACAATCTCCTTTCCCTTCAAGGCAGCACCAAGAGCTCCAGTGATCAAGGGCTCCTCGGGTACCAGGATTTCATGGCCCAGTTGTTCGGAAAGGGCTTTAAGCAGGCCTCTATTTTTAGCACCTCCACCCGTGACGATGACCGCCTCTTCCACCCTTAGCCGATTGACCATTCTGCTTATCCTGTCTGCCAGCGATAGATGAACCCCTGCAAGCAGGTCGGAAACGGGTATCCCTTGTGCCAAACTGGCTGCTACCTCCTGCTGTGCCCATATCGTGCAGATGTTGCTAATCTTCGCAGGATTCCTGCTCTGCAGTGACAGGTCGCCGACTTTATTCAATGGTACTCCGAGGGTATCCGCAATCACCTCTATGAATCTGCCGCTGCCGGCAGCACATTTGTCATTCATCACAAAATCGGTGGTTTTGCCGGTCGTGTCTATCTTGATTCCCTTAACATCCTGACCCCCGATATCAATGATGGTCTTGGCTTTGGGGAAGAGACTGATGATACCCTTGGCATGGCAGGTGATTTCCGTGAACTGCTTATCAGCAAAGGGAACGTTTATTCTTCCGTAGCCTGTAGAAACAATGTAGGTGACCGTCTGGATGGAGATACCAGCCCGATTCAGCGCCTCTTCCATAACCTTATTGGCTAACCGACGCTGCTCTGGGCCCGTAGGTCCAATGATTGAAGCAATGATCCCGTCGCTAAGGATCACGGCTTTGGTCATCGTGGAACCGACATCAATGCCTGCAAAAAATGAGGTCAATAGTATCTCTCAAAGGTTGAGGTTGAGTCTGAGGTTAAGGCTGAGAAAAGAAAAAACTCACTTTAGAATCTCAACCTAAACCTTGACCTTAACCTTCCTCGCCTGATCAAGCTGCCTTGTTTAGTCGAATGGATTCTAAGGTTTCGATGAAGGCATCAATCTTATTTCTTGTATCGACTTCCGAATATGACGTGATATCGATGATGTCACTTTCCAAAATGAGGGAAGGGAGTTCTCTGTAAACTTTTTCCTTCTTCCCGTCTTTCCCTATCACGAATACTGGAATGGGCTTGTATATTTTAGCCAGTTGATGTAACTGCCAGATGAGGCCCACATGCCAGGTTCGACATGAAAATGCCTCATGCATGACCACTCCATCGATCTTATATTCTTCGATCCAATTGATGAGATGTTCCACATCAGGCTCTGATCCCGGTCGTTTCTTGGCCTTATCATACCAGAAGGTCCAAAATCCAAGCCATCTCCATGCTAGGTATTCGATGGGATCCTTGGTTTCAGGAATATCCATCTCATTGAGTGGTGCGACCATTCGGTAGGTTGTCTCCACAGGAAACGAAGCCCCCTTGCTATTGAAATAATTGAAATCATTCAGGGCAAACCAGGCAGGCAATCCACCTCCCCACATGAGTCTGCATCTCTCATTTTCAACCTCCCCTTCTCCCTTGGCAATCTTTTCCTCCAATTCCTTTTTGAGACCGACAAAGAAGTCATAAGCCTTTTGAGTGGCCATCCAGAAATTTATTGCGATCATCGTATTCATCGCATCACCCGTTCCCATGGGGCAAGGGACAGCCTTTCGAAGGCTATAGGTTTCTTCGATCAGGTTCCACGTTCGATCGGTGAGGGCAACTAATTCCCTTAAGCGATCGTAATCCATCTTCTTCCCGGTCTGTTCTTCGAGGAAGGCCACCAGTCCGCGCAATTGCTTGACAATATATTTGTGGTAGTACCCCCGGACTTCTCGGTGATCCTGATCCCTCTGAAACATGGGATAAGGAAGGTCGATATTATAGATTGGAACCTCCGGCATATATTGCTGAGAGGCTTGATACCATTTGGATCTTGGGTCACAGAGGATCTGTCCGCTGGATATCATGAAATCAGGCCTTACCTGTCCACCCCATGGAGCATTGGGCGGCATTTCGCCCAGATCTTCCCTCCATTGGTCAAAACCGATCCCGCAAAGGGCATAGGTGCACAAGGATCGGGAAAGACCAAGGGACTCCGCTCTCTGAAGGAATCTTTCCGCATCCCTCTTAGCCCCACAGATACCGGCGAAATTCTCTGTCCACACAGGGAGCACATCCATGGCCCGGAAGATCTCCTCGTGATGGCAAGAGATAAAGGTAAAGGCGATCTTCCGGTTTCCCTCAGCCCGTGCCCGGACGGTATCTTTGAAAATCTCCTTATTCATTTGGGTAATGGTAGCAGCTGCCTGGGTCGCTGTCAGTCTCTTTTTTGGTTTTGCCTCTTTCTGTTCCTCAGCCATTATCTAAAACCTCCTTGTTTCAGAATCCATGTTAGCCGATCATTTCCAGAAAGGCCTGAATTCTGGTTCTGAGTTGACCGATCGTACCTGCAGAATAGACATCCTCCAGATGAAGAAGGGGGATATTGATGGACTCATAATAGGCTTTTCGTGCGGGGATCTCAAAACCAAAGGGATCGCAATATTTATATATATAAAGAATAGCACCATCTGCTTTGAAATCCTTAGCATAAGCTCCGATATCACCGAATCGGGATGCAATATCTCCTTCAAAGGTTTCTGCCTTTTTCTCCCTGTAAGTTTTAGGGCAATTGATTTTATCGAGATACCGATGGCTGAGTGCATCGATGGGATCTCCTCCCACCTCTGTCCGTGGAAAGTAATCCCTTGCTCCGTTGCAAATCGTATCGGCAACTACGTTGCCTCCCAATTCTTCCACGAGCTTGATGAGTTCAATATTATCGAGGCAAGCGCCATCAATTAGGATCCGAGGGCCTTTCTTCAGAGGAGATTTCTCTCTTCGCTTGATATCTGCTAAAACCTGATCAAATAAGGTATTGGTTTCGTCAATGGGTAAGCTCGATCCAACCGTTAACACCATTGTCAATTCCGTACCAGAGATGAGGGGGGGATCCGCCTTCCTGAATTCATAGAGTGCTCTGACCTTATCCCTGTTTTTGTTGTAGATTTCAATGGCACGGGTAAGATCACCATGGGTGATCTCTTTTCCAGCAAATTTCCCCAGACTTTTTCTAAACGTATTTAACTCTGCGCTGAAGAATTCAAAGGACGATTCATCACAGACCGTAGGAATATTGACAAAGTGAAAATAGGAATAGGGGAGAGCATAAGTCCAAGCACTATAGCTTCGGACCATGCTATCACAACCGTGAGGGATAACCAAACCTGAGAGAAAGTCATATTTTTGTTTCACCGAGAGGTCGAAGCAACTCCGGTAATAGGGGCATACGATGGTCTCAAGGAGTGTATCGCCCATTGTAATGGGCTCGTGAATATTCCCTCTTACCCGAAAAGGAATACACCCAGATGCCGTGATAATTTCCAAGGGGACAAAGGAACAAATATAGCCTATAATGTTTTTCCCTTCTTTTTTCAGTACCTTTGCTCTAAGGCCGTAATCCTCATAATACTCCTCTACTGTGTTTAAAATATTATCCCCTCTTCCAACCATTGGCCTTCTCCTTTTCGTGTTCGCTCAGTATGAACTATACTCGATCAACTCTTTTATTTCAATCATTTCACCTTAAGCTGCCTATGGCAATGATGGCCGCACCCAACGCAGCCGTAAAATGCGGCTTTGCCGGTACAAGAATATCATGACCTCTGATTTCCTTTAAGGCCTGAACGAGGCCCACGTCTCTTGCACCGCCACCCACCATAGCCACATCTTGTTCCACACCCATTCTCTCCGCCAAACTGTTGATCTGGGCTGCAAGAGCTCTGTGTATGCCTGCCAGAAGGTCTTCTTTTGTGGCCTCTTGGGAGAGTCGGGAGATCGCCTCCGACTCCGCAAAAACGGCACAACCCGTGTTAAACTCAATTCTCCTTTTGGATTTTAAAGACAATTCACCAATCTCTTCCACTTTGACCTGGAGAATCTTCGCAATGACTTGAAGGATTCTGCCGCTTCCTCCGGCACACTTCCCGCTCATCAAGAAATTGTGGACACTTCCATCACCATCGATTCGGAAGACCTTCGTATAAAGATCTCCTACATCAACGACGGTTCTTACAGAAGGGAGAAGAAATGACACGCCCCTTGCGTGACAGACGATATCCGGCTTGACTTCGCTTGCGAAAGCCACCAATTTTGATCCATAACCGGTGGCAACAGTCCGAGAAATATCGTTCGCTAATATTCCAGCTTGGGAAATCAATTCCCTCCTTATTCTCTCGGCCGTAAGGTTGAAATCTCCTCCAGAGAGACCATCAAAAGAACCGATGGGCCCCTGATCCTCAAAGTGGTCACCAAGGGCGATCCCCTTTGAGGAGGCTGAGCCAATATCAATACCCAATACAAAGACCATCTAACCTCTCAGCTAACAGCTTGCTGATAAAAGTCATTTTTCTAAGGCTGCTCAAAAATGGCCAGATGCAAGGCGCCCGAGATCCTAAGGAGTGAGGCGTACTTGGTGTACGCCGCAACGACGAAGGATGAGGGCAACGCCGCAGATGGGCGTTTTTCAGCAGCTTGCTAATGAAATGAATGACACTGAGCCAATCGAATATTTCTTTTGGAATTGAATCCAACAGGTTTTGTCAAGTTCGATATTGTTCGCTGAACTCGTCGTCATTAATCAAAGAATAACACAAATCCAAAACCTCCTCAAATTGGCCGCGGGCAACAAAAAAACCATCTAATTAAATCAATGTCAAACTTAGAACTCACGGCTTTCCGCAATGAGGCCCAAATTCTGATTTAAAGAACAATACCCTCTTCTCTTTCTGTCATTGCGAGCCCCTGATTTGCCTTGAAAGGATGAGAGCCAGGATGGAAATATCCAATCAAAGGAGATTTCGTACGATCGGAATGGTTTCCATTAGCCTTATTATTTTAGGTGATGATCAGCATCATTTTCCAGTTTTTCCCTTTGTCCTTTCGTAATCTGTTCAAGGGCTATTTTGCATGTATCGATGATGTTCTGAATGCCCACTTCAATAACACTGTTTCTGAAACCTCTTGATTTATGGTGTTCCAATACTAGTTCAGCACTCTTCCCGATGACCTCAAAGGCCTTTCTGATTTCTTCATCCTTCATTGTGCCAACTCCTTTTTCGCCTGTTAGAATTCTTTTCAATGGAAACGGATAGAGGGGTTTACAAAATTTGTCCTTGCAAAAGATTAAAAAAACTCATAGAGTACTTAAGAAAAAAGAGGCCGTAGATCCTCCACTCTTCCAAAAAGATTCAGATCTGCGGCCTCCCCCGAGAGGAAAAACCTTCCTCTCTTTTTATTGTCTTTAAGTCAGACAAGAAATGATTCGATTTGTATGCGTTCTTGATTCCCTGGTTAATATTGTATCTGAGCCCCAAACCTATTAGTGATTGAGATTTGAGTAGTTGAGGCCCTATGCATCGAATTCTTAATCTCTGTTGGGTTCATTAGGTTAAGAACTTAGCAAATAACGAGCATTATGTCAAGTTATTTCACAATAGATTCGCTATTTACGAGCTAATATGGAGATAGGTGAAAGAATTAAGTATTTTCGTAAGAAACAAGGACTCAATCAAAGGGAGTTCGCTAAAAAACTAGAGTATTCTTATGGTTATGTTGCAGATTTGGAAAGGGGGAGACAGAAACCCTCAAGAGAATTTTTGGAAAAACTCGGACACGTTTTTGGGATATCGAGCGATTATATTCTTCATGGAAATCTCTTTTATTTCTGGGACCAGAAATTAGATGAGATTGAAAATAAGCTCAAATCTTCAGAAATTCCTCAACCTATTATTGATAAAGTCAAAGGAGACATAATGTCTGTTATGGTCCTCTTTGCAGAGGACAAATATCATCAAGGTTATGAAAAGGGAATGAAGGTCTCTGAGCCCGCCAGCCGGTACCAAGCTACTCCAACTTCGACAAAAAAAATCTTTGACAACGTGATGGAAATCTTAGAGAGTGGGAATGAGGTGATCATTGAGGCTTTGAAGGCCAATATTCGGGGCCTTTTGGAGGCTATAAAAATCCAAAGAGATCAGGCAAATCAAAAATAGGAAATCAAAATTCCCTCTATCGGGATTTGGGTTAGGTGGAATCCTTTCAAAAGGGAGTATTTTGTGATATGAGACTCAATCATGGAGATGGAAAACAGAAAACTTCTCGTCGAAGGGGCCAAAACCTTTGGAGTCGATCTGGATCAAAGGATGGTAGAAGCCTTCGACATCTATCTCCAAGAACTTTTCAAATGGAACCAAAAGATCAACCTCACCGCAATCCGAACAGAGAAAGGCATCGTTCTAAAACATTTCCTCGATTCGCTCTCCGCCTACCCGTACCTATCCCATGTTTCCACCCTTTTTGATATCGGGTCTGGGGCGGGCTTCCCTGGGATCCCTTTGAAAATGGTACAGCCGTCTATTGAGGTAACTCTGATCGATTCTGTTCGTAAAAAGGTCGATTTCCAAGGGCACATCATCCGACAGCTCGGTTTGAGAGGGATTGACGCGATCCATGGTCGTGTTCAAGACAAGGAAGTGCTCCAAAGAATGGAAGGCCAATTCGATGGTGCTATCTCACGGGCCTTTACGGATCTCCGGACTCTTCTTATTCTGAGTCTTCCTCTCTTAAAGGAGGGTGGAATTGTAATTGCAATGAAAAGTGAGGTGAGCCATCAAGAAACCCAACTCTCTTCTGAAATCAAGGGGACTCCATATCGATTACAAAAGAGAGTTTCTTTGACTCTTCCCGCAAGCTCTTTCAAAAGGACAATTCTCTTATTTGAAAGGGAATGATTTTTGTCTTTTCTTCCCCCCCTTTTTTGTGCTATATAAAGCTTAACTTCGAATTTGGGAACGATGGAATGGGGGAACAATGGGTTTAAGTGGAGTAAAAACGATATTCCATCATTCCAATAATCCAAAATTCTATGGGAATCTTCATGGCAAGAGTGATCTGCATTGCCAATCAAAAAGGAGGGGTGGGAAAAACGACGACGGCTGTTAATCTTTCCGCCTCCCTCGCAGTGGCAGAAAGGAGGGTTCTGCTCATTGACATCGATCCCCAGGGAAACTCGACGAGCGGTGTCGGTCTCAGCAAAGAGGGATCCCATGAGACCATCTATCGAGCCCTGCTTCGGGGTTCTGGGCTAAAAGAGATGATCCAGAAGACCGCCCTCGCTTACCTGGACGTCATCACTTCCAATACCGACTTGATAGGTGCAGAAGTGGAGTTAATCCAAGAAAAAGACCGGGAAAGGAAGTTGGATTGCTTGATCAAAGAAGTGGAGACAGACTACGACTATATCTTCATTGACTGCCCTCCCTCTCTTGGCCTGTTGACCATCAACTCACTGACCGCGGCCCATTCTGTCATCATCCCTCTCCAATGCGAGTACTACGCCCTGGAAGGGCTGGGTCAGCTCCTCAAAACGATCCGTCTGATTAAACAGGCCCTCAATCCAAAGCTGGAGATTGAGGGAATCCTTCTCACCATGTTCGACGGCCGGAACAACCTCGCCCATCAGGTGGCCCATGAGGTGAGAAATCACTTCAAAGATAAGGTGTTCAAGACGATTATCCCACGTAACATTCGGCTGAGCGAAGCCCCCAGTCACGGGAAACCGGCCCTTTTATACGATATCCATTCGAAGGGCGCAGAGTGTTATTTAAGCCTAGCCAGAGAGATCATGACCAACGGAAAGATCGATGGCAACTAAGAGAATGGCTCTAGGAAAGGGCCTGGGAGCCCTCATCCCAGGATTTGGAGAAGAGGAATCCAAAACAATCCTTTACTGCGGGATTGAGGAGATCATCCCAAATCGATCTCAACCGAGGAAGCATTTTGACGAATCGAAACTCCAGGAATTAGCGGACTCCATCAAAGAAAAAGGAATTTTGGAGCCTCTCATTGTCAGAAGGGTCGATCAGGGTTACGAATTGATCATTGGAGAACGTCGATGGCGGGCAGCACAAAAGGCAGGTTTGAACGAAGTCCCGGTCCTGGTGAA
The DNA here is from genome assembly GCA_050014415.1 of Thermodesulfobacteriota bacterium. Classification (GTDB taxonomy): domain Bacteria; phylum Desulfobacterota; class BSN033; order BSN033; family UBA1163; genus JBEKDJ01. The sequence goes on along the minus strand of JBEKDJ010000059.1, from coordinate 20,565 downwards.
AGAGTTCGAAGGCCGAGAGGTCTTAGAAGTTTCTCTCATCGAAAACCTTCAGAGAGAAGATCTCAACCCTATTGAGGAGGCCGAGGCTTTCAAACGCTTAACAGAGGAGTTCAACATCAGCCAGGGTGAGTTGAGCACGCGGATTGGAAAGGATCGAACGACGATCGCGAACATCCTGCGCCTCCTGAAGCTCCCTTTGAAAGTGAGGAACCACCTCCTTCAAAACCGCATCACTTCTGGGCATGCCAGGGCCATCCTCAGTCTTGCAACCAGGGAAAAGCAAGAGGCACTCTCTGCCCTGATCATTCAGAAAGGCCTTTCAGTGAGAGAGGCCGAAGCTTTAGCAAAGCGATGGTCAGAGAAACAGAAGAAAGTGCCCACTCCGACCAAACAGGAGAGTGATCTGGAAAGCCAGATGATCAGCCTTCAAGACTCCCTGAGACGATATCTGGCAACGAAAGTTCATATCCGACAAAAAGGAAGAACGGGGAAGATCGAAATTGAATACTATTCTCCGGAAGAGTTGGAAAGGATTGTCGAGACAATACTGGGAGATGGAGGACGGACATAAGCACGCGTATCAAGGCCAATCTCTGGCTTCTGGAATTCGTGGTCTCTCTATTGGGCATATAGTCGTTTGGATTTCATTTGAATTTTGCCATTTGCGATTCATCCTTCACACATCAAGAAAAGGAGTAATCAATGTCTAGAGAAAAACCCTTATTCGCCAAAGGTAATGCCAAACCCTCTCCAGCCTCAGAGGAAATCAGCGCCTTTTTGGGAAGAGAAACCTCTTTTGAAGGCAAGATGACCTTTGAAGGTATGTTTCGATTGGAAGGGAGATTCGAAGGGGAGGTCTTCGAGAGCGGCACATTGATCGTTGGTGAAGCGGCGGCAGTCAAAGGAAAGATTGGGGTCAACACAATTATCATCAATGGCCTTGTCGAAGGAGAGGCTCATGCCAAGGAGCGCGCAGAGATCCATTCTACAGGTAAGTTTTATGGGAACCTGTTCACCCCTACCCTGGTCATCAAAGAAGGTGGAATCCTTGAAGGCCATTGTAAGATGGAGGAGGGACTCGACAAAAAAGAGGATGGCCTTGACCATCTCTCCCAAGAAGTAGATCATCCTTTAACATCCTGAAATCAGTAAAGAAGAATGGAAATAGCATGAAGAAAAAAATGATTGACAACTTTCTTGTTATGTGTTAACAAATGCACGTTTCTTTACTCCCTGATACTAATCACCCTGGTTAATAGGCGATCATCTATAAAAGGAGTAAGCCTTTATCTTCCTAACCGCTCTTGGAGGTTCGTCTGAAAGAGTGGGTAAGACCCTTTCAGTTCTTAGTGACAGTAGGTTGGTATGTGGCTTTGAGTTTGATCATCCCGGTAGGGATTGGTTACTGGCTTGATCGTCCTGGGGTCTTTGATAAACGCCCCTTATTTACCTTAATTGGTCTTGGCGTCGGGACAGTCGTAGCCTTTTTTGGTTTATTTCGGATGCTCCTCCGTTATCAAGCTGAGCAAGAAGAGCTAAAAAATAATAAGAAATGAACCAGTGCAAACCGTGATGGGTCGTGGTCGCCTCAAAATCCTAGTATTTTTCTTCATCCCTGTTTTAATCCTCTTTGGCGTTGGTTTGGTTTTTGGCCCTCTCGGATCCAGCTTTCTGGGGATGAAACCCCCTGCCATCTTCCAAGTTCCTAGACCGACCGTTGAGCTTCCTGCGGAGCCAGTCTCTCATGTCGGGCACTTTTCTATCACCAACACTCTCATTGCTTCTTGGCTGACGATTGTCGTGCTGGTCGGTTTGTCCATCATCCTTACTCGCAAGATGAAGCTTATTCCTGGCAGACGCCAAGCAATGGCAGAGGCGATTGTAGAGGGATTATTGAACTTTGTCGAAAGCGTAGCCGGTAAAATACATGCCAGAATGATCTTTCCCGGAGTAGCCACGATCTTCATCTACGTCATCTCAAATGCCTATCTTGCTCTTTTGCCCTTTTTTGGCTCCATAGGGATCAATGAGCCTGATGGCAAATTTGCACCTCTATTCCGTGCGGCCAACACAGACGTCAATGTCCCCCTTTCCATCGCCTTTATGTCTTTCATCTTCGTGGAATCCTGGGGAATGAGAGCCGTGGGTCCTTTTCACTACCTCAGCGAGTTCATCAATGTCCGCCAGATGGTAGAAGGGCTTAAACAGTTATTTACAGGGAAGATCGGGCAGGCCGTGATGAACATGGCCTTTGGGTTCATCAATCTATTCGTCGGTGTATTAGAGATATTTAGTCATCTTATCCGGATGCTCAGCTTTACCTTCCGTCTCTTCGGCAATATGACTGCTGGTGAGATATTGATTTTGGTATCCAGTTTCCTGATTCCTCTCGTATTCGCTATCCCCTTTTACGGATTGGAATTACTGATCGGTCTGATCCAGGCTCTTATTTTTTCGGGTTTAACCCTTGTCTTTGGTACGATTGCTGTATCCCCGCATGAAGAAACAGAATAAAAGGATGAAAGGAGGGCTAAGATGACACCAGAAGTAGTGAAAATGCTAGTGATTGGGTTGGCCGCGGGTTTGGGTTTTTTTGGTCCGGCATTGGCTTTGGGGCTGATCGGCTTTTCAGCCATGCAATCCCTGGGACGCAACCCTGAAGCCAGAGGGGCGATTCTCACCAACATGATTTTGATTGGTGCCCTCGCAGAGGCCATCGGGATTTACGTTCTTATCGTCTGTATTATCATGGCCATGGTTGTCAAATAAGGAGGTGCAACAATGGGAGAGGGAGGATTACCCGCTAGTCTAGCGGCAATCATTATTGCGATTGTATTGGCAGTGTTTTCACTCGCCGGATTGGTTACCTATCTCGTCCTGCGAGGGGGAGTTTAGTCAGCTCCAAATTCATCTTTGAAGAGGGCAATATGGGAGGTTTCGCCAGTCTCGGTATTAATTTACCACTGTTGGTGGTTTTTATCATCAATTTCATTGTCTTGCTTGTTCTATTACGCCTCTTTCTGTTCAAACCGGTGCTGAAGATGCTTGACGAGAGGGCGCAAAGAGCAAAGGAAGGAATGGAACTGGCTGAGGCCACAAAAAAAGAATATGAGCAAGCCAAGGGAGAGGTACAGAAACAGATTGAGAGAGGCCGCCAAGAGGCACAGGCCATCATCGCCCAAGCCATGCAAGTCGGGGAAAGACTAAAGGAAGAATCGAGACAGGAGGCCGCCAAACAGGCACAGACGATCATTGATCGAACCCGAACGGAATTAGAGGCAGAGCGCGACAAGATCGTTGAAGATTTGCGCCGAGAGTTTGTCGATATCTCCATCGCAGCCGCTGAAAAAGTGATCAAAGAGACTTTGGATAGGGAGAAGCATCGTAAACTGATCGAAGAGACGCTTCGGGAGAGTGTGACTCTCAAGAAGAGTTAACGGAAGAGATGCCGAGAACAAGTTCTGCTAAACGCTATGCCCAGGCTGCTTTCGAGCTGGCCCTGGAAAGAAATGAGCTGGAGAGCTGGCAAGAAAGCCTGCAGAAAACAGCCGACATAGCCAAAGACGAAGAACTCATGGCCTTGCTGCAGAACCCTCGACTCTCCTTCGATGCTAAGAAGGGTCTGTTACAGAAGCGGTTGGGCGAGATCAATCCTCTGGCTTCTAACCTGGCTCTTCTTCTGGTCAGTAAGGGTCTATTAAGAATTAGTGCCGACATATCCCAGCAGTATAATGATTTGCTGGATGCTCATCGTGGTATCGAACGGGCTAGAGTGACGACTGCATTTCCCCTGGATGACGATGAGATCAAGGCGATTTCACGTCGTCTTGGAGAAATCATTGAGCATAAGGTAATCATTGATGCTCACGTAGACGCCTCCATCATAGGGGGATTCATCGCCCGGATGGGTGATAAGCTGATTGACGGCAGCATCCATCAAAAACTGGAGACTCTGAAAAAGAGTTTGGTTGAAGTGGGTCGTTAAATTGTACTCGGTTTGTGGGTAAAGGTCACGAAGCCCGTTTGGTATAGACTTGAAGGGTTACGGTTAGAAGAGTTAAAGACGAACAACATAACCCATTAACGAAACGAGCATTTTGACCGTTACCTTTTCACCATTCACTTTCTAAATAAGAGAGGGGTTAAGATGGCAACCCGAGACCAAGATATTGTTGCTGTAATCAAGGAGCAAATTGAGCGTTTTGGTGCTGCTGTGACTGTTACGAACGTGGGGACAGTGATAGAAGTAGGTGATGGCATCGCTCGTGTCCATGGGCTAGGAGAGGCAGCTTACAATGAATTACTCCAATTCCCCCATGATATTACTGGTTTGGCTTTAAACCTGGAGGAGGAGAATGTCGGAACCGTTATCCTCGGCGATTGCAGTAAGATCAGAGAGGGGGATGAGGTAAAAACGACAGGAAGAGTCATAGAGGTTCCTGTTGGAGAGGCTCTTATAGGTAGGGTGGTTGATCCTCTGGGACGCCCCCTTGACGGTAAGGGGCCCATTAAGACAACGAAAACTCGTCCAATAGAGATAGTGGCGCCAGACGTAACAAAGAGAGCACCCGTCGATACACCCGTCATGACGGGTATTAAAGCAATAGATAGTATGATCCCCATTGGCCGAGGACAGCGCGAGCTTATTATTGGTGACCGTTTTACCGGCAAGTCAGCCATTGTCCTGGATAGTATCATCGCTCAGAAGGGCCAAAATTTGATCTGCATCTACGTTGCCATTGGCCAAAAAACGTCCAAGGTGGCTCAGGCCATAGCGACCCTCGAGAAATATGGAGCAATGGAGTACACGATCATAGTAGCAGCGGATTCATCAGACCCGGCTCCGCTCCAATATATCGCCCCTTATGCAGGCTGTGCGATGGGTGAGGAGTTTATGGAACAGGGGAAAGATGCTTTGATTCTCTATGACGATCTTTATAAACACGCCTGGGCTTATCGCCAACTTTCCCTGTTGTTGCGCCGCCCACCAGGGAGGGAGGCTTATCCCGGCGATATTTTTTACCTCCATAGCCGGCTTCTGGAAAGGGCTGCCAAATTAGCTCCAGCGCATGGGGGTGGCTCCCTGACAGCTCTGCCTATTATTGAAACGCAACTTGGAGATATTTCAGCCTATATCCCGACCAATGTCATTTCCATCACGGACGGGCAGATCTATCTTGAGCCAGATTTATTTAATGCCGGAATTCGTCCGGCGATCAATGTGGGATTATCCGTCTCCCGGGTAGGTGGTTCAGCTCAAAGGAAAGCCATGAGACAGGTAGCCGGCAGGCTGAGATTGGAGCTCGCCCAGTTTCGTGAATTGGAAGCCTTTGCCAAGTTTGGGAGTGAGGAATTAGATAAGGCAACCAAGGACCAACTGGAGCGGGGTCGTCGCATTACAGAGGTATTGAAGCAACCCGTGCAATCCCCGATGTCCCTTGGGAAACAGTCAAGCATTCTTTATGCTGTAACCAATGGTTATCTTGATGACGTTCCCGTGGAAAAAGTCATATCCTGGGAAGAGAATTTTCACCGATTCATGGAGACGAATCATCCTGAGATAGAGAAAAAAATTAATACGGAGTATGAGATAAAAACAGAAACTGAAAATCTTTTGAAGGCAGCGATCACAGAGTTTAAACAAGGAAGTACTTTCTAGATGGCTAGTATTCAAGTCTTACGCCGCCGCATACGGAGTATCCAGGGTACCACGAAGATTGTCCGTGCTATGGAGATGGTGGCCACTGCTAAAATGAGGAGAACGCAGCAACAGGCACTGGCAGGGCGACCTTACACTGAAAAAATACGCCAGGTGATTGCGGATCTTGCCATTGAACCTCTTATCAAAGGAAAAGTCCTTCCATTACTAGAGAAACGCGAAGTGAAAAAAATTGGAGTCGTCCACATTGGTACTGACCGAGGATTATGTGGTGGATTGAATACGAACCTGAATCGGCTTGTGGCGGAGTTTATCCTGGGACAAAAGGTTCCCGTAACCGTGATTACTGTGGGTCGCAAGGCGAGAGCCTTCGCTCGCATTGCCAAACTGAATGTACGTGCTGAATTCACTGGCATCAGCGATCGAGCGACCATGCAGGAAACTCTGCCAATCTCAAGAGTCGTGATTGATGACTACAGCAATGGTGAGGTTGATTTGGTCTACCTCGCCTACCCTCATTTTATCAGTACCATGGTGCAGAAACCTACGATGGAAGTCTTGCTCCCCATTGAACCGGCAAAACTTCCTCCGGGGCAGGTGGCGGAATATATTTATGAGCCTGATCCTTTCACCGTTCTAAATGAATTATTACCAAGATTTGTAGAGATGGAAGTATATCATGCTATTCTTGAGCTGATCGCGAGTGAACAATCCGCACGGATGGTAGCCATGCGTAATGCAGGCGACAATGCTGAAGACCTGACCAAAGATTTAACCTTATCTTTGAATAAAGCAAGGCAGGAGATGATCACAAAGGAAATCTGTGATATCAGCGGAGGGGCTGAGGCTTTAACGGTATAAGCCAAGAGTAAGGGTCTCGTAAAAAGTCCCAATTTGTCACCCTGAACTCGTTTCAGGGTCTCATAGGTTTTTTATTTGTTTAGATGCTGAATCAAGTTCAGCATGAAATTTTTCTGGTTTTTGACTTTTTACGAATTCATCAAGAGTGAGGAGCGAAGGAGATGGCAAAAGGGAAAGTCGTACAAGTCATAGGGACCGTAGTGGATATAGAATTTCCTCAGGGCGAGCTGCCGGCTATCCATAATGGCATCGTCATTCCCATGAAGGGAACAAAAGTGATCGTTGAGGTACAAGCTCATGTTGGCAACAATTGGGTGCGTAGTGTTTCTTTAACCCCCACGGATGGTTTGGCAAGGGGAGCTGAAGCGATTGATATGGGGACTTCTATCTCTGTGCCCGTAGGGCGGGCAACATTAGGGAGGTTGTTTAATGTTTTCGGCGAAGCAATCGATGGATTGGGTGAGGTGAAAACCGATCAGAGATGGCCGATTCACCGTTCACCTCCTCCCCTTACGGAGCAAGAGACTACTCCTCAAATGCTTGAGACAGGGCTGAAAGTAATGGATCTCGTCACTCCATTTACAAGAGGTGGCAAGATCGGTGCTTATGGGGGAGCCGGGGTTGGTAAGACCGTCATCATTATGGAGCTTATTCGCAATATTGCTGCTGAGCATGGAGGATTTTCCGTCTTTGCTGGGGTTGGTGAAAGATCCCGAGAAGGGAATGACCTGTGGTTGGAGATGAAAAGGTCAGGCGTCATGGATAAGACCGTGATGGTCTTCGGTCAGATGAATGAAACCCCTGGTGTCCGATCCCGTGTGGCCCTCACAGGTGTCACCGTAGCAGAATATTTCCGTGATATTGAAGGCCAGGATGTGCTTCTGTTCATTGATAACATCTATCGCTATGTTCTGGCGAATATGGAATTATCCGCCCTTCTCGGGCGCATGCCCTCAGCCGTTGGTTATCAGCCAACATTGGGTACAGACGTAGGAGAGTTAGAAGAAAGGATTACTTCGACGAAGAAAGGCTCCATCACTTCTTTTCAGGCCATCTATGTTCCCGCTGATGATTACAGCGATCCAGGCATTGTCGCGACCTATGGTCATCTCGATGCCGTCGTGGCTTTAGAGCGTTCAATCGCTGAGTTGGGAATTTACCCGGCTGTCGACCCTCTGACTTCCACCTCTCGAATCCTTGATCCTGCCATTGTCGGCGAGGAACATTATCGAGTCGCTCGAGGGGTGCAGTCGACCTTACAGAGATATAAAGAATTGCAGGATATCATCGCTATCTTGGGCATAGAGGAATTGAGTCGAGAAGATAAGCTCACGGTAGCCAGAGCCAGAAAGATTCAGAGGTTCTGCTCCCAGCCATTTCATGTCGCTGAACAATTTACTGGGACCCCGGGCAGGTACGTCCCCATCAAGGAGACCGTGAGAGGCTATAAGGAAATCTTAGAAGGAAAACACGATGATCTTCCTGAAGCCGCTTTCTATTTGGTCGGAGCCATTGATGAAGCAGTAGAAAAGGCCAAACAGATACGAGGATAAAATCCCTTCCTCGATAGATTCTTATGCAAAAATCGGGCAAGGTAGTTTGGATTTTAGATTCGAAATGAATTTAGGGATTGCGAATTTAGGGAGTAGGGAATTAAATCCCCAAATTCCTAAATCCCTCAATTCCTAAATCAAAGCGTTGACATTTGGATTTTAAAACATTTCGGATTTAGGATTTCGTGGGGGACCTGTTAGGTAAACTGAAGGTATGGCAACATTTAAATTAGAGATTGTTACTGCAGAAAGAATGGTCTTCTCTGATGATGTGAGCGCGTTAATTGCCTGGGGTGTGGAGGGACAACTGGGTATACTTCCCCATCATGCCCCTTTGATGACGATGCTCCAGCCTGGGGATTTAATAATCAGAAAGGATAAGGAAGAAGAATACCTCGTCATAAGTGGCGGCTTTCTTGAAGTGCGTCCTGACAAAGTGATTATCTTGGCCGATGCCTGTGAAAGGGCTGATGAAATTGATGTCACACGCGCTGAGGAAGCCAAGAAGCGTGCTCAAGAAACAATGAAAGCAGCGCCTCTTACCGCAGATGCTGCTGCCGCTGAGGCTGCCCTGCGTCGTTCTTTAGCCAGATTGAAGGTGGCTGAGAGGAAGCGTCACAAACCCCAAGGCCTCCCCTAGCCCCATTTTTTCTTATCCGAACCAGATATCCCCTTCTTGGCTGGTCCCGCAGACTTCACCGTTCTGATCATAACTTAAGGAAAAACTCCCTTTCTGCCTCATCAATACCCGATCACAGATTTTTGTGTTCAATAATAAATTCTCGCAGTGAATTGACAACGCCTTCGGAAAAGTAATAACGTTAGGTGCATCGATAGAAATAGGGTTCCAGCGGACAAGGATTCTAGGATTCGAGTGAAATAATAAAGAACTTTAAAGAGTCGAATGCACTTATTAAGAGCTTATCCGTAAATAATAATTGCTTGGTATGTCCCCTTTGGAAAAGGGAGATTTAGGGCGATTTGCCAATGGTTGACACTTTAAATCCCCCCTCGCCCCCTCTACTAAAAGGGGGAAAATTACTTGCGGATAAGTTCTCAATCATGAGAGAACAGACACTTAAGCCCTTGGACCCTTGAATCCTTGAATCCTGAGATTTTGGAACCAATGAAAACTCAACCGAAGATTACTGTAGGGATCATGGACCAGCAAACCGAAATCACCGGTCTGCTTCATGGAAATTTCCGCGGAGATGGGTTCGGCCCTGTGGCAGGCCGGTTTTCAGCAAGGGCAGAGGCAGGGGAGATCGTGTTCGCCGACGACGCCCACCGTGAAATCTACCGTTCTCCATCGATCAGGCTCACAGCCCCTACCGATTCGAGGTTCAAACTCTTTAACGTGACCATCGGAAACCGGTTCCACTGGGAGAGGACAGAGGATCAGACCTTTCGGGGCGACATCATTCTCAGGCTGCGCAAGGATGGAACGATAGCTGCTATCAATGAAATCTGCCTTGAAGACTATTTGACGAGTGCGATCTCCTCGGAGATGAGTGGTGTCGCTCCGATGGAATTCTTGAAGGCCCACGCCATCCTATCCCGAAGCTGGCTCCTGGCGGCGCTTGATCGTAGAGGAAAAAAAAGAGAAGAATCCATAGCGGTGGGGAAGACCATTGAAAAAGAAGGAGAGGTCATATGCTGGTACGACCGAGAGAATCACGACCTCTTCGATGTCTGCGCTGATGACCACTGCCAGCGCTATCACGGAATCACAAAGATCGTATCCAAACATGCCGAGGAGGCTGTCCAGGAAACCCGCGGGATGGTCATCACCTACCAGGATGAGATCTGTGATGCTCGATATTCAAAGGCCTGCGGCGGAATCACGGAAGAGTTTGAGACAGCCTGGGATAACAAACGAGTTCCTTATCTCGGAAGCATTTCAGACGCACCGGTCCCCCATCTCCCGATCGGGCCGGAAGAAGAAGCTTCTGCATGGATTCTTTCTGCCCCTGAGGCCTATTGCAACATAAAAGATGAACCTTTTCTCGAAAAGATCCTTTCTGACTTTGACTGCGGGACAAAGGACTTTTTCCGCTGGAGGATCGAATATTCCCGGGAGGAATTGGAAGAGATCTTGCGAGAAAAATCGGGTTTTGATTTCGGGAAGCTACAGGAAATCATACCTCTTCGCCGTGGTCCCTCGGGCCGGCTCTCCCGGCTAAAGATCGTCGGTTCGAAGAGGAGCATGGTCGTAGGAAAGGAGCTTGAAATCAGACGCTGGCTCTCCCGGAGCCACCTTTACAGCAGTGCATTCCTTGTGAGGGTGGAATACGATTCTCACGGGGATGCCGGGCGATTCATTTTTCATGGTGCCGGTTGGGGACACGGCGTGGGACTCTGCCAGATTGGCGCCGCTGTCATGGCAACCCGGGGATTTTCAGGTGAGGAAATCCTACGGCACTATTTTCGGGGAACGGAAATCAAGAAGATCTATTGAGAAAACAGAAGCCGGACCATTGGAATGTTGGAAGAATGGGAACAGACCAAAAAAGAGAAAGTTAAGATTCGATTCTATTTTCTGTTTTTCACTCAGTTCTATCCAGTATTCCAATGGTGAAAGAAGATGTCTACGCCAAGACCGACATCGCGAAATCCGTGGACCTGGGTCCCCTCCCTGTACGTTGCCGAAGGGATCCCTTACATCATGGCGATGACGGTTTCAGTAGTCCTCTACAAGCGCCTTGGCATCTCAAACACCCACATCGCCCTCTACACAAGCTGGCTCTATCTTCCCTGGGTCATTAAGCCGCTCTGGAGCCCCTTTGTCGACCTCTTCAGGACGAAGCGCTACTGGATTCTTCTGATGCAACTCCTTATCGGGGTCTCCCTTGCCTGCGTTGCGTTCACCATTCCTACATGCTGGGGCTCACGGAGGATCACCAATCCGCCTTTGTCGGCGTGCGAACAACCTTCTACCGAATCGCTACCATCGGAACCAAGGGCGGGCTTGTCGTCTTTGCGGGTTACCTTGAAAAAAGCGGTTCGAATATCCCCAGAGCCTGGTCCATCACCCTCTTTCTGGCGGCTGCCGTTTTCACGGCTCTATTCCTTTATCATTTTTTTGTCCTTCCCTATCCGACTGTGGACCGTCCGGCCAGTCGCAACGCATCGACTTCCGTCACTTCAGAGTTTCTCCATATCTTCGGCCTCTTCTTCAAGAAAAAAGGGATCGTGACCATTCTTGCTTTCTTTCTCTTCTACCGGTTCGCGGAGACCCAGCTCGTTAAAATCATCGTTCCCTTTCTGCTCGATCCACGCTCAAAAGGGGGATTGGGACTCAACACATCAGAAGTAGGAATCATCTACGGCACGGTGGGAGTCATTGCACTCATGCTGGGAGGGCTTTTAGGCGGGTATGCCATTTACAGAAAAGGGCTCAAGTTCTGGATCTGGACCATGGTCTGCGCCATGCATCTGCCAAATCTCGTCTTCGTTTATGTCTCACAGGCCATGCCTGACAACGTGTATTTGATCAACCTCTGCGTTGCCGTGGAGCAATTCGGCTATGGTTTTGGGTTCACGGCCTACACGATGATTATGATCATGGTATCGGAGGGAGAGTACAAGACGGTGCATTACGCCATCTCCACGGGAATCATGGCCTTGGGCATGATGATTCCAGCCATGGCGAGCGGCTGGTTCCAGGAGCAGATGGGCTATCAGAACTACTTCCTCTGGGTGATGGCTGCGACGATCCCGGGGTTTATCGTGACGGCGCTGGTGAAGATTGATCCGGAGTTCGGCAAGAAAAGGACGTGAATCTATCTCGCACGGAGCTCGCAGAGTGCGCTGAGGGGAAACTTCTCTGAGTCTCTCTGAGTGCTCTGCGAGAAACTCATGAGTCAGTGAGGCATTACGTTGAAAGGGCGGCGATTTAAGACAGCCTTTATCCTTGGGGCCGGGCTGGGGATGCGGCTCCGGCCTCTGACGGAGCGATGTCCGAAGCCGCTCCTGGAGATCGGAGGACGCCCCATCATCACCTATGTGATGGATCACCTCCTGAAAGCCGGCGTGGATCGCTTCATCGTGAACACCCATCATTGCCCGGAAGTCTACCTGAAAAGATTTCCTGAGAGACAGTGGCAGGGAGTGCCCATACTCTTTCGTCATGAGCCAATTCTTCTAGACACGGCGGGAGGATTGAAAAACATCGAAGATCTCCTGAACGAAGACGAGGCCATCCTGTGCTACAACGGCGACGTGATGACGGATCTTCCCTTGGAGAGGCTTCTGAAGGTCCATGAGCAGAAGCAACCAGAGGTTACCCTTGCCCTTCGAAGCAGCGGCCCTCTTCTGAATGTGAAGATCAATGAGCAAGGTGAGATCTGCGATCTCCGGAATACTTTGGGGCACACTTTGGGACACCCGGGAGTTCAAAACTACCTCTTTGCCGGCATCTATGCTCTGGAAACATCGATCCTTCAGTTTCTTGAAGCAGGCAGAATCGAATCCGTTGTTTCGGCTTTTATCAGAAGAATCGTAGAAAAACCGGGATCGATCCGGGGGATCATCATAGACGAAGGCGAGTGGCACGACATCGGCTGCATCGAAGCCTATAAAGCTCTGAAGAACAAGGAAAGAGTATTTGGAACGAAGGGCTGAGCAAAGTAGTCTGGTGTTTTTCCTGTAAGCCTTTAGTCATACTCCATGATTCATAACTCAGTCCTGTCTTAAAGAAATCTGATGACGTCGCGAGAGGACATGATTGGTTTTGCGCGAGAGGCCCTGGGGCTCTCAGAGTCCACCTCCGTCGCACTCTCTCCGTTGGAGGGCAGGGGGTCGGACCGGACTTTCTTTCGGTTGAAATGGAATCTCAAGGGTTCGGCCATCCTGATCCATTACGATCCGAATCGCGTAGAGAACACATACTACGCCGATGTTGCGGCATTTCTCCATGACATCGATATCCCGGTGCCCCGGGTGATCCGCCACAATCCTACCGGCTGTCTCATCGTCATGGAAGACCTCGGAGATTCGGACCTCTGGTCTCTCAGAAAAGCCTCCTGGAAAAGCCGAAGGGCACTATACCAAAAGACGCTTACCATCGCGGGTAGACTTCATTCCTTCCCCGAAAAAGACTTTCCGTCGGGCCGTTTGAATCTGATGGAGGGCTTTGGTCCTGATCTCTACCGCTGGGAACGGGATTACTTCAAGGATCATTTCGTCGGAGATGTCTGCAGGATCGAACTTGAGCCATCCTTCGAGCGTGAACTCGAGGCAGAGCTTTCCGGCCTAGCAGAGCGGCTCACAGGAACAAGGCGATCACTCGTGCACCGAGACCTCCAATCCCAGAATGTAATGATCCGTGACGGAGAGCCCTTCCTCATCGACTTCCAGGGGATGCGCTTCGGTAGCCCTTTCTACGATCTTGGCTCACTCCTTTGGGATCCCTATGTGAATCTTTCCTGCAGGGAACAGGATGAACTTCTGTCTTTTTATTATGGGCTGGAGGAACGGGAACTTGATTGGGCCACGTTCCAAAACACTTTTTGGGAAGCTTCGGCACAGCGTCTCATGCAAGCCCTGGGGGCCTATGGGTTTTTGGGCACCAAGAAGGGACTTATAGCTTTTCTTGAGCACATCCCTTCCGGACTCCTTAATCTTCAACGTGTGGCTACACAGGTGACATCCCTCCCTCGACTCCAGGAGCTCTGCCTCGCATGCCAAAGGGCGATCGAAGGAAAAAGATGAATCTTTGAATGTTATCAGAGATGAGGTGCCCTGACTGGGAAGGAAGAAAGTCAGTTCATACATTCCATCGGATGTTATCTCTTATTTCCAACTTCTCTCCTATGCTGGTCATTTGATCGGCAATACGGAAGATCACAAGAATAGTTTCCAGGAGAACCCTGCTGTAAATCACACTCAAGAGGAATAGCAGGGGAGCCCCGATGAAGAGCACAAGAATTCCTAACAACATTGAGGCATTGAACGCAACTAATACAAAAAGGAAGGCGATGAGACCAGCGGATAGAATAGACAAAGCATAGAGAGACTTCATCATTTTTGAACTGATGAACCCATTGAATGAAAAATCAAAGAGAACTTGGAGAAAATGAACTTTATTAAGTAACGGCACATTGTTGAACACTCTCACGCGAAAGGTCTTTTCCTTTGTTTGGATTTTGACAAGAGATGTACCACAATCAATGCAGAATCTTGCATCGTTATCATTTGAGGCCTCACAATTCCTGCACAACATATTCGCCCTCCTCTGACGCCATGGAAGCTTAACTTACGCTTTTGATCTCTTTTATCTTCCAACCGCCGTCTTGTCTCTTTAGGGTGATGTCCATAAGGATTCTATTGTCCTGCAGTTGCCCACCCGCTCTTGAGGAAATTCTGATCAGCCACTCTAACCTGACATTGGCGGTATTATCCGATATCGTCTGTTTCTTCAAATCATAGGAGAGATCGAGGTAATTGACCTGTTTCCATGTTTCGAGTGTATCCAGCCGCTTTCTTTCCCTACCGTTAAAATCTTCGGAATAACAAGACATAAAGAGGTCGATGTCTTTCCTGAGGTTTGCCTGTCTAATATTTTCTAAGAGGGACCTTATTTTTGTCTTTTCGACTTCTTGGGTATCAATAACAACATCTGGGCTGGGTGGGGGCAGTGGTGGCAAAGGGGAGGCAATGCTTTCTGTTGAAATCGGTCTGTCGTCTTGAGAGTGCCATTGCCAGAGAAAGTACCCGCCTGCGCTCATCAGGATAAAGATGACACTCGCTGTAATCAAGGTGAGTGGTCGAAGGAGGTTCCGTGTTAATCTGGAGGAAGGCGAACTTTCCCCCACCTTATCGGGCAAGAGAGAGACGATTTGCCTATTTCTTTTCAAACTTCTCTCGTTTGATTTTATTTCCTTTCTGATTTCAATCTTCTCTCTAAGAAAATCGGCTTTTGTTATGGCACCTCGATGATAGAGAAACTGAAAAACCTCAAGCCTTTTTCGAAGAGGTTTCAATTCTCTTTCCGAGAATTCGATTTCTTCCGATGCTCTTTTCCTTATGAATTCAACCTCTGCTTCAATTTCTTGATGCAGGGATGAAAATCCTTTCAATTGATCCTGATAACGAAGAAATATCGGATCGAAATTATCACTGGAAATTCTACCCCGCTGTGTCTCGAACTTACTCAAACATAATTCTAACTCTTTCTTGTCTTCGAATAGCCTCATCCATTCTTTTGACCACTTCTTGATCGATCTTTTTCCCAGCAGTTCAATGGTATTGCCCAGAAATTGAATCCCCCGCACCAATAGAGAACCACATTTTTTACAGTAGTTACCTTCTTTGAAGAGTACTCGGCACTTCGGACAAATGAGTATGATTTCTGTCTTCTCCTCTCTTGGAACGCCTTCTTCCTCAGTCAAAAGGAGACTGCCACATTTTCTACAAAACTCTTGTCCTGTGTCATATTCGACACCACACTGCGGGCAGATGGCCATTTTCACCCTTGGATTTCTCCTTTTCTCAATAATCGAATCAGAGTCTTTGATGCATTTAATGTGCCACAAGACGAATCAGTTTTTGCCTTTAAATTTCAAGGCTTTTTTATTATTGTGAAATCCAATTGGACAAAAGTTGTCAATATGGCTAAAAATTTCCCATTCCAGGGGGGGATTGAACCATATGGACAGATCACAGAAGGACATGGTCCCTAAACGACCCACTCGTCCCTGGAGACAGGTTGAACAGTGCCATCGATTGTGATATTGTTTCACGAGATAAAGAAGGGAGTATTTAGGGCTGTAACCACTTCTCCTAAAAACAACATAGGCATCCCCGCGAGGCAAGGGGTCCATGGAAATCAACCCCCGGTTCAAAGGTTCAAGTTCCTTTGTACGAGAACCGCAATGAATTGATTCCTATGAAAAACCCCAGGCGGATGCAGGGTTTCTTAAAAAGATATCGACACAACAATTGAACGTGAAAGAGCATGAACCTTGTCGATTCGTGCCATTGCCTCCATACACCGGGGGGTTGCGCGTGTAGGTTATATCGAAAGAAAATAAGTGTGCTCAGGACAGGCGTACAAGCTTCTAGGTTCGAAAAAATGGTGGGTTCAACTGCCGACAAGTGAGCTCCTAAAGACGGGGAAAGCTCTCGCGTTGGCACCTATGAAGGCCGAGGAAAAAGCACTGAGATTCAAATATGAGATCTCTTGAAAGACTTCTTTTGATAACTTTCGTTCTGCTTTCCTGCGTTGGTTGCGACCAAGTGAGCAAAACCATTGCCAGGCAAAGCCTGGCACAATCAGGAACCATCAGTTTCTTGAACGACACACTTCGCTTTCAATATGCTGAAAACTCTGGAGCGTTTTTGAGTTTGGGAGCAAGTGCCCCAGAGCAGGTACGCCGTCTGGTTTTCACCATCTTCGTCGGACTCTTGTTGGCAGGCACGCTGATTTACCTCATAAGATCAGAAAAAATAACAAAACCCAAGACGATAGTAGTCTCTCTTGTGTTGGGTGGAGGCGTTGGGAATTTGATTGACCGCGTTTCCAAAGACGGTAGAGTCATTGATTTCTTGAATGTGGGCGTCGGCTCTTTACGCTCGGGAGTCTTCAACTTGGCGGATGTAGCCATTTCCATTGGGATCATTTGGCTATTTATCCTCTATACGACGGGCCTCCAAAAGTCACGGGCTGTCCAGGTGCTGCAGCGGAATCGTCGCTCCCACCGCTAAGCACCGGTCGTTTGGCAATATAGATTAATGGACTCGTATGAAACGAAAGAAGATTCTCCTCTCAGAGGGTTCGAGTCTATCCGCGAGGGAAGCCATCACTGCCCTCGGACTAGCAGGTCATATCGTCGACATTTGCGATCCAGATCCGTTGTGCATGGGGCGTTTCTCAAGTTTCGTGCCTCGTTGGTTCCAATGCCCCGCGATGGGATCGGAGACACGTGGCTGTCTGAGCTTTATTTTATAATACTCTATCAATCAGAATGAAACGTCTCACCGTTGTCACCCCTCACAACCTAGAACCTCTCTTCGAAAAGACCCTGCTTTCCCTGACACAGTCAGACCTGGTTGAACATGTCGTGATCGTGGAGCCCCGCGGGCAAAGGCTGTGGGAACCACCTTCACCCCCAGACGGGACGACCTCCCGGCTAAACACTGGGGGGCCTTCTTCTGCCGGCGTAAGTCAGTTGCCGATTCACATCAAAGTGCCCAGGTCTCGTGTTCTTGTCAGTGGCCCTCTTGCGTCACACGAAACGCTCAGCCTGATTCTGGCCGGGATCCGAACGAAGTACCTTCTCGTCTTGCCGGAGGCCCAACAAATTTCAATCGAACCCAAAACCCTGGAGAGAATTGTGGAAAAGGCTGAGTCCACGGAAGCAGGGCTGGTCTATTCTGATTTTTATGAGGAGACCGAACACGGGAAGACCCTTCATCCCCTGAATGATTATCAGCCGGGGAGCGTGCGCGATGATTTTGACTTCGGCGCCATGATCCTCTTTTCGGTCCCCGCCGTTCGAAAGGCCTTGAAGAAGTACGGCGCTATACCCGGGGTCAAATATGCCGGCCTCTACGATCTTCGCCTGAAGGTTTCCATCGACCACTCCGTACATCATCTACAGGAGCCACTCTATTGCGTGATTGGGAGGAATGAAGCTTCCAGAAACGAGAAGGTATTTGCGTATGTCGATCCTCGAAATGAAGCCGTCCAGAAGGAGATGGAGACCGTCTTCACGGATTACTTGAAGAAGATTGGAGCGTATCTGCCAAGCTCTCATCTCGGTCACTCCAGGGAGGACGAGCAAATCCCGGAACCCTTCCCAGTGGAAGCCTCTGTCATCATCCCCGTGCGGAACCGGAAAGAAACCATTGCCGAGGCCGTGAAAAGCGCCCTGTCGCAGGAGACGGTTTTTTCATTCAACATCGTGGTCGTGGACAACCACTCGACAGACGGAACAACGGCTGTCCTCTCCGATTTCGCCAGGCAGTATTTTGCCCTAAACCACATCGTTCCGGAGAGGACCGATCTTGGCATTGGTGGTTGCTGGAATGAGGCCCTCCAGCATAAGGCCTGTGGCCGCTATGCCGTTCAGCTCGATTCAGATGACCTTTACAGCAGCAGTAGCTCCCTTCAAAAGATGGTCGACACGCTTCGGCAGGGGAACTATGCCATGGTGATCGGCTCCTACACCCTTGTCAATTCTAGATTGGAGGAGATTCCGCCGGGCCTTGTCGACCACCGCGAATGGACGGATGAGAACGGTCACAACAATGCGTTGCGCATCAACGGTCTGGGTGCCCCGCGGGCTTTCAATACTAACCTCATGCGTCACATCGGATTCCTCAATGAAAGCTATGGTGAGGATTACGCGGCAGCGCTACGAATCTGCCGGGAATACAGGATCGGACGGATCTACGAGAGCCTCTACCTCTGCAGACGCTGGTCAGGCAACACCGACGCGACTCTCAGCATCGAAGAGGCAAATCGGAATAATGCCTTTAAGGACAAGATCCGAACGATTGAAATTCTCGCCCGACAAAGGATGTTAAAAGAAATGGATTTGGAATAATGAAATAGTGGAATAATGGGAATAGGCTAAATAGGCAAGAAGACTGGAAAGGGTCCCGGCATCTGGATGATTGTTTGAGTTTAAGCAATATTCAAAATTCCGTCTTTCCAGTTTTCCATTTCATTCCTTGAGTTGGAGGTTAACCGGCACCAATGGGAATTGTTATCCGTTCCTGGCAGAAGGATGATCTCGCGTCCATCCGCAGAATAACCTGGCAGTCCTGGATGTCTACATATTCGAGCTTTATTCCCGAAAGCGATCTGAGGTCCTATTTCGACATTCACTATACAGAGGCGTCCCTCCTCGGCATGTTTAACGACCCATTCACGCATAGTTTCATCGCAGAGATAAATGATCAAATTGCTGGTTACGCACGACTGGTCTTCAACCGGGATGAGAATCGTCTCTACGTCCCCTCACTTCACGTTCTTCGGGACTTTCAGGGCCAGGGCACGGGCAGGCGGCTCCTTGAGGCGGCGGAAGGATTTGCCACAGATAAGGGTCTCGATAAACTCTGGATCGGTGTGATGGTGAAAAACAGGCAGGCCCTCGTTTTTTACAGAAAAGTAGGTTTTCAATTTGTCCGGGAAGAACCTTTCACAATGTCAAAGACCACTGTGAACCATCTCATCGGCTATAAAAGGCTAGGGAGGGGTATGTTTCTTAACCAGAAGATTCACAGCTCCTTCGACGGAGGAGGAGGGAATCTTGAGCCGCCCGTCGAAAGGGTGAAGAGTCTCTCCAGACTCTGTCTCGATCTCCTATCAGAGCAGAAAAGGGATTGGCGGGATCTTCGCGAAGGCCACGAATCGCTTGAGAGCGTCAGGGAGCGGGATCTCCCCTGCGGGGGATTTTCCGTCCGTCTCCAGTGCAATCCCATGAGGATCAAGAGCAGTACAGCCGATGTGGGTAAGAATAATGTGAAGGAGCGGCGATGTTTCCTCTGTCTGGATCATCTCCCCGGAGGTCAAAGAGGAATTCTCTACCGGGGCGACTATCTGATTCTCTGTAATCCCATGCCTGTTTTTCCTTCTCACTTCACCGTTTCTCACTTAGATCATCGCCGTCAGGCCATTGATGAACATATCGATACCCTTCTCAAGCTCATGGCTGATTTTGGTTCCGAATGGACGATGCTATACAACGGACCCCAATGCGGCGCCTCGGCACCGGATCACCTCCATTTTCAGGCGGTTCCATCGGGACGGCTGCCCATCGAGGAAGAAATCCGGGAGGAGAAGAGACTCATTCTGATGAAAAAGGTCGACGGCGTTCTTATTTATCGCACGAAAGATTTGGGACGGGAGCTCATCATCCTCGAAGGAGAAAACCCGATGGCCATGGGGGGTGGTTTCAAAGCTTTTCTCAGGGCCCTGAAAAGGGCTCTTCTTATAGACGAGGAACCCATGATGAATATTGCGGGTTTCTATAAAGAAAAGGAATCGCGTCTGGTGATCTTTCCGCGCCGGAAACACCGTCCCGACGCCTTTTTCAGAGAAGGAGATGCCCGGGTTGTGGTCAGCCCGGGGGCAATCGATATGGCGGGTGTCATGATCACCCCTGTTGAAAAAGACTTCGATCGGCTGGATGCCGCTGCTGTCGAGGGCATCTACGGGGAAGTATCGCTGGGAGGAAAAACTGTGGAAAGGGCGATCCAGGAGTGTGGAAGGTAGAAAGTGGAAGGCGGAATGTGGTTTTACCGCTTTCTACCTTCCACTTTCCACTCTCGCCACCATGATCCCGGAGCGGGTTCTGCTCTGCTTCAGATACCGGTAGAGTGTTTTTCCGGAGAGAACGACCTTTGCCTCGGTGCTGGAGGCGTGAAGCAAGTGGATCCGATTTTTTACCTTTGCTGCGAGCCCTACATGCTGAACGTCAAGGCCCTCTGTATTTGTCGTGATGGCGATGAGATCGCCATCACGAATCCGATCCTCCAAACGCC
>JBEKDJ010000058.1:0-19357 GCA_050014415.1 Thermodesulfobacteriota bacterium | reverse complement strand
GCATCCATGGCTGAGAATTCGACATTCGGCGTCAGCCGTTTTGCCTTCGCTACGGATTGGGAGGCAATCCGGATGACCTCCTCCTTGGTCTTCTTCAGCTGGTGCTTGAGATGGATATCAGAGGTAGAGATAAATGTATGAAGCCGGGGAAATTTAGCCACCTTGACAGCCTCCCAGGCCCGATCAATGTCCTGAGGATTTGCTCTGGCCAGAGCAGCCACTTCCGAACGTCCGATCGTTTTGGAAATCGTCCTGACGGCGTCAAAGTCTCCTTGTGATGAAATGGGAAAACCCGCCTCGATGATGTCGACCCCCAGTTTCTCCAGTTGTTGGGCGATCCTCACCTTTTCAGCCACATTCATCGTTGCCCCGGGAGATTGTTCTCCGTCACGTAAAGTCGTATCGAAGATCTTGACCTGCGCTTTCAACCTTTCTCCTCCTCTTTTCCTGCAAATAGCTGCATGATCCTCTTGAAAAATTCTTCCTCCTCCCAGATCTTCATCTCGACACGAAGAGCTTGTATGGGAAGATGAGCGATACTCAACCTTTGTAATTTTAACATATCTTTTTCCGTGGTCACAACCCGATCCATCCCCTTGCCCTTCTCTTCGATGGAAGCCAAGTCCTGTTTTGTGTAAAAATGATGATCCGGGAAAATAGCCTCCCTTCCGATTTCCATCCCACACCTCTTCAACAGGAATGAGAAGTAATCTGGGTTGGCAATTCCAGAAAGGGCCAGGACCTTCTTTCCTCGAAGGACCTGAAGATCTTCCCGCTCACCCCTCGGGTTGACCAGTGCAATGGGTTCGTAATGGCTGTGAAACACTCGTGCTTGGCGATGGATCTCATGCAGCCTCCTCTCCAGGGGTAGAGATGTCCTAGGCTCCTCCACTTTGGTGAGGACGAGAAGATCAGCCCTTCGGAGATGGGAGAGCGGTTCCCTCAAGACACCTCTCGGCAGAAGATGATCTCCTCCAAAGCCAACGTTTGAGTCAATCAGGAGAATGTTTAAATCCCGATGAAGCTGAAGATGTTGGTAGCCATCATCGAGCAGGAGACCGCGGACGCCGAATCGTTCAAGAGCCATTTGGCCGTTGATGAATCGATCCTTACCAACGAGGATCGGAACCCCCTTAAGGGCGTTGGCCATCAGATAGGGTTCATCACCTGCTGCCTCCGTCGAGAGGAAGACATTTTGGCCATCACTGACCAATGAATCTGAACTCTGTTTTCTCATATAGCCTCTGCTCAGAATCGAAATTGTGATTCCCCTTTCCTTCAGACCTCTAGCTAATAGCATGACCAAAGGGGTTTTTCCGGTTCCGCCTACGGTGATATTGCCAACACTGATAACAGGACAGGGAAGGTGCCTTGTCTTTGACAGACCGGCCTCATAAAAGAAAACCCTTACTTGCACAGCCCACCGATACGGGATGGAGAGAAGGAAAAGCGGAAAGAGATAAATCCTGGTCCACAAAGATTTCTCTTTCTTATATAGGAGTCGGTCTATTCGCAAGCTCATCTGCTAATTTCAGATCTGCAATGTCCGTGAGAAATGGTTTGATCTCCTCAAAGACCCTTTCCGTTGCACCCCGATGTTGCTGAAGAAATTGGAATCCTCTCTCACCCATCTCCTTGCGCGCTCTTTCGTCTGAAAGGAGGCGTTTCAGGTGTAAGAAAAGATCCTCCTTCCCGGTAACCTGGATTGCTCCTCCCTCTTCGACCAATCCCCGGGAGACTTCCAAGAAGTTGAACATGTAGGGTCCAAAGAGAACACACTTCTTAAAGAAGAGAGGCTCAAGGGGGTTGTGGCCACCCATAGGGATGAGACTTCCTCCGATGAAAACCAATGTCCCCAGGCTGTAGAGACTCATCAATTCACCCATAGTATCCAGGAGAATGACCGAGGGTACTTCGTTCTTCCTATGATCAGATAGGCCTTGGTCAACGGGAAACGATGTCCTCTTTCTCCATGGAATCGTCTCTCTTTTAAGAATCCTCTCCACCTCCCCCATGCGATCTATATGACGTGGGGCCAAGAGAAGGACGAGATGAGGATCAATCTTCCTCAATTCTTTAAAGAGGCTGATCAGAATCTCCTCCTCACCGGTGTGGGTTGACCCAGCGATAAAGATTTTTTCATTCCCCAGATATCCAAGAGATTGGGCTGTCTGCAACACCCATTCTTGAGACACCATGGGGAAGCTTTGATCGAACTTTAAGTTTCCCACCACCTTCGTTTTCTCCGAGGAAGCACCAATCTCGATGATTCGGGCCCGATCCTCCTCTGTCTGCATCAAGAAAGCGGAGACGGATTCTAAACATCCTTTGAATAACGATTTGAGGAAGAGGTAACCTCGAAACGATTTCTGTGAGATCCTTCCATTGAAGAGGATAATGGGAATTCCCTTCTTTCCACAGGACCGAAGGAGGTTCGGCCAGAGCTCCGTTTCTGCAATGAGGAGGAGCTTGGGATGGATCCTTGCAATCGTCCTCCGGATAACCAGGGGGTGATCAATCGGAAAGAGAAGGACTGCATCAACTTGAGGAATTTGAGCCTTGGCTGTCTCATATCCGGTCCGGGTCATTGTGGTCATAACGATTTCAGAGTTTGGAAAGTCTTTCTTAATCCTCTTTATAAGGGGGATACAGCAGAATACCTCTCCGACAGAAGCAGCATGGATCCATATCGGACTCTGGACCGGTGGGGTCGGAAAGAATCCTAACCGTTCGGTCAATTCCTTTCGAAACTGCTTCTGGACGAGACCCCGCATTAAAAAGTACGGAGGAGAGAGAATCGCGAGAAAGGTAAGAAGAATGTTGTAAAAGCAGTAGGACACTTTATTGTGTAGATCCTCATTCTCGAATGACCAAGGCATTGAGCTGTTTTGAATTGGGTCCGTTGGAATTGTTTGGGATTTGAGCCCTCCTATTTAACATTTCTCATCACCACATGAAATTCTGACGATCAAAACAGAATCCCATTAAGTATCAAAATAATGGTCTGCCCTCTCGGTCAGTTCATTGAGGCGTTTCTCCAAAAGGACCCTTTTCTCCTCGAGAAAGGTCCGGTCCACATGGTGATCAATGTAAATGGGTTCTCCCCACATGAAGACTCCTTTTGAAAACGGATAGGGAAGGAGAAACTGATCCCAGGTGTTAAAGACCTTCCTTTTTGAGGCACTGAAGGTTAATGGAACCACAGCCCTCCCTGTCAGTTTGGCCAACTCGATCACACCGATTTGTACCCGATGGCGAGGTCCTCTCGGCCCATCGGGGACGATGGCGATATCCGACCCATAAGCCTTGACCATCTTTTTAAAGCCGGAAAAACCTTTTCGGGTGGTTGAGCCCAGGATAGCCTGGAAGCCAAACCGTTTGAGAGCTTTTCCCATCACCTGGCCATCCCGATGGGAAGAGACGAGAAAACTTAATCTTCTCCCTTCATAAACAATAGGCATCATCAATAGCCTCCCATGCCAGAAAGCACCGATGGCTGGAGTCCCCTTCTCCCAAAACGATCTCGGAATCTCAGGATGAACCTCTTCAAACCGCATGGTTCGGCCTAAGATCCTAATCGTCCAATAGGCTAACCATGGACCCAACCACACTACCAACTTCTTTTTGAAGGGTTTGAGAAACATCCTTCGAATTTCAGATTTCAGATTTCCAATTTCAGATTGAAGGAATTACCAAAATCTAAAATAGATTCAATCTACAATCTAAAATCCGCAATCTGGAATCAGTAGACCTTCTTTGCCTTGGGTACCTTAAAGACCCCCCTTCCATCATCTTTAAACTGAAGGTCGTAGAGCCGCCGATATTCACCATTGACGGCCAGTAATTCCTCATGAGTTCCTTGCTCCACAATCTGACCTTCAGAAAGAACGACAATCCGGTGGGCATTGCGGATGGTCGAGAGCCTATGGGCGATCACGAAGACTGTTCTCCCTTTCATCAACTCCTCCAATGCTTTCTGGACCTCTGTTTCAGAATCGGAATCCAGGGAGGAGGTCGCTTCGTCCAAAATCAGAATGGGAGCATTCTTCAAGAGGGCTCTGGCGATGGAGATGCGTTGACGCTCCCCTCCGGAGAGTTTGGCCCCCTGCTCACCGATCATCGTATTGTAGCCTTGAGGCAATCTCTGGATGAAGTCATGGGCGTTGGCTGCCTTGGCTGTTTCGATAATCTCCTGATCGGAACATTTCAGATTTCCGTAGGCGATATTGTTTCGAGCCGTATCATTAAAAAGAATCGTGTGCTGAGTGACCAAACCGATCTGATCCCTGAGGGATTTCAGCGTGACCTTTCGAATGTCATAACCATCAATGAGAATCCGGCCTTTCTCCACATCATAGAAACGGGGCAAAAGGTTCACCAAAGAGGTCTTTCCCGCCCCGCTCATTCCCACCAAGGCAATCAGTTCTCCCGCCTTTATATGAAGGGAAATATCTTTGAGCACAACCTCATCATCATATTTGAAGTGGATCTTTTGAAAATCGATTCCCTTGAAGATGGGTGAAAGCGAAATCGCTCCCTCCTCATCCTTGATTTCTGTGGCGGTATCGAGGAGTTCAAAAACTCGCGTGGCCGCTGCCAAACCTTCTTGAATCTCAAGGTTGACCTTGCTCAATTCACGAATGGGCGGATAGAGCATGAAAACGGCTGCTAGGAATGAGAAAAAAGTTCCTGGGGTTAACTCCCCTCGAATGATCATATAGCCGCCCACCCAGATGATGACGGCCGCCGCGATTCCTCCCAACAGCTCCATCAGGGGAGGGGAGAGCGCTCGGATCCTTGTCCGTTTGAGGAATGTTTCGAAGAGCCGGTTGTTTTCTTCAGCGAAGCGTCGTTTCTCATACTCCTCCATGTTGAATGCCTTGACAATCCGATTCCCGGTAATGGTCTCATGAAGAAAGGTAGTGATGAGGCCATATCGCTGTTGCCCTTTCCGGGCGAATTTCCGCATCCTCTTCCCAAATTCTTTGATTGGAATGATACCCAGAGGAAAGATGATGAACGCTACGATCGCTAGCTTCCAACTTTGAGAGAAGGCGACAATGATCAAACCGAAGATGGTAAAAGCATCCTTGAAAAGACCCGCGATGGTGTTGGAGACCGCTCCCTGGATCAGGTTGACATCATTCGTGATCCTGGAGATGAGGATGCCGGTGGGTGTTTTAGTAAAAAAGGAGAGGGAAAGGATTTGGAGATGATTGTAGAGCTTTTCCCTGATATCCGCGATAACCCTCAAACCAACAAAATTCATCAAGTAAGACTGGCCGTAATTGAAGATGCCTTTCAATAAAAAAAGGAGAATAATCACAATGGGAAGCAAACGGAGCATCTCCATCCCCTTCTTGAGGAACAAACCTTCGAGATGAAGTTTCGTGATGATGTTTATAACAAGTGCTGGAATCTCCATCTTCTTGTCAAAGACACCGTTGAAAACGGGTTTGACAAGGTATGCCTGGATGGCTGTGAGGCCGGCGACCAATACCATACAGATCATGGCAACGCCTAACTTGACCCCATAGGGTTTGATGAGTTCAAGGAGTCTTCGATAGAGAGACATTTCAAGCCCTCGCCTCATTCAGGAGGGTCATAACAATGCGAGCAGCGCGGTGAGCCGCTCCGGCTTCTCCCAGGTTCTTGCGGACTTCTGCCATCGACTCAATCATTCGCTGGCAGAAAACGGGGTTTTTCAAGATACGAAGGGCTTCCTCCGCAATCTTCTGAGGATTGACATCCTTTTGAATCAATTCAGGGACGATTTCTTTCTCTGCTACCAGATTGACCAATCCGATATGATTCACATGTATCATTGCTCTGCCGATCCAGTAAGTCAAAGATGAAACTCTATAAATAATGATCATGGGCTTCCCAAGGATGGCTCCTTCCAGCGTGGCGGTTCCGGATGCGGTGATGAGAAGTTCAGAAAGGTTCATCACGTCGTAGGTGAAACCCTCGACCACTTTAACAGGCACCGAAGCTTTTTCCATGTGAGAAGCGAAGATCGTATGGGGGATGCCGGGGGCAAGGGGGATGATGAACTGGAGTTCCGGGATCTCTTTCTGGAGAAGATGAGCTGAGGCCAGAAGAGGAGGGAGAAGTCTTTCTATCTCGCGTATTCGGCTTCCAGGAAGTAATGCGATGGTTCTCCTGTTTGGATCCAGACCAAATTGCTGGAAAGCCTTTTCCTTGGGGAGAGTGGGCTTCACGATATCGAGAAGGGGATGACCCACCCACTCGACATCGACCCCTGCTGCCTCATAGAGAGGAACTTCAAATGGGAAGAGGACGATCATTTTCTTCACCACTCGGGCAATCAACTTAATCCTTTTTGGCCTTGAGGCCCATACTTGAGGACTGATATAGTAGAGAATGGGGATTCCTCTTCGGTGGGCTATTTTGGCCAACCAAAGGTTGAAACCAGGGAAGTCGATTAAAATGACGAGATCTGGCCTTTCCTGCTCCAGGGATCTCTTTAATCGCCGGAGGGCCTTCAAAATAGGTCGGAGTTTGACAAAGACTTCTGTCAGCCCTACCACAGAAAGGGAGTGGGCAGGGTAGAGAATTCTCATCCCTCTTCTTTCTAAACCTTCGCCCCCCACGCCCAAAAACTGAACTTCCGGATCGATCCGGTGAATGGCTTCCACGAGGTGAGCGCCATGGAGGTCTCCCGAGACTTCTCCCGCGACCAACAGGATCTTCTTCGATTTCATCCGTTCAGTCGTCTCTCATCAATCTTCTGGATGATCTGGAGGGCTACCGCCAATGCCCGCCTTCCATCCCATCCGGAAACCCGGACCTTGTCCCGATCTCTTACACTCCGGAGAAACGAACGAATCTCAGCCTCAAGAAGATCGGCCTTCTTCGCCAATATCTCTTTCGTTACAATCTCAGGAATCTCTTCCTTCCCTAGACGTCCCTGCCTTTTGGAGAAAGAGACCTTTTGAGAGAGGTAGTCGATGACAAGGGTTCCGTCAGGTTGGAAGATACGGGTTCTCCGAGTCTTCTCTTTGGAGACTCGACTTACCGTCAAATTAGCAGCGCATCCGTTCTCGAACTCAATCCTGGCATTGGCAATATCAATATGATGGGTGATGACAGGTATGCCAATCGCCTGCAACTCCTTCAGCTTCGAATTGACCAAGTTCAAAATGATATCGATGTCATGAATCATCAAATCTAACACAACATTCACATCTGTTCCTCTCCCGGAAAAAGGGTTTAATCGATGGGATTCGATGAGCAGAGGATTTTGAACGAGCCCCTCCAAAGCCCTCAAGGCTCCGTTGAATCGTTCCAGGTGACCCACCTGAAGGATCAGACCTTTCGATTCCGTCAAGCCGATCAGTTCATCGGCTTCCTCAAGGGCTTTGGTGATGGGTTTTTCCAAAAGAACATCAATCCCTTGGAGCAAGAAATCTCTTGCAATAACATGGTGGAAGGCTGTGGGAGCAGCGATGCTGACTGCCTGAGCCCTTTTGAACAGTTCAGAATGATGGAAAAAAGGTTGGGTATGGGTCCGTTTAGCGATCTCCTTGGCTCGGGACGGTATGATGTCCACCACCCCGACCAATTCCACGCCTTTCATTTTGGCGTATTTCTCTGCGTGGAATTGGCCCAGATAACCAACACCGACCACACCTACCCTGATCTTCTTCACTTACCGACTGATTCCCCTCTTTGAATGGCGAATGAAATCGAGGAGATGTTGGACCTCCGGTGTCTGAGAGATCTCGTCTTCTTCCACACCCTTGATCGCCTTCTCCAATGTCAAACCGGAGCGAAAAATGATGCGATAGGCCTCCTTCAAGGCCTTCATGGTCTCCTCTGAGAAGTTCGCCCGTTTGAGGCCCACGGTGTTGAGTCCGAAGAGCCGTGCCCGGTCTCCTGCGGCCAGCGTATAAGGGGGGATGTCTAGGGTGACCCCCGTCAGACCACTAACGAATGCATAAGTACCGATCCTGCAGAACTGATGGATACCGGAAAGCCCACTAATGTTAACGTGATCTTCGATCAGAATATGTCCGCCCAAAGTTGCTCCGTTGGCCAGGATAACCTGATTTCCGATTTGACAATCGTGTGCCACGTGGGAATAAGCCATGAATAGATTGCCATTTCCTATAGTAGTCTTCCCACCGCCTTGGACGGTGCCTCGATGAAGGGTGACAAACTCTCTGACGGTATTTTGATCTCCCATCAGAAGGGTGGTTTCTTCTCCCCTATAGGCCACTGCCTGAGGGGCTTCTCCAACGGAGGCAAACTGAAAGATCTGACATCTCTTCCCAATTCGGGTCCCTTCCCGGATTACGACATGGGGTCCAATCTTCGTCCCCCGATCAATCAAGGCACCTTTTTCAATTACCGAATAGGGACCGATCTCCACGCCCTCACCGATTTCGGCCTTTGGATCCACAATTGCAGTGGGATGGATCATTTCTCTTCTCCCAACATAGCCAACAGGTCAGCCTCGGCAACTAAGTTCTTATCGACAAAGGCCTTGCCTTTGAACCCCCAAATCGATTGGCGGTGTCGAGTAATCTCCAATTCGAGACGAAGCTGATCTCCCGGGATGACAGGTTTTCTGAACTTGACGTTGTCCATGCCCAGGAAGAAGACTGGCTTTTTACGATCTTCCTCAGGCATCGATTTGAAAACGAGCAATCCGGCCGTCTGAGCCATTGCCTCCACGATGAGCACGCCCGGCATGATGGGCCGACCGGGAAAATGACCTGGGAAGAAAGGCTCGTTGTAGGTGACATTCTTAATCCCAATGATCCGCTTTCCAGGTTCTATCTCCACAATCCGGTCCACCAGTAGGAAAGGGTAGGCGTGCGGAAGCATGGCCAGGATTTCGTCGATCGTAATCATCTATTCTCTCTTTCTTTCTGAAGAGATGGTTTCCTCGATCCTCTTCAAGCGCTTTTCGATTTGGATGAGGGTCTTCCGCATCTCCGGCAGTTTCGGAAGGATAGCGGCCATGTGCAGAAAATCACGGTGAGGCAAGGTAGGACTTCCTGTGTAGGCTTGGTTAGCTGGTAGATCGTTCATTACTCCGGATTGGGCGCCCACCGTGACATTGTCTCCGATCTCTATGTGATCCACCACTCCTACCTGGCCGACCAGGATGACATTGCTCCCAATCTTTGAGGAACCTGAAACGCCAACCTGGCCGCAGAGGATCGAGTCCTCGCCGATCACAACATTATGGGCGACTTGGACGAGGTTATCAATCTTCACCCCTCTCCGGATGATCGTCTTGCCCAATGCGGCTCGATCAATCGTGGTATTTGCACCAATTTCGACATCGTCCTCAATTTCAACGATCCCTACTTGAGGTTTCTTCACATTCTTCCGACCCTCCTTCACATATCCGAACCCATCACTCCCTACGACTACGCCGCCGTGAAGGAAAACCCTTTTCCCAATCACTGTTCGGGGATAGATGGAAACGTTAGGGTAAAGAACCGATTCTTCCCCAATAGAGGAATCCTCACCCACATAGACGCCAGGATAGAGGGTAACACGGTCTCCGATTCGGCAACGATCTCCAATATAGACGAAGGGATAGATACTAAGGCCTTGGCCCAACTGAGCAGTGGTACTGATCCAGGCATTGGGATCGATCCCTTTAGCTTGGTAAGGTTTTTGGGAGAAAATGGTGAGGATTTTGGCAAAGGCTAAATCAGGATTGGTTACACGGAGAAGAGGCTTATCTGTCTGGGGGACCCCGGGCGAGACGATGACTGCTGTGGCATGGGTTTTGGCGAGCATCTTAAGATGCTTGGGATTGGCGACAAAGGTGATCTCTCCAACCCGAGCGTCTTCGATGGCCGCCACTCCAGAGATTTCAACCTCCCCATCTCCGACCACCGTTCCCCCCACTAATTCAGCCAATTCTTTCAATCGCCTTTTCATCTTCTTTTTGCCGACGCCCCAGTTAATTTCAGATTTGAGATTCTCGATTGAGGTTCTTTCAATCTGAATTCCGCAATCTGCAATCTAAAAAATGTTATTTCTTCTGGGCGTCAAAGGCTTTGATCACTCGATCGGTGAGATCGATAGACTTGGAGGAGTAGAGCACGATGCTCTCATTCTTCACCAAAACAAAGGTGTAACCTTCATCTGCCCCAATTTTTTGTATCACCTTCTGAAGACCCAGAGCGACGTTTCGCTCCATCTCCGTCCGTTTCTGATTCATGTCGTTCTGGTTGTCCTCTTGCCATCTCTGGAATTCCTTGAGTTTGTTCTGGAAGTCCTTTTCCTTAGCCGCTCTGGCCTCGGAGTTAAGCATCAGACTCTGTTTGTCCAGAGATTCTTTGATCGTTTGGAGCTCTTTCTGCTTCTCTTCATAGAGATGCTGCAATTTCTCTGCCTCTTTGGTAAGCACCTTTTTAGCCTCTACCCCTGCCTGAGACTCATTGACGGCTCTCTGGACATCGACGACGCCAATCTTGAGGTCTGCAGCCCATACGGATCCAAACCACCCACTTAGGAAGATCATTCCAATTACTATTCCAAGCTTTCCTCTACACATCGTTATTTCTCCCTTCGTTAAGATATAATATTTTTCGCTGACTTAGCTGTTAGAAGGATCCGATCCTGCCAAAGGCGTGACTCGACCCCTCGAATTCTTACAGTCTTGTCGATCTAAAAGGCGGTTCCTCCCATAAAGTCGAGCACCATCCGTTTCTCCCCGTTCTTAGGAATCGGGTTAAATCCGATATCGATGTGGAGAGGGCCAACTGGTGAGAGCCACCGAATCCCAACTCCTATACCTGTTTTCAATGGGGTCAGGTCCCCCAGCTTATCAAAACCTTTGCCAACGTCCCAAAACACCGCCCCCTGTATACCCATCTCACGGGAGAGAGGAAAGATCAGCTCAGAATTGAAAACCACCATCTTGTCTGAACCGAGTGGCTCATTATTCTTGTCGAGAGGGCCGGCCTTGCCATATTCGAAGCCTCTTACCGTTTGTATTCCCCCTACAAAGAACTTTTCGTAAATAGGAGTCAATTTGCCCCCATAGGGTTCCATGAATCCGACTTTTCCGCGAAGATTGAGAACGGTTTTCAATGGCATAGGGAAGTACCAGCTCGTCTCTCCTCCCACCTTCAAATAGTCATTATCCCCCCCCAAGATTCCTCCGGCATCCTGGACGTAAAAACTATTTCGAACTCCACGCGTAGGGGCGTAGTAGTCGTCGCGGGTGTCCATAGAGAGGGCGAGCGATACGGCACTGGTGGTCTTTTTCCCTTCCTGCTCCTTAATAAACGTTGTAGCATCCCTGGCGATATTGTAGACATTGATATCCTCTAGCTTGTATGTCATGTCGGCACGGATCTTTTCGGTCAGCTCCTTGCCAAATCGGATGTCTCCTCCGGTGATCTTGAAGGAGTAAGTATTCCAGTCCCGTCTTTCGTTATAGAGATCGAATCCTGCAGCATATGGATATCCCAGAAAATATGGGTCGGTAAAGCTGAGTCTGATGTCCCTTGACACAAATCCCAACTGAAACCTCAACAAGGCATTATAACCCAAACCGAATAGGTTTTTATCTTGAATGGTGGCAGCTCCCACCACTTTTTCCAGAGAACTATAGCCGACTCCAAAACTTAGAGCAGCTGTTGGAGCCTCTTCAACTTTCATATCAAGGTTGATCTTCTCGTCTGTGCTTCCACGACTCGTCGTGAACTCAACCTCCTTGAAAAATCCCGTCCGTTTCAGTCGGTCCCGACTCTTATTTAATCCGGTCACGTTGTAGAGTTCTCCTTCGGCTATCTGGAGTTCTCGACGGATCACCTTCTCGCGGGTCTTTGTATTTCCAACAATCTGAATCTTCTCAAAAGAGACACGTTTCTTCTTCTCGATATCGAAGGCAAGGTGGACCAAAAGATTCTTGGGATCAACGGCAGTCTCCGGCGCAATCTCCACATAGGCATACCCTTCATTGGCAAACTTCACGGTAAGGGCACTGATATCCTCTCGAATCGCTGTATTGCTGTATGTATGATTTCTCTTGATTTTAAGAACCTTGAAGAGGTCCTCTTTGGTCGTGAGGAGGTCCCCTTTGAAGTCAATATCTCCAAAGCGGTATTGTTGTCCTTCGACAATTTCGATTTCAATCCGAATCCGTTTCGGATCCCGAAGATCGATCTTGGGTTCGGAGACCTTCGCGTTAAGATACCCATTGTCAAAATAGTAGGCGGTCAGGAGTTGAAGGTCATTCTTCAGGATGTCTTCATCGAGAACTCCCGCCTTAAAAATAATGGACAATAGATTCCATTGTTTGGTGGTCATAATCTTTCTGAGTTCGGAGGATTTGATATTCCTGTTCCCTTTGAAGGTAATCTTCTTGATATGCCCCTTGGGGCCCTCTCCAATCTTAAAAGTGACCACTGCCTCATTGTTTTCTAAGTACTCAATCTTGTCATCTACTTTGACCCCATAATAACCTTTGGAGAAATAGAGCTTCCGAATTTGTTCGGCATTCTCTTTCACCTTTTCGAGGTTGAGGATGGAGCGGGGGGTGAGCGTCACCTTCTCTTTAATATCCCCCAACTTCACCTTCTGATTTCCGGTGATCAGGACCTCTTTGATCGAGGGCTTTTCAACGACAACGAAGATCACCTCTTTGCCCTTCGGGGTTGATTTGATATCGACTTGCACATCGGTAAAGTAACCCAGGTTGAAGATGGATCTCAGGTCTTCACGTACCTTATCCATGGAAAAGGATCCTCTTTCTCTGCTCTTCACCGCTCCTCGAACGACCCCCTCTTCGACCTTCACATTTCCTAGAATCGTGATCTTGTAGATGAGATCCTCCTCACCAGCACATATTCCAATGGATAGGAACAAGATGAGAAGAACAAGCCATATTCGGCTGATGATCATTT
Organism: Thermodesulfobacteriota bacterium; assembly: GCA_050014415.1. Taxonomy (GTDB): domain Bacteria; phylum Desulfobacterota; class BSN033; order BSN033; family UBA1163; genus JBEKDJ01. The sequence goes on along the minus strand of JBEKDJ010000058.1, from coordinate 6,452 downwards.
TTTCACTCCTTGCCACCAGATGAGATAGACCGTATCTTCCAATGTTGGCATAGCCTTTCCTGCTGCGACTGGATGTCGGCAAACAAAGGCGCCAAACTCTTTCTTCAATATCAAATCTTTATCTTTTTGTAAACACACTATTGTTTATCTCCTGCATTTATAACACCGGACTTCAGTCCCGCCAAGGCGGGACATTCCGCCTTCCATCTCTTCCCAATCTTCCGATCACCCTATCTGCCTATGATCTTTTCTTTGTAATCTCTGGTCTTTTCCCCACTCAGTTTGATGTTTAACATCTACGATCTAATGTCTGAATTGAACTGCCTAACCTTGTGTTTTCCCATCTACCAAGTGGATCTGTCGGGGTAGTTGGCCGGCTAATTTAAGATTGTGGGTCACCATCACAAGGGTAATCCCCTTCACCTCATTGATCTCTAGGAGAAGATCAAAGACGGATTGTCCTGTCTTGGAATCCAAGTTTCCGGTAGGTTCATCGGCTAATAGCACTTTAGGTTCCAACACTAAGGCCCTGGCCACTGCCACCCGTTGTTGCTCTCCGCCGGAGAGTTCCCCTGGCTTATGGGAAAGGCGATTCTTTAGACCAACCAGAGTAAGGATCGTTTCGGCCCGAAGCGCTGCTTCCCTCTTTGGGATCCCTTGGATGAGGCAAGGCATCATCGTATTTTCCAACGCATCGAATTCAGGAAGCAGATGATGAGATTGGAAGACAAAACCAATTTCACGGTTTCGGAAAAGGGCCAATTCCTTTTCGTTAAGAGTGAAGATATCTCTTCCTTCATACAGCACCTTTCCGGAGGTTGGTCGATCCAGGGTTCCCAAGATATGAAGCAGGGTGGTCTTTCCAACGCCGGACGCACCCACAATCGCTGCTCGCCCCCCTTGGGAAAAAGTGAGGTCGAGCCCTTGAAGGACCTTCACACTTTTTGCCCCATTCCCGTAAGACTTGAAGAGCTGTTGAACTTGGATCAACTCCTTCACACCATCACTTCTCTGGCTTTCTCGACCTCGTCTTGAGAGAGAATCTCTCTTGTCCGGACAAGACGTTTTAGAGAGAGACCTTTCAGTGTCGATCGGAGATTCGGAAAGTGGAGAAGACATGACTCCAGATTTTCCTTGGTCAATTCAAGCAATTCAGAGGCCCGGATCGTTTTGGCATAGGCCATTCGTGGCTTGTGGGTGATCAGGGAGATCTCCCCAAAGAGATTCCCGCTCTTCAACGTGTTCAAACGGACCCTTCTCCCCTGACGATTCTGAGTAAATATCTCCACCTCTCCTCTCTTTATCATGTAAAGGGAGTTGGGAGGATCTCCCTCTTTGAAGAGGAGAGTTCCTTCAGGGACTTTGAGGAGACGGAACCGATTAAAGACCTCTTCTCTATCCACAGAGGTGAGCGATGAAAATAGAGGAGAGAGTGCGAGGAAGAGGTCCAAAACTCGTTCTCTAAAGAGATTCTGAAGAACCTCCATCACCCGAGGATGGGCCTTAACGATCTTTCCCAATTCGTCACGGGAAATCTGCAAGATCTCACACTCAGTGACTGCCTTGACCGAAGCATGTCTTTTTTGATCCGTAAAAAAACCAAACTCTCCGAAGAAATCTCCTTCCCTGAGGTTGCGAATCCAAACCTCTTTCCCGCCTGGCATTTGCTTCGTGATCGCCACCTCTCCATGGCCGATGATAAAAAGAGAATTTCCTTCCTCTCCCTCTCGGCAGATCAAACTCCCCTTCGGAATGTTCTTCACCTGGAGGTATCCGAGCAATGATTGGAGTTCCGGTTCCTCGAGTTCTGAAAAGAGTGGGATGTGATGGAAGGGCCGGAGGGATTTCGTCGCGCGGATTTTCTCTGCATAGAGTTGAGCCAGTCGAACATTGACATCATTAGAGGATGGATCAATCCTTAAGATCATCTTATTGATGGAGATGGCCTGGAGCAAAAAACCATCCTGGGCATAGGCTCCGGCCAATTTCTGATATGCTTGGACTGCCTCCTTCTTTCGGCCCATTCGATCCAACAATTCGGCCACCTTGAGACGGGACCGGAGGTCCCTTGGGTTTCTAGCACAATGCCTTTGAAAACACTCGATCGCCTTCTCCCATTCTCCATGGGAAAACGCTCGCTGAGCTTCCTCCTTGAAAGATGTTTTCTTCTTATTCATACCGCAGTGCCTCAGCGGGGTCGAGCTTTGAGGCCCTCCAAGAGGGATATAGCGTGGCCAGAAGAGCGATGAGGATCGCTGTCATCACAATGAGCCCAACATCGAGCGGGTTTACCTGTGAGGGGAGCTTATCGATATAATAGACGTCGCTCGGGAGAAATTTAAATCCAAATAGCTTCTCGACGAACCCTGAGACCTTTTCTAAGTTGAGTGCCATTCCAAGGCCAAGGATTGCCCCCAAGCCTGTCCCTACGACGCCGATCACCAACCCTTCGATGACAAAGATCTCTAAAATCCCCCTGGAAGGGGCGCCCATGGCCTTCAGAATGGCGATATCTCGAGTCTTCTCCATCACCACCATAATGAGGGTCGAGATGATGTTGAAGGCCGCCACTAGGACAATCAAGACAAGGATGATAAACATGGCGACCTTTTCCAATTTGAGGGCAGAAAAAAGGTTCCTGTTCATCTCCATCCAGTCCTTGGTCCAAAAAGGGAATCCCAGCCGATGGCGGATCTCTTTTCCGATCTCCTTCACTCGATACACATCATCGACTTTAATCTCGATTCCTGTCACACGAGAATCCATATCGAAAAACTTCTGAGCACTTTGAATCGACATGTAGGCAAACGTGTTGTCGAACTCATACATGCCCGAATAAAAGACCCCCGCTACACGAAAGCGCTTCATTTGGGGCATCATCCCCATGGGGGTCAGGGTGCCGGAAGGAGAGATCACTTTGACATGGTCGTTGACAGAGACGGAAAGGATTCTTGCCAGCTCGACTCCCAGGATGATTCCCCGGGGATTTGCTTCCCCTGTCTCCCCTAGGTTCTGGAGGCTGCCCGCTTTCATATTGTGGGCCAATTCAGTCACCTTACCCTCGAGATCCGGGTCGATCCCCTTCAAAACGACTCCAGAGACATTCGATTCAGAAGAGAGCATCCCCAGACTCAATATGAATGGGGCTGCTGAGACCACCCCCTTCACTCCCTCAACCTTCTTCACCACCTCCTCATAGTGGTCCAGACCTTCTTGATCGGCCTTCTGGAGGATGAGATGGGCCTGGGTCCCCAGGATCTTCTCCTTCATGGTCTTCTCAAAACCGCTCATCACTGCCAGAACAACGATCAGAGCCATTACGCCCACAGTAACACCGGCGATTGAGATGACAGTGATGATGGAGATAAAGGTCTGTTTTCGTTTTGCCTTGAGATATCTCAGGCCGATAAACCACTCATATCTCATAGGATTCTACTTCTCCAATCGAAGCAATGGGAAGAAGATGACATCTCGAATCGAGGGCACATCCGTAAGGATCATCATCCAGCGATCAATACCGATCCCCTCACCCGCGGTCGGGGGCATCCCGTATTCGAGGGCACGAAGAAAGTCCTCGTCGAGGCGGAGAAATGATTCGGTCTCGTCGCTCCTTTCTCTCAACTGTTGAACAAAGCGTTCTCTTTGGTCGATGGGATCATTTAGCTCAGAGAAGCCATTGGCGATTTCTCGGCCGGAGATGAAAAGCTCGAACCGATCCACGACCTCCGGATCACTCCCATTCCGACGAGAGAGAGGAGAGACCTCTGTCGGGTAATGGGTGACAAAGGTGGGCTTAAGAAGATGCGGCTCGACTACCTCTTTGAAAAGGTCAGCCAGGACCCTCCCCTGGGATGCCCCTTTTCCCACCTCCAGGCCCAGTTCCCTGGCTGCCTCCCTTGCTTTTGAAGGGTCTTTCAGAATGGCTGAATCAAGTCTTCCACTCTCCAGTAGAGATTCCCTGAATCGTATCCTTTTCCAGGGAGGAGTAAAATCGATCTCTTTCCCCTGATAGGTCAGGCGGAGTCCACCATGGATTTCCTTGACCATTGAGCAGAGAAGTTCCTCGGTCATCTCCATCATATCCTGGTAGGTGGCATAGCTCTGGTAGAATTCAACCATGGTGAATTCGGGGTTGTGCAGGGTTGAAATCCCTTCATTTCGGAAACAGCGATTGATCTCGAAGATTCTTTCGAGTCCTCCGATCACCAGCCGTTTAAGAAAGAGTTCAGGAGCGACCCTCATGTAGAGTTCCATGCCGAGGGCGTTGTGATAGGTTTTGAAAGGTTTGGCCGTCGCCCCACCAGGAATGGGGTGCATCATCGGCGTTTCCACTTCAATGAAATCCCGTTGGGTAAAGAAGTCCCTGATCTTTTGGATGGCATGGCTCCGTGTGAGAAAGATCTCCTTGACTCGAGGATTGGCAATGAGGTCTAGATAGCGGTAACGATACCGAGCCTCGATGTCCGTAAGGCCGTGCCACTTCTCCGGAAGGGGCCGAAGTGACTTCACAAGGAGCTGAAGGTTTTGAACCTGAAGGGTGAGTTCGCGAGTCTTCGTCCTGAAGACCTTACCTTCCAATCCGACAAAGTCGCCGATGTCGAATGTCTTGAAGAGTTGAAAAGCCTTCTCGCCAAGGGTATCCCTCTGAATGTAGGCCTGGATCTTTCCCTTTCGATCCTGGATCCGGATGAAGCTGGCCTTGCCGAAATCACGGATCGCTAAGATCCTGCCTGCGAGGAAGAAGGTTTCACCAACCGATTTCAGCTCCTCATCCGGCATGGTCCCGAATGCCTTGTGAATGTCGTCAGAGGTATGGGTCACTCTAAAACTGTTAGGGAAGGGATCTGTTCCTTCACTTTTCAATAACTCCAATTTTCGGATCCTCTGCTGGATCAATTCACTCGCTTCGTCCATCTCTCTAAATGCCAAAAATAAATATAAGATTCAGGATTTGTCTTATCTGGGTCGAAGATTTTTCAAATTAACCCATTTTGATATGCCCGTCAAGACAAGGACCGATTCTCTCTCTGCGGGTTCTCAAGGGGGGAAAGGGAGGTTAATTTGCGCTGGAGTTTTTGTCCCAATTTGGCTTTCTTGAAAGGGTTTTGATGAGTTTTAAGACACCATATCCCAAGCCCTGTTCCTAACAATATGGCGCAGGGCAAGCAACCTTAACCAAACGATGACTGAAGTTCCAAAAAAACGGGATCTCTTCGTGACCCGCCTGGCCAAAGCCTTGTGCGGTGGGCAGATTGGAGTTTGGTGATTGGATATTGCTTGACCCCATCTTTGTGAAATTGGCACTCAGTGACAAAGGAAGGCAAGTTCTCTCAAGCAGCTAAATTCATAGGATTTTTTCGATTTGGCCTACAAGATCGTAAGGGAGGGCCTGGGTGATGAGGGCTTCCACCCAGTCGCCAGGTTGAGCCTTGCCTTTCAAAAAAACGAGGCCATCAATTTCAGGGGCCTGGGTTTGGAGTCTGCCTCTCAGGGTTCCTCTCTGGCGATCTGCCCCTTCCACTAAGACCTTAACTCTCTTGCCCACCATCTGTCGATTCTTCCTTAGAGAGATCCCCTTTTGGATTTCCATCAGGCTTCTCAAACGTTCTTCCTTCACATCCTCTGGGATCTGGCCTCGAAGTCGGCAAGCAGGTGTTCCCTCCTCGGAAGAGTATTTGAAAGCCCCGAGGTGATCGAACTGGATCTCCTCAACAAGGTCCAAAAGTGTCTTGAACTGCTTTTCCGTTTCTCCTGGAAACCCTACAATTAAGGATGATCGAAGGCTGACCGCTGGGATTAAGGCTCTAATCTTCTGGAGAAGACTCCGAATTTCATGACTTCTCGAACTTCGTCCCATTCGTCTGAGGATTTCATCGTCAATGTGTTGGAGGGGAAGATCGAGGTAAGGACAAATCTTCTCCTCCTGGGAGATAAGCTCAAGAAGTCCCTCTGTGAAGTAGTTTGTTTTTGGATAAGAATATAGGATTCGGATCCAACATAACCCTTCTATTTTTGCAAGACCTTTCAGAAGTCTTTCCAAATTGGTCCCATCTCCAAGATCCTCTCCATAGGCAGTGGTATCCTGCGCAATGAGGATCAGTTCTTTGACCCCTTGATCTGCAAGTCTTTTGCTCTCTTCTATCACAGATCGAAGCCTTCTGCTTCGATAAGGGCCTCTGATCTTTCGTACTGTGCAGAACGTGCAGGTCTTGGAGCAACCCTCTGCGATCTTGATATAGGCAAAAGAAGGCAAGGTGGATAGGATCCGAGGTGTCTTGGAACCGTAGAGGAAAGTCGAACCGGAGAGGAAGCTCCTTCTCTTCGGTTGGTGATTCAAGAGCCGGGGGAGTTTTTGAAACGCCCCAGTGCCAACGAAGAGATCCACCTCTGGCAATTCTTTTTCCAGAATCTCCCCATAACGTTGGGGAAGGCATCCGGAGACGATGAAGAGA
>JBEKDJ010000057.1:0-19502 GCA_050014415.1 Thermodesulfobacteriota bacterium | reverse complement strand
TCCGCCGACTCCTCCTGCCCTAATAACCATGACTATAAGTTGAACCAAGTAGGCTCCGGCAATGACATTGATAAGATTGCCTCTCCCCCCTGTTAGACTAACCCCAGCTATCACCGGAGCCGCGATAGCGGGCATAAGCCACTCTACTGCAAATCTAGCTGATACAAACCCCATTCTAGCTGAGAGGACATACCCCGCCAATGCTCCAAAAAATCCAGAAATCATGAATGAAATGATCCTAATTCTATCGACGGGAATTCCCATCGCACTGCACGCTTCCCAGTCCCCCCCAACTAGGTACAGTCTTCTACCAGTCACCGTACGCCTGGCGAATATTATCGCAACGATAACAACTATGATAAAGAACAAGACAAGTAGTGGAATTGGACCTATAAATACCCTCCCCAGCAACATCCATGTATCCGGGAGCCCAGCCTTCGCCTCGCCTCGTGTGATAATTAGGACAATTCCTCCCAACATCCACCACATTGCGACCGTTTGAACTAATGACGGGATCCTAAGTTTTGTAATCATCAATCCATTAAAAAGTCCTATTCCGCATCCAATTAAAAGTGTCAATAAGATGGCAGCGGGTACCGGAAAACCTATTTCCCATGAGAGTATTCCCGCCATGGGCGAAAACGCAGCCACGGCAACTATGGAAAGATCAATTTCTCCGACTAACATAACAAACGCCATACCAATAGAAAGAAGGCATACTGTTGTTCCTTGGACCAGCACATTTGATAAGGTTGCAGACGTGAAGAGGTAGGGAACGAAAATACCTGTAACAAGGTAAATCCCTACGAATAAGAACCAAGTATAGTACTCCACTAAATTAGTCCGAACAGCCCCTAACAAGTATCTCGCTGCTTTCAAAAGCTTTACCTCCTATAAATATTGTGTCACTTCCAGCGCACGATCATTTTCAAAGTATCTGCAATTTATACTTATCAGCATGATGTTTATCCCTCGGTCAAGAGCGAGACTTGCCCGCAACGAGTCCTTAGTAACCACGCCCTATAAGACGATGATTTTTGATTAAGTTCGTCTTATGGGAGCATGTACCTTACTATTTCATCGATATCAATTTCATCAGTGCGGCCAAAAAACATTTTTTCACCACCTCTCAGCACCATTATGTAATGGCTCAATTCCTTGACCAAGTCTAAATCGTGAGAAACTATGACCATAGTGATTTCGCTCGTTTTGTTAACTTCTCTGAGGAAATTAACGATCTCCTCTCTTCCCTCCAGAGACAATAGAGTAAAAGATTCGTCCAGCAAAAGGATTTCGGGGTTCGCTTCGATGGCCCTGGTGACTGCTACAATTTGTCTTTGCTCTCCAGAGAGTTCCCCTGCTTCTCGCTCTATGTCTAATTTAGGGCCATATTTCGCGATTGCTTCTCCTGTTAAGTGCTTCATCTTTTCTATGTCAAGGAACACCAGGGGGCCTATTCTTTTGGTGAGCTCCCTGCCCATGAAGAAATTTTCCCATACCGTCGCACTGTCAACTAATTCTAAAAACTGGTATGCGATCGCTATTCCTATTTTCATCGCGTCAGCTGGACTCTTGAACCGTGTGCTCTTTCCCTCAATGTAAATTTCTCCGCCGGACGGTTGAAGATCACCACTCAGGATTTTTAGGAGAGTTGACTTCCCAGCGCCATTGTCTCCAACCAATCCCAGAATCTTACCTCTCTCAAGATCAAATGACACATTGCTGAGAGCCCTGACTGTGCCGTAATTCTTCGAGATATTCCTCACTTCCATCATAATTAAAGATCCGCTCCTCCCGCTACCTGCTACAGCAAATCCAAGATCCTATCAGTTGGCCAAACCCATTGCGAGTTTAAAGATCTTCACTCTGTCAGCGGATTCGGTATTAAAATGGCCGACAACCTCGCCCCTCCTAAGGACTTTTACATCGTCAATTAAATCACTCACCTGTTCATACCACTGACCGGTGATGATAATTGAGGTATCTTTCTCTTCTTTAGCCTTTCTTAGGAGATCAAAAATATCTTTTATGACTCTTTTCGATAAGCCCTGGGTGGGCTCGTCTAGCAAAAGGATTTCGGGATTCGCTTCGATGGCCCTGGTGACTGCTATAATTTGTCTTTGTCCCCCGGAGAGTTCTCCGATCTCACGCTCTATGTTGAATGTATGGCCATATTTCGCGATCGATTCTGCTGTTAAACGCTTCATCTTTTCTACGTCAAGGAATACAAGCGGGCCTATTCTTTTAGTCAGTTCCCTGCCCATGAAGAAATTTTCCCATACCGTCGCGATGTCCACTAGTTCGAGAAACTGGTAGACGATCGCTATTCCTTTTTTCATCGCGTCAGCAGGGCCCTTGAACTGTGTTTCCTGACCCTTGATGTAAATCTCTCCGCCGGATGGTTGAAGGCCACCACTCAGAATTTTCAGGAGAGTAGTCCTCCCGGCACCATTATCTCCAACCAGTCCCAGAATCTTGCCCCCCTTAAGATCAAATGAAATATTACTAAGAGCCCTGACTGTACCAAAATTCTTCGAAATATTCTTCACCTCCAATAGTGGGCCAGCTCCTTTCATTCTAAACCCCCGATCCTAATTTTCTTCTCAGGAATTGAAGCCCACCTCTAGCTGTCTCATCCTGATCAGGTGCAAGTGGGCACCAGACGCAAAATGACTTGTACTTATTCCTCCTTGCCGTAATGTTCCCACGGAGGGGAACATTACGGCAGAACTTTGTTCGGTTAGTAACTAATGCGGTCGAAGCACTAGCTGACCAGCTATTTCCCAACCCATTTTTTGTATTCGCTTATGAGTTTCTTGGACCATGCTGGTTCTGTTCCTTTAGCTGCAAATGTTGGGGTAGGCTTTATATCTTCACCGAGCAACTTAATGATACTATTTCCATATAAATCCCATGTATTAACGTTGTTCTTATCGACACGAGGGACTGGCGTTCTGCCTATAGCGGTCTTGGAATACGGAAATGTTTCTATTTTCATAACCAAGTCTTTGCCACCCCAATAACAGCCTTCGGGTTGCTTAACCGTGAGTGGCACCGGGATTTCGGGCATTTTGTACGGTGGATACTGATATGATGCATCTTTCAAAATGTATTTTTTCGCTACCTCCCACGCTGAAAAAGATATGGCATCAGGGACTTGCGAATAGACCGAGTCAACATACCCCTGTCTTAGCCACGCCAACGTCGATGGTTTTCCGTCGATGCTGGCTACGAATATATGCTTTGGGTCTCCTATGTAGTACAGTTTGCCATATTTTGCTAATGCATTCATAGTACCCAGCAGGTAGGGGCCATCGCTTCCCGAAAGTATTGCAGCGGCATCCGATCCGGCCCCCGCAATACAGGCATCTGCAACATCTGCCCATCCCTCAGGCGATAGACCGCCCTGGATTGCTATATAGTTGATTTCTGGATGATTTGCCTTGATCCAATCGAATCCGTCCTGTCTCAATTTCCAGCCGCTCTGTTTAAGATCTCCATTGACGGCAATCACAGTCTTACCCTTTGTTGTGCCGTATTTGTCCTTTATCCACTTGACTGCTTCCTTGGCCATCAATTCTCCTGCACCCAGGTCGTCGTACATTTCGCAAAAACGACTTTTCCCCGTTATATAGCCTTTAAATGAGACTACGGGACAGTGGTATTGCTCTTCTGCTATCCTTACAGCCTCATTTATGGCAGTAAAGCTGGTGGGAAAGACGAACAAAATATCGGCCTTTTGTGCATAGGTAGTTATTTGATCGAATTGCGTTGTGTCCGATCCATCTGCAGTGGCAAAGTTGAAGTTCCAACCATCAAGCTTTACTGCTTTCCCTATATACTCTACGATCGTATTCCACCAATATTCACCGGTAAATGGCATTAAGAGCCATACGGTCTTTCCGTGTTTAAATTTCATTTCTTCTGCCTGGCTTGTTACCGGATATACACTCGTTACCGCGATGATGGCCACGATGATTGCGAGCATCATCGCCGTCTTCAGCCCCATACCTTTCGACCTTTTCATTTTTTACCTCCTCCTGGCCCTATTTTGGGCATGGTTGATTGTTTTGTGGAAAGTTTCCAAAAGAGGAAATAATCTTTCAACTTTTCTCTTTTGAAAAACTTTCCTTCCCCTCGCCTTCTGGACCAATTTATTTTTAATCTCACCACCTCCTCCCCGGTCCTGTAGTTCTTCTCTTATCAAGAATCTGACTCTACTTTTTTCTTGTGCTTGACGCCTCGTTATTTTTTTTGGAATTCCTTCTGTCTTTATGAGATGCCGATTGAAATTTTAACTGAATTCTTCAATTGCCCCTTCTAAATAAAAATAATTTCCTTTTTTAATAAATTTTATAGAAATAATTTCCTAAAATGTCAAGCTTTTTTTTCTGGAGTTTCCTGAAGTCGATTCCTCGATCTCAAGCCTTGCCTTTAAGGCAGCTTCATCCACAAACATCCCTTTCATGTGGGAGAGACGTCGTTGAATCAGGTTGGCATGAGGGATGATGATTCCCGACCGGGCGTCGATAGCAAAGGAAAAGGGGTCAATGCTGGTTATCTGTTCAATAAGGGGTTCCCTCCCGAGCCAGTATTGTGAGGATAAACTCCACCAAGACCTCTGCTTCGGGCCACGATTTTCACCGAATTGATCTTTAGCCATCCGGTTTAAGCATGACTTTCATTGCGTCTCTACTCCGGGCCATCTGGAAGGCCTCATAAGCCTTGGAAAAGGGGAAGCTCGTCGAAATGACCTCCATCAGGTCGACTTTCTTTGAGGCCAAGAGCTTCAGCCCTGTTCTGTATGCGGAATTGGAGCCTCCTGGAACTCCAGTGATAATCAGGTTTCGATAGTGAATGAGATTGGAGTTAATCGTGATCTTGGGTTGTTCAGGGGGAAGGCCTCTGAAGAAACAAATCCGCCTAAACGGAGCAGCAAACTCGATGGATTGCTCCTAGACCGAATGGACCGGGCAAGCCGTAACAATGACGTTGGTCCTCTGGCCAGAGGTCAGGTCGAGGACGGCTTTTTTCAGATTGCACATGTGTGGATTGATTACATGATCGGCTCCGAGCTTCCTCGTCTTCTCGAGTCTCTCAACCAGCGGACCTAATCGAAATCGTGGCTGTTGACCTCGGCCAGCATCCCGTTGCTCTTGGATGGATCACGGGCCCAGGGAGTAGGAAGCCCGGGCCCTCTTCCCGTCGACTTGATAATCATGACCCAACCCAGCTCCCCCGACTCTATGATCTTTTTGCCCTGAACAAAGGCTGGATCAAATCGGCGCATGAAACCCATTTGGAGTTTCACGTTATTTTTTTAACTTCGGCATTTATGGTTGCGCACCAATCGACTTTAGTGGCCATGGGCTTTTTTAGTAAGATGTGTTTGCCCTGCTGGCCTCTGGTTCCCCTGTCCTCACCGTGATCGCGCTTCCCGAACGGCCTTGACATAAGCCTCAGCCTTTTTTGTGATCAGGGAGTAATCACCTTTGGCAAGACCATCCTTTGTGAGGTCGCCTCCCACACCGATAGCGACGGCGCCAGCTCGAATCCACTCTGGAGCGTTTTCAACTGTGACACCACCGGTAGGCATCAATGGGGCGTAAGGAATGGGCCCATGAACGTTCTTGACAAAATCTGGTTTCAAGAGGCTCCCAGGAAAGATCTTGACAATCGAAGCCCCCAGTTCAAGGGCCTGCAGGATTTCAGTGACCGACATTGTCCCTGGGATGCAATTGATCTGATAGCGGTTGCAAATGCGTATCATATCGGCATTCAGGGTGGGGCCAACGATAAACTGGGCGCCGGCCAGCATAGCCATGCGGGCTGTCTCAGCATCGAGTACTGTTCCGGCCCCGATGATCTCATCGCCACCCCCGTATTTACTGCATATTTCCTTTATCACGTCGATGGCTCCCGGCACAGTCATCGTGACTTCAAGGGCGAGAATCCCGCCCTCCCGAGCGGCGTCAATGACTTTGACAGCCTGTTCTGCCGACTCGGCCCGGACGACAGCAATTACGCCGGTTTCCACAATCCGGTTCAGGATTTCAATTTTCTTGATCATCTCTGTTTCCCTCCTTCCAGCTCCTTCATCAGATTTTTCACAGACATCAATCCCATTTCCAAAACAGCTTCATACGTATAAGACCCGATGTGGGGTGTTGTCACAATATTCTCCAGTGTCAGCAGTGGACTTACCTTCGGTGGCTCGTTAACATACGTATCCAGTGCTGCCCCAGCGATGACCCCCTCCTTCAAGGCGCGATAGAGACCATTTTCGTTGATCAATGCCCCCCGGGCAGTGTTTATCAGATAGGCCGTGGGTTTCATTCTCTTCAGCTGTTCATAACCGATTATCTCAGTTCGGTCCTCTGTCAGGACACAGTGGAGGGACAAGAAGTCTGACTGTTCGAGAAGCTCATCAAAATCAGCGTATCGAACTCCCATCGCCTCTGCAAAGGAAGCATCAGGGTAACGTGTAAATACAGAGATCTCCATATCAAACCCTTTGGCCCTCTTGGTGACAGCCCTGGAAATCTGGCCCAACCCTACCAAGCCGAGTTTCTTTTGATACAGGGAATGTCCGAAGATCCTCTCCCACTTGCCCTCCTTTACACTGGCATCTGCTTTCGGAACCTTACGAGCCACCGCCAGCATCAATGTCATGGTCAGATCCGCCACGGCCTGCGTATTGACCCCGGGGGTGGTGGTCACCTTGACGCCACAAGCCTCCGCTGCTTTCAAATTCACCTTATCCACACCAACGCCGTAGCGGGAAATCACCTTGAGTCTTGAGGAACTCTTGATCGCCCTTTCCGTATATTCATCTAGACCGGCAATGACACCGTCCACATCGGCCAAAAGAGGTATCAGCTCATCCTCCTTCAGGGGCCTTCCGTGGGGGTTCTCTATGACCTCACAACCATACTCTTTCAGCCGCTGAAGAGGAAGGGGATCTGCTTTGCCGAAAGACGTTGATGTAATGAGAACTCTGTACTTTGACTCCATGTTGCCTCCTTTCCGCTCTTTCTGGCGCTGTCAGTTGCCCATTGTCAGTCGTAGGCCTTCAAATGGTACTATCTCTGAGCACAACCGCTTCGAAAACGCCACCACGTGCAGGAAACGCCCTACGGAATCGAAAGAGCCGAGAGTGTTTCCTTTTTTGGCACACCGTCGCTGTCCCATCCCCGAACCTGGTAATACTCATCGAGCATTTCATCATACATTTCCGGTGTGATGACCCTTCCCTTTGCCATCCCCTCGGGCAGGGGCTCTTCCATGATGCGTCGTGGGAGTAAGTCGTCCTTTCTGGTTATCCCTTCTCGGTTAAGGAGAAGTCTTTCCAGAGTGCAGATCCTGCTCCCGATCGTCATCAACTCGGGGGTGAAATCGTAACCAGTCACAAATTCTAAAATCTTTCCCGTTGGGTTATCAGTAAACCCAAGGGCACCCCGGACAACAGTGCAGATGCCAAGGGAGTCGATATAGGCACGATTGTCTTGGAGGGTCTGAACCAAACGGCCTTTCCCCTTTGTGGCAAAGCGATCGTACTCTTTGGTGATCAGTTCATCTCGAATGGTCCAGCCTCCCACATTGTGGCAGGCCCCGCGGCTGGAAGTCCCAAAGCCCAAGCCAATTCCATGAAATCCCCTCGGTTCGTAGTGGGCGAAGGCCATGCCCTTCACATGCATCATGTAGTATTCCAATTCAGGTCGCTTCTTTTTGATCTCGGAAAATCCATCTGCCAGAAGATTTCCTAACCCTTCTCTTTTGGCAATCCGGCGTACCATTTCCACCATGGCTTCTGCATTTCCGAAACGTAAATCGAGCCCCTGGGTCTCCTCTTTTGAAATCAATCCCCTTTCAAAACACTCCATGGCAAAGGCGATTAAGGTCCCTGTGGTCATGGTGTCGATACCCTCTTCGTCGCAGATTTGATTCGCTGCAATGATGGCACCAAAATCGCTCACCCCACATTGACCACCAAAGGCACCGATCGTTTCATACTCAGGATCGCTCTGGGCTCCCTTGAATGGGCCCTCCTTAACCACACAGATCTGTGCACAGCCAATGGGACACCTAAAGCAGGCCTTGTTCCGAACAAAATAATTTTCTTTCATGTAGACTGAGCTGATGGTCTCAATCCCATCGAATACGGCAGTTTGAAAATTACGGGTGGGATAACATCCCAATTCATTAATCACCTCCGTATACTGGGCTGTTCCATGAGTGGTATGAGTATGCTTGGATTGGCGAACGTCTTTCCCCGCCTGGGTGATTTCTCTTTTCAAGGCCTCAGGATTGGCAATGGAGGTGTCTTTTGTTCCGTGAGAGACGAGTGCTTTTACGTTCTTTGAAGCCATGACCGCTCCTGCCCCACCCCGGCCAAAGCTCCTCCCATCGACCTGAATACAGGCAATTCTGACTCCCCGTTCTGCCGCAGGCCCAATAGACATCACACCGACCCTTTTACCCCCTAACGCCTCTTTGAAGTATTCATCGACCTCTGTTGTTAATCTTCCCCATAGATAGGAGGCGTCCTGGAATTTCACTCCGTCATCTCCAATGATTAGGGAAACAGGAGAAGGGGATTGTCCTTCAAGAATCAAGCCATCGTATCCAGCAAATTTCAGGTAAGGACCAAAATTTCCACTGGAATTGGAACAGAGATAATGTCCAGTATCCAGTGACCGGGTCGCCAGATTCATTTTAGTGCTGGCAAGAACCGGCATTCCGGTAAGAGGTCCTGTCATAATAAAGATCTTATTATCCGAACTCAATGGATCGAACTTAGCAGGCATCTCCTGATAATAGAGATAAGCAGCCGCTCCCCTTCCTCCCAGAAACTTTTTTCTTAACTCCTCAGGGTAATCCATTTCAGAAGTTTTTAAGTGATTCAGGTCAATTCTCAGGATTTTCCCTGCATATCCACCTCGAACCATGAAATTTCCCTTTCAAACGTTATAGGATCCACTTGGAAAAGATGGAATGCTTCTGTTGCATGAGGACAATCGGATATTCCTTTACAGGGATAAATTTCTAAAGTCATCCCTGACTTAACTTTTCAAAAAGCTCTTTCATTCGATGGAGGAGTTCTTCATAAAGATCGGAAAGCTTTTGATAATGGATCGAATTTTCCCTTATCGGATCAATCCGACCTCCTGGTTTGGCAAATCGAGTGGCCACTTCTACAAGATCATCCCAAAAACCAACCATACGGCCTCCAATGATCGCTCCCCCTAACGTGGCAAACTCTTCCTGTTCTAACCTTACATAAGGGATTTGGAGAACATCTGCCTTGATCTGGTTCCAGACCCTCGATTTTGCTCCCCCTCCAATAACCCGTACCTCTTCAAATTGTTGCTCCGGTTGAAGGTCTCTCTGAATCTTAAGATAAAAAGCATATTCAAAAGCGATCGATTCGAGGAGGGAACGATAGAAATGTTCCTTCCGATGGTTCCACGAAAATCCCATCCAGAGACCTCTCAGATGAGGATCGTTGGGGCATACCCTTCCGCCAAAATGGGGAATGGAGAGAAGGCGGTTTGCCCCGGGTCCCAATGTTTCGGCGAGTCGATCGAGTTCCTGAAAACTGGCCTGGCCAAATTGATCCTTAAACCATTCGAGGTTGAGCCCCCCACCATTGATATAGGCAATGGGCGTAAATAAACCTGGGATCACCCCTCTTGGCCACATCACTGTCCGGTGCTTCACATCAGGGGTGAAACGGTCCGTGCAGGTGATAAGACAGGAGGCTGTTCCGGCCACATCAATGGCCATTCCCGGTCGAACGATACCCCCTCCTAAGACTGTCGCAGCCGTATCTCCACAACCGGCGGCAATGGGTATTCCTGGCACAAGGCCAAACTCCTTGGCCTCCTTTTCAGAGAGGTCACCGATCCGATCCCATGGATTTAAAATTTTTGGTAACTTCCTGAGGTCGATATCAAAGAGGGCACAAAGTTCCTTAGACCATTGTTTCTCCATCAGGTCACTCAAACAGGAGAAATGGAGATAGGTATAATCGATCCATGCTTCTTCCGACTTTAGGCCTACCATCTTTCCTGCAACATAGACAGAAGGCATCACGAATTTGGAGATCCGTTGATAGCTCTCTGGCTTCTCATTCTTCCACCAGAGGATCTTTGGCCCATGATTGAAAGAGGCTGGACCTCCTGAGAGCTGTATGATCCGGTCTCCGGCCAGGTCCATCATCATCCTAACAAAGGGCTCGCACCGGGTGTCGAGCCAGGAGTCGTAAGGGGTGACAGGGTTCCAATCTTCATCGATGCCACAGATACCCGCCATTTGGCCATTGATGGAGATTGCAGCCACATCTTTGGGATCTTCAGAGGTTGCTGAAAGACATCGCCTGACTGCTCGCACCGTTTCTTCATAGATCTCATCCAGATCTTGTTCAACGACACCGGGACGGATCTGGATCAGTCGAGAAGGTTCAAGTCCTTGGCTAAGCAACTCCCCATCACGATTAAAAAGAGCAGCTTTTGTACCAGTGGTTCCGATGTCGATACCGAGCAAGAGCTTTTTCAATTTGCCCCCCTTTGGATATTGGGATGAATGATCACCTTTAATCCTTCACCCCCCTTAGCCACTTCAAAGGCTGCTTTTGCTCGTCCAATGTCAAAGGAATGGGTAATCAGACGTTTTAAATCAATTCGCTTCGAAGCCACAAGACTCAGAGCTCTGCGAAATTGAATATTCGAACCTCCGGTAACCCCCGTCACCTTTAGGTTCTTGTAATGGATGAGGTTCGATGGACAATGGATCGTTTCCCTCCCTTGAGGCAGGCCACCAAAAAAAATGATCCGGCCCTCCCTAGCAGCTATCTCTAATGCTATTTCCTGGACCTCGGGAACAGGGCAGGCTGTGATGATCACATCAGGACCTTTTCCCTCGGTCTCGAAAAGAACCTTCTCCTTGAAATCCCTTGCTCGTGAGTCGAGGATGGCATCGCCTCCCAGTTCTTTTACAAGTCGGAGTCTCTCCTCCACAATGTCAGCAACGATCACCTTCCGGGTTCCTGAGATTCGGCCCAACATCAGATGCATGAGACCGATGGGGCCTGCACCAAAGATGAGAAGGGCATCCCCGTATCGAATCTGACAGGCCTCCAAACCGTTAAGGACACAGGAAAGCGGTTCGGTCAGTGCTGCCTCTTCAAAGGAGAGGGTCTCTGGAATACTGACGATATTTCCCTGGAGTACGGCTTTGGCTGGGATATGGATCCATTCAGCGAAAGCACCATCGAGGGAGATGCCAAATGCCTCATATTGGGGACAGAGGTTGGCCCTTCCCTGAACGCACTGCTCGCAGGCTCCGCATCCGATATTGGGCGCAACGGCAACCCTCTCCCCTACTCGGAAACCCTCCGCCCCTGGGCCAATCTCTTCAACGATGCCTGAGAATTCATGGCCGAGAATTCTTTCCGTACCTTCAGGAATTTTGCGATGACCGAAGTCGAGAATCCTCAGATCGGTTCCGCAGAGGCTTGCAGCCATGACCCGGATTAAAACGCCCCCTGGTTCAACCTTTGGAGTGGGGACCTCCTTCACTTCTAATGATCCGATGCCCTTGCACAAGACGGCCTTCATAGAATTCTCTTTACCTCTTGAACCTCTCCTGTCTCAATCGAACGATTCGCAGCAAGCACCACCTCTACGGTTCGCAAACCATCATAAGCATCCGGGGAAGGAGTGCGGTCTTCAAGGATCGTTTGAATAAAGGTGCGGATCTCGGCGGGGTAGGCCTCTTCAAAACGCTCCGGCCAACCCCGGTAAGCCGATGAGGTGATTCCTTTTTCTTGGGTGCAGAGGGTGACACCTTTATTTTTTAGCTCGCCGATCTGCATCATTCCTTTCGACCCAAGGATCTCCACTCGCGCATCATATCCATAACCTGCAGGACAACTGCTATCCACCAGACCCATGGCTCCGTTTTCGAATCGTACTGTGACAACGGCATTATCATAGAAATTAGGATATTTCTTTTTGACCTCCGGTGTCTTGAAATTTCCCGCCTCAGCATATACTCGCTTAAACTCACTCGCTATTAGCCAGCGGATCGAATCGAAGTCGTGACTATTAACCTCAGCCAGCATTCCATTGCTCTTCCGAATATCCCAGGCCCACTCAGGAGGGAGTCCAGGACCTCTGCCAGTCGATTTGATCAGGACGATCTCACCTAAAAGGCCCTCCTCAATCTTTCGTTTTGCCTCCTGGAAGGCAGAGTCGTACCGTCTCACGAAGCCAATCTGGAATTTTATATTTGAACTCTTTACCACTTCAATGACCCTCTCGCATTCCTCTAACATCACCGCGAGGGGTTTTTCACAGAAGATGTGCTTTTCCCCCTTGGCAGCCTCTTCAATGAGGCCGGCATGGGTGAAGGTCGAAGTGGCAATGATAACAGCATCAAAATCAACTTTTTCAAGGGCCTCTGTCAGGCTTGTAAATCCCTTCGCCTTTCCTTTCAATTCACTCATCGCCTTTTGGAGTTGGGAGGGAATAGAATCCACAACAGCGATGAGCTCTGACTGAGGGATTTGATACAAAAGATTTTTAGCATGAAGGGTTCCTGCCCTTCCCATGCCTACTACACAAATCTTCACCCTTTCTGTTTCCACTTGCTTAATCTGTCCTTTCTAAAAAGATGTATCTCCAATTATTGGGCAGTATATCCACCATCGATCACGAGTGAAGAACCTGTGGCATATCCCGGTTCATCAGAAGCCATGTAAAGAATCGCTGAGGCAATCTCTTCAGGTTTTCCTAATCGATTTGCCGGCCGGCACTCTTCCAAAGCTTTTCGAGCCTTCTTTGGATTCTTCTCCTTTTGAATAGCAACTCTTACCAGTGGGGTCTCCGTGGTACCTGGGCAGACGTTGTTGACTCGAATTCCCTTATCGGCAAAGTCAATGGCCATGGATTTGGTCAACATGATGACAGCCGCTTTTGATACGTTATAAACGACCTGATTCTTAATGCCCACCAGACCTGCCTCAGAAGCCACATTGACAATTGATCCCCCACCTTTTTTGATCATCTCCGGGATCGTGTATTTGGAACAGAGGTAGACTCCTCTTAAATTTACATTGAGAATTCTATCCCAATTCTCTTCTGAGGTGGTGACCACATCGCCTTTTGTATAGATACCCGCATTATTCACAAGAATATCAATTTTTCCGTAGTGCTTTAAAGTCTCTTCAACCATCTTTTTTACATCCTTTACCCGGGTCACATTGACCTTGATGAAGAGTCCATCTCCTCCGTCTTTTTTAATCTGATTTAGCGTCTCTTTTCCCGCATTAGGATCGAAGTCTGCGACCACGACTTTGGCTCCTTCTTTAGCAAAAAGAAGAGCCGCCGCTTGGCCAATCCCGGCACCTGCGCCAGTGATGATCGAAACCTTATGCCTTAGCCTCATCGCCATCCCTCCTTATGAAAAGGCCTCTTCCTCCGGGGCCACCATGGCGCAATATTCAAAGGCCTCTTTGCGCTCTTTTTTATCTTTGTTTAGGTCTGAGAATCTATCTCTAACATTTATATAAAAAAGGGGTGTTCAAAATCTCAATTTTGGGTTTGTTTTGGGTTTTGAGTCTCTTCCATTTTGAGTTTGTTTAGAGGTTAGGGTTTTGAATTTAGGATTTATCACAAAATCGTTTCTAACTTCGAATGTAGAAGTAGAAATTTCAGATATTTTTTGGCTAGAATTTCTTATCCGATAATGCCTCATCCGTTTGTTCAATGCTCCTCAGTGATTCCTCATATCGCCTAAGGGCCACACTCACATAAAGGACATCAAGGATAGAAAGTTGCGCAATCCGTGAGGTCATTGCATCGCTTCGGAGGGCGGTCTCCCGAGCTGCGGTATAGAGTTTGATGTCAGCCACCTTGGTAATAGGGCTTTTCGTGTGGTGGGTGATGCAAACGGTCGTTGCCCCGCTCTGCCGTGCAATCCTTAAGGCATCCACCACGTCTTTGCTACTCCCAGAGTGAGAGATCCCAATGGCCACCCCTCCTTTTTCGAGTAAAGCAGCGGAAATCGCCTGCATGTGCGTGTCGGAATAAGAAACCGAGGGGATATTAATCCTGAGAAATTTGTGCGCGGAATCAAGAGCCACCGCTGCGGAAGTGGCCATTCCATAAAAGACAACCCTCTTGGCTTTTTTAATCACTTCCACTGCCCTTTCCAGTTCCCGGTCGTTAAGGATCTTTATCGTATCCTGAAGAGCTAAGATGTTCGACTGGAAGACCTTATTCTTTATTGAAGAGACCGTATCGTTTAAGTTAATCTCCTCATAAATTTGCTGGGGTGGAATAATCAGTTCCCGGGCGAGGGCGATCTTTAGTTCATAGTACCCCTTGTAACCTAATGTCTTGCAGAACCTTACCACGGTCGATTCGCTCGCTTCACTTCTCTCCGCCAGCTCGGTAATAGAGAGGTTGATCACTTCTTCTGGATTTCGAAGAATAACGTCAGCGATCCGATGCTCTGCCTTTTTAAATGTTGAATAAGCCCCTTTGATCTTAAGAAGCGTAGAAGGTTCATGGCTTCTAATGAAAATATGGTCTTTTGGAAGAGAGGAATTTTTCATCGAATAAATTTCCTTTTTTAGTCAATTTAAAAATTCGTATCGAAATAACTCTGCCATCACTGGCAATGGTAAAAAAACTGGGGAAAGTCCGTTTTACTATTTCATATTAGATAGCAAATCGTCTTATTCGCCATTGATCAAAAACAACAACAATAATAATAATTAAACCCATAATCACTCGTTGCCAGAAAGCGGAGACATTGAGCAAGTTCAAACCGTTACCCAATAAACCCATGATAAATGCGCCAATGAGTGAACCAAAAACACCCCCTTGTCCACCAAAGAGATTGGCTCCTCCAATCACTACAGCAGAAATGCTTTGCAACTCTGTTCCTTCCGCCATCAAGGCATTGGCTGAATTGAGACGGCCTGTCAGAACAATACCCGCCACTCCAGCCAATAGTCCCATCATAGTATAAGCAATAATTTTGGTGTGTTCAATATGAATACCTGAAATTCTGGCCGCTTCGCTGCTGCCTCCTACCGCATAAATAGCCCGGCCCAATGTCGTATGGACTAAAATGACTCAGCCCAGGATAGTCATAGTCCTTTACCTTTTAACTGAATTCTTCAATTGACTTTTTGAAATAAAAAAAAATTCTTTTTTTAAAAATATTTATAGAAATAAATTTCTTAAATGTCAAGCTTTTTTTGGACCCAAAAGACCTCCACGAAAAAGAGATTATCTTGGTTAAAAATCAAACGTTAAATTTATCCAGCACCTTTCCCAAGTACCCCGCAGATTGCTACGGGGATGAAGATTTCTAAAAAAACCTTTCAGCGGGGTCAAATCCCTCACTGAAAGGTGCTGGATTTATTCTGATTGGTTTGGAAAAAGTCAGATCACCTTCAGGGGAACAAGAAGGTCTAAAGAAGATGATGGGACGCTTCCTTGATTTTCAGCCCCTTTGTTTCCATTGGGGGTTATCGATCAGAACAGGCTTTTGATCTCTTTCGACTAGAATCTTTATAAACCCTGTCCTTTCGATATCTCCGTAATTATGGCCTGCATCTCCAGGATAGACGGCAAAGAAGACAAAAGGAGTCTTTCCCGTATTGACCATGCGGTGCCCCCAGTAAGGGGGAATGTAAGCAACAACTCCTTTTCGAATCTCAATAGAATCAAAATCTCCATCTACGGTCTGCATTAAAAGGCAGCCCTTTCCTTCCATGCCTAAATAGACTTCCGAAGTATCTGGGCGTCTATGATAATGGCCTTTAGTCATAAAATATTCCTCTCCGATCTTTCCGGGTTGAATGGTCGTTGTGGCAAGTTGGAGATGACCATTTTCTTCAGGCAATATTTTTTCGCTGAAGGAGTAGATGATGGGATCCTCTCTTTCAAGAATGCGAATTTCTGACTCAGGATCGAGGAACATTCCCCTCATATCACTTAATTTCCTTGTGTTGGTTCGGTCAGAAGGTGTCAGCTCGCCTGTTTTAAAATTGAGATTCAACGAAAATGGTCTCATTAACATCTTGATATCCCTTCCAACGGGGTGACACTGGGCTGCACGCCAAAGTGTCTTTCTGCCCGCGAGGCAGAGATTCCGGCTCGCTGGCGTGGACCTGATTGGGTGTTGTTTTTACTAAGCTCCTTAGTCTTCATCTTTTGCAAGAGCGAGCTATGGCAAACGACATGCAGCTTTTTCATCTACGATCCAGTGGCAGTGGGGATGGCCCCTCAATAGAGTCGCTGGGATGTCTTGCGTTATCTCAGGAGCATATATAACCTTTCTCAATATATCCGCTTTTCTTTCACCTGAAACCAAGAAGAGGATCTCTTGAGCAGCCATCCCAGTTGTCAAGCCAATGGTGATGGCACAGTCAGGTGTTTCGAATCCTGTTAATCTATTATTGGTGCTTCTGGTTCCGCCCGTTATACGAACGAACCGAGTCTTCGCATACCTGGAGGTACCAGGAAAATTGAATCCAAAGGTATGTCCATCTTCTCCCATAGCATTTAAGCAAAGATCAATCCCGCCCGACTCCTTGATGATCCCATCATAATGCCCGGATTGACTTATATTTTCGATACCCGGGAAATAGCTCGCAGAAGGCCTTATGGAGTCAAATAGGTTTTGTTTCATATAAAGTCTATAACTGGCTGGGTGTGTCTCGGGGATAATCTCTATTTGATCATTAAATCCTAAGCAGTACTCGTCCATATTAAAGAAGGTTACATGTTTGAAAAATCCCGGGTCTTTGCTCTTAAAAATACTGTATACACCCAAGGGAGTCGTTCCCGTCGGCAACAACAGGTTGAACTTAGGTGTTGCCTCAATTCTCTTTAAAATTATCTGTGCTGCAAGACTACTAAGCTCTAAGTAATCCTTTGCAAGCGTAACCTTGACGCCATTATATGTCATTTCTTGAGCCATATTATCTCATATCTCATGTTTTTTGAATTACGTGCCCGAAACTTCACAAATATCCTTAAACAAGCCGTTCTATTTTTGTTCTCCATTCCCTGAATTCGGCTTCAGAATCCAATATGCCCAGTTCCAGGTGAAACTGCCTCTTTTCACCCGGAGCAATAAACTCCAGGGTTCCTCTTGCGCGTTCCGCGGCCCGTCCTTCAACATGACAATTGGCAGGTTCAATCCCTAAGACATAATCCCCTTGGCCAAGCATCTTCCATTGAACCAGATTCTTGAACTGGTCTTTTCTGTATCGGATATAGAGCCCGAGCGGAAGCTTCTCATTGATTAGAGCCACTGTCACGATCCCGTCTGGATCAGAAGCGGTATCGTGGTAGAAGACCTGGCTTAGCGCGTCAGGCATGGGATCATGCAATTCGTTAAAGCCCCCGGCATTCACAGACGGATCCATGGCCATGGCTTTCTTAGAAGGAATGAGGACAGTGCTTTCCTTGCTTATAAGCGGAAACCCTATATTCACATGGTATAGGAACATCAAAGGTGTGGGGCTGAAGCCATGGTTTTCAACCTCATCTTCGATTCTCAACCAGGATGCACCCAATCGGCTGTGAATACGCCTGGTCATCGCGAGATTCTCGCCCCAAAAAGCTGCCTCCCTCATTCTTCCCTGGACGATGAGATGATATTCATCTCCCTCCCATTGTCCATCCGCATAAACAGATTCAGCCGGTGTAGCAGATATCCTTCCGTGACGGCCAAGTTCTTCGCCCTGATCCGCGCATGGAGCCCCTACATTGGTTAAGCCACAGGTGATCACCATGCCACCATAAAAAAGGCGATGCCACCCATCTCCTGCTGGCTCGTAAAAGGCAGGGGAGACATCGCGTGTGCAAGATCGCCAAGACAAAGGGATTCCCTTATATTCCGCAAAGGAGACATCCATCCCCCTGGAAGGCAGGACATTGTATCGGAATCCAGTTCCAGTCCGTACCTCAATGAGGCGCACACCTTCTTCGCTCCCGTCCTCAAGTCTCATGATTCGAACCCCTGCAATTTGTGAAACATCTCCTATTCTCTGAAGCAAATCGAATCGGTTGAATTCCTGACCGAATAATTTTACCATATGATACTTCCCGCTAAATTCATAACACTATCGTACCATTATTAATAACCAATCCATAGAATAGTATTGAGCTATCATATCAAAAATCTTTGCTAGGTCAAGTAATATTTGGTTTCCCAAATCCACAAACAGAATATATATGAACTACCCCGCCGCAAGCGGACGGGGTATCAAAGACAATAGTTTCTAAAGGGAACGCAGCAAGCTGCGGGGAATTAGACCCCCAGAGAAATTAATCCAGGCTCTGTAACCCTTTCGTTCCTTCATGAGGTCAAAGAAAAGCCAGGGCGAATTCCCTAGCTTTTCTTCACTCCCCTTACTCGCCTGCGAGGTTAGCTGACGGGTTAGGATTAAGGGATATCCTTTCCGGCAATACCGGAATTCACCCCACTAAACTGGTTTCCCCGCTCGTATCGATTGGGCCTATTTACTCTTGTTGTTTATATTACTAAAAATCCTACCTTTGTCATGCCTATCTTGACCACGAGATATGCGCGAAGCTTTTAGTATTCTTTAAGCACTTTGTTGCCAATTAATCCCCTCAGTTGGAACCCGAAGATTTTTGATTGTAATCTTCACTTATGGAGCAAAGTCCTTCTTCGAGGATTACAGGAAGTACTCAACATCCGGACGGATCGGTTGTCAATTATTTCTTCAGCAGGAAGAACTCCTTGCTCGGGGAATTGAAAGGCGCAGACCAGGAGACCTAAGCTTCGGCTTTAACTTCCTCAGCACATTAGAATAAAAAATCTCTTCTCAGTCCCCTCTTTTTAGGCATCAAGGGAATGCCTGAAGCAAGGTCATCCTTAGTCTGTAGGACGCTGGTTTAAATGTACGCAGTTCCATACGAGATGCCAGGCCGTTGACAAAGGGTCCGTTCAGGACAACCTTCTTTACCACCTTTCCCTGTCTATTCCGGCGCAGGATTCGCCAGCCGCTCTCCATCGATCCGGAAATCTCTGTATGAGATTCATCAGGGCCTTCCCACTCGCAAATCATTGTCCCATCAATTTCCTTCCCCCATGCTGTGGGCTTGACCTGTGGGGGAAGAAAGAGGAGGGCCACATCCTCCATCAGCCCTTTGGCAAAGGCCGATGAATCGAAGGGAGCCACTGCCTTTCGTACTGTAATTCCGCTTTCCCGGCGCTCTGCATCAAACAGGATGAATCCTTCAGGGGCAAGCAAGAGACTCTGAAGCCAACGCTCCGATGGTTCACCCTTGGTGACCCCGAGCAGCGAGGAAGAACCTCTTCCTCTGATGGTGGCCTCAATCTTATGCACCGACTCCCATGGCGTAGACGGGAAGATGGCGTAGCAACCTGGGAGGTCTTCCGGTGAGCCCGGTCTCAGAGTTTTCTCGGATAGGGAGACACACCCG
>JBEKDJ010000056.1:0-23949 GCA_050014415.1 Thermodesulfobacteriota bacterium | reverse complement strand
GCCACGGCTGGGTTAACAGGATTGCCAAACTGTAATCCAAACAAACTGCCGCCCGGCTGTACGGCTGAATAGAGATTCGCGGTTGACAGGGCCAGACTCGTTAGGCTAAATGCATTGGCTGTGTTAGCTTTCTGGGCCGACATGACCCGGCCACCCGGCCGTTGATCGCCTCGTGCTGTACCTGAGAAGACGATTTCTTTGACGACCCCATCCCTGTCAACAATAGTTGCCCACACATCAAAGCCAAAGCCTCCATTCTCCTCCGCAACCGCGGCTTTTAAAGCGGTCCGGAGTTCGCTACGAGTCGGTAAGGCAAACGCTGACAGGGCAAACATTGTCACTAATAATGTCACCGATATGGCTAAAATGAACAATCCTCTACAGTTCTTCATAACACTCTCCTCTCCTCCTTTTGTTAGTAATCTAAGGTTGTTAGTGGTATTTTCAACAAACAGCAAGGGATGGA
Source organism: Thermodesulfobacteriota bacterium (assembly GCA_050014415.1). GTDB lineage: Bacteria > Desulfobacterota > BSN033 > BSN033 > UBA1163 > JBEKDJ01. The sequence goes on along the minus strand of JBEKDJ010000056.1, from coordinate 23,483 downwards.
TTCTACTCATACCTTCTAATGTCTTCCTCCTTTAACAGTTCTACGTGATGCATCTGAAGTCATCGCGATAAGCAGCTTAACTTCCCTGAGTAGACCCCCGTCTGCTCATGTTTTGGACCAGCACCTAGGTTTCGTGCGTCGACATAAAAGACACCCCTAAAAAACATAGCTACCAGTCCCATAGCGATCATCGAAATTTTTCATTGGCGCCACCTCCTATTGCCTGTTTCATTCGGTACAACACACAAGAGCATGACATAATAGGCAAAAGCAACTTCTGCGCCAATCCATTTTCAAAAGAATTCGAGAACCTGATTTGTCTGGAATATTCAAAGATTTCATGCTCATGACAGTTTGACAAGATTCATTCTTGTAAGAGAGGGAGGCTTAAGACTTAGCTTCAAACCGGAATGATTTGTCGAACCTTTTAGAGCAGGAAATATTTTCCTCTAAGATTTCAATGAATAAAGAGCTTCGACAAGTTTGGCGACCAATTCGACAAGAATTTCCGAATGGAAAGGACCACTTCACTGTGCAACCGCCCTTGGTGTTCGTGTCTAACAGCTCTCTCCTTCTCTACCTTTACTTGCTATGGGTACATCCTTCCCATCGCCCGTTCTAATTGGGCCTTGGCGACGTTGAAATCACTTAGTGCGCCGTAATAGTTGACTCGGGCCTGGGCAAGCAAGGTCACGGCATTGACAACATCCGTCTGTGTCGCCACTTGATATTTATATCTCTCCTCGTTCATCCTTACATTCTCTTCAGCCTGTGCAATGGCCACTTCTGCAACGCGTATATTTTTCTCTGCAACCTGCATGTTGAGATAGTCATCCCTCACTTCCAATGTGATCGAGTCGATCAGCTGGGCCATTGCGTCCTCAGCCTGGGTGACTTTCACTTTGTTCTCACCGACCTTGAAGGCGGTGTTCCCCCAATTCCACAGAGTAAACGTGGCTAAAGCTTGAATCGACCAATTGTCTCCAAACTTTTCCCCTCCGCTCAGGTTGATATCGTCGGAGATACGATTATAATTACCCAGAAGACTGATCGTCGGGAAAAAACCACTTCTCGCAACCTTCACACCCTCCTTGGTCTGGTTGATATTCAACTGGGCTGTTTTTATCTCCGGCCTTTGCCGAAGTGACTCCTCGATAGACTCCTGGTACGTAAGCGGAAAAGCTTTATATTCGAGAATATCCACTACCTCGAAGGCCATATTGATCTCTCTCCTGAGCAGTATGTTGAATGAGGCCTTGGCCGTAGCCAAATCATTCTCTGCTTTGACCAGTGACTGCTTGGCATTGGCCAGATTCACCTCAGCCAAAAGGACATCATTCTTGGGAACAATACCAACTTCAAAGAAGGCATTCGTTACATCGAGTTGAGCCTCGAATTGCTTGACCTGCTGCTGCGCCACTGCCAAGAACTTCTCTGCCCTTAAGATATTGAAGTACCCTACCCTCACCTGAAGCACCAAGTCCCGCTTTGCCGTCTCCAACGTCTCTTTTGAGAGATCGACCCCTAACTTCGTCAAGCGATAATTGGCCAGGTTCAATCCTCCCGTGAAAAGGGGCTGGGCAAGAGTGGTACTAAAATTGTAAACATCTCTGCTCGTGACAGGAACACTTACAGGAACACTGATGCTCATGCTGGGTATGCCCCCCCCACCTGGAAAGTTGATCGTTCTGACTCCTGTTGTGGCTCCTAATGTAAAAGGTGAGCTATATCCGGTATAGCCGTATTCCCCTGTCCATAGAGGAAGGAAATTTGTGATCGCCTCCTTACGTCTAAACTCGGAACCAACAACCCCTACCGCGTCAGAATGAAGTGTCAGGCTTCTCTCCATGGCGATCTTGATGCTCTCCTCAAGAGTCAGAGGTTCCTGAGATCCTTGTGCCAAGACAGAACCTCCGGAGAATAAAGCGAATAACATGAATCCAACGATCCATTTCATTCTCATCGACCTATCTCCTCCCTGCTGCTCTCTCTTCCGCAGGCAAAATACTCTCTTTCTTTCAGGTTGAGTTTCTTCATCTTTCGTCGAAACAACCCATTCATTTTTGCGATGATAATTCTTAATACTTAAAAGGACTATTGTCAATCCATTTTTAAAAGAGGCTCTGGAAAAAATACACGTTCTCTTGATTACACAGACTCCCGGACTCCTCCAGATATCTCTTTAAGGAATCATCTACTTCCGCTGATCCCGATTTCTAAGGATTCTTGAAAGACAGGGAGTGGGTTCATTTCTGCAACTGGGGGGGGTGACATACAAACCATTGGAGCCAAGAGGGTGAAGGTCGGAGGCTAAGAAGGAATTTGCCTATAGCCTCAAACATTAGGTAGGTCTAAAACAATTTCAGCTGCTCTTTCAATTCTTCCCCTTCTCTTCCTTCGGGAAAAAGGGTGATCTTTCCATAAACGCCGTCGTGGCCGGGGATGATCGACACCTTTCCTTGCCTCATTCGGACAATCGCCTCCCGAATCTTGGCCGGGACAAAGGAAGCCAACTCATCCGGGGTGTTCTCAAGGAGGATTTGAAATTCGGAACCTCCTCTCTCCACCAGCCTCTCGTATTCAGCGTCGACCGCCTTTGTCCCAACCCGATGACCCAGCGCCTCCGCAATGACCTCCTCCAAAGGGATGAGGTGAATGGAGGGAATGGCATTCCTCGGAATAAACCCTTGAGGACGGTTGGCAAGTTCATCGACGCGATGCATCACTCCTACCGTCAGTTTCTTATGACATTTGGGACAGAGGTACTGATTAGCCTTCGTTTGAGAGGGGGAAAAAACCACACCACATTGGCGATGGCCGTCGTAGTGATACTTTCCTTCCTCTGGAAAGAATTCGATGGTGAAGAGAAATTTCCTCCGGTCCTTCTTCCGAATCGTCTCGACGATCTCTCTATAATCCAATTCACAATCGAAGGCATTGGCCTCCCTCCCCAGTCGATTGGGCGAATGGGCATCGGAATTGGAGATGAGCGTAATCGCGTCAAGGGCCGAGAGTCTCCAGTTCATCTCAGGGTCGGAGGAAAGGCCTGTCTCAATCGCATAGATGTAAGAAGACATCTCTCCGAAACACTCCTCTATCGAGTCGAACCCAGAATTGGCTCCGAAGATTGAAAACCAAGGTGTCCAGGCGTGAGCAGGGACGACGAGGCAATCTGAGGAGATATCCAGGATGATTTTTATTAGCTCTTTCGCGGCAAAGCTAAAGATGGGCCTCCCGTCTGAAGAGAGTTTCCCACGGCTCCCCAGTTTAGTACGAATGGCCTCGACGACTTCAAAACTGGGCGCAAAAATGAGAGTATGAATTCGTCTCACCTTTTCAGCCTGAGTATAGATATTGCAGACTTCGCTCGTCAACATGTACCGGATCCCTTGATCCCCTTTTTTCAAACGAAAGAGCCCATTGCCAAGGGGTTCCAATTTCGATCGAAGTTCCGCAAAATAGGTCGGGTGGGTGAAGTCCCCTGTTCCCAGAAGAGTAATCCCCTTCTTCTTCGCCCATCGGGCAAGGGTCTCCACCTCCATATCCTTGCTGGTGGCCCGACTGTATTTGGAATGAAGATGAAAATCCGCAATAAACCGCGACCATAACAAAAACGGTTTTCAGATGTTTCAATCTACAATCTGCAATTTGCGATCTGAAATCTCATTGAAATGTCTTAGCCGCTTAATAGCATCCATTTTTTCTTGATCCCCTATCTTCGCCTTATCAATCGCTCCTTTCAAAACCTCGGGTCCCGAAAACTCGGCTTGACTCCGTAGATGAGTTCCGAAATCAGGCTCAACGCCCGAAGGCTCTTGGGACCGACCCCCCGGATTCCCAGAAGTTCCTCAAAATTCGTGGGTGAATGGTCGTAGATCTGGGTAAAGACTTTTTCTAATCTTTTCAGACGAATCGCTTCCATTGGAACGGAATGCTCCCTCGGTAAGTGAAGCTCATTTACCTTTGATCCCTCTGAGATCAGAACCTCCGGTCTTTCGTGAAAAAGCTCTGTGATCGCCTGTCTCGTCCGCTTGCTCTCCGAGGCGACGAGATTCAACCCTCCGTTTCTTTGATCACAACAGACTGCGAAGTGTGGCTCACATACAAAATCTTTCATCTCCTGGCTCAGCCAATGGTATCTCCGGGCATACTTATTCTCCTCATTCATGCCTTGTTGAACGACTGCCCACGACCCATTTTGCACAAAAAAGAAGGTGTGGTGATAGATCTGATACCCATCCTGCAGAGCCGCGCTGTCTACCTTTGCCGACATTCGGCTCGCATAGATGAGAGGGGTTCCATCGATGGACCTCTGGTCACAAATCGTCTCAATCTCCTGTGGCGTCCTTCTGGAAGCTCTCCCTTTTCCGCCTGCAACATAAAGTCCCAGTTCTTGCTCCATCCCGACGATTCCTTCCTTGATCGCCCCGCAAACCGTTGTCGTTACGCCGCTGGAATGCCAGTCAAAACCCAGCGCGCAGCCCAAGGCCTGAAACCAGAACGGATCGGAGAGCCGCAGGAGCATTTCATCAACGCCATAGACATCAATGATGAATAAGGTGATCTCCCTCGCGAGCCTTTTCATCCTCTGAAAGAGCCACGAAGGCGCCTTCCCGTAGTGTAGCGGGAGATAAGCAACTCCTGTTCTCATCTATCTTCCTAATGGGCACGTTCAACGTGTCCGTGCCAGCATCTGTAATCACTGTGATACCAATAATGAGGTATTGGCAAATCGTGGCGATTCCGCTCCGGGTCCACCCGGGCAGATCCAATCCGCTACACAATTAGTCGGCAGCCGATCGTAATACCAGCTTACATTTCCTTCCTCAAAGGAGAATCCTTGAAGAACTCCATCTTCTTGAGTCCTCAAGCCACAATAGCCCCAACCACCTTCCGGAATTTGACATTCGTTGACGCAGATTGGACATCGGGTGGAGAATCTATCTCGGGGAGGGTTATCGACCAATCGAAATAGCGTTCGGGTCGATGATAAGCTCTTCCAACAAAGGGGGTGGTAGTTTCCTTTTCCGATCGGAGGCAGTCTGCACAGAGCGGAGGCGTCTGTGATGAAAAGTGAGCTAATACTTTCCCGCACCCACAGCACTCCTGCCCATCCTTAGACCCTCCTTGTTTTATGACCAAACTTTCACCCTACCACTTTGAAAATGGTGTCGTGCTCCCGCACCCTCCCCTTCACTTTGATCCCAATGTCTGCACCTGGACCAGCCTCCTGGACATCTTTATTCTCAATCTGCATCGACTCTACTGTTTCAGTGAGATCGGTGGTATGTCCGACAATGTGGATGGTATCCCCAACCTTTAGCGAACCCTCCGACAAACGGATGGCAGCAACATTAATCTTCCCAAAGAACTTGATGATCTCCCCCACCTTCTTCTCTTCCATTTTCCTCCTCCTTTCTCGGGACTTAAATCGTAACTCCCATTTTCTCCAACCCTCTTAAGACCTCCCCGATCTCAACGCCTCTCAAGCATTCTAAGTGCTGGCACTGAAAGAATCTCTCCTGAGCACAGGGCGAACAAGGAACCTCCCTGCGAACTACGAAGACCTTTTTCCCCTTGGGCGACCACACCTTTGCATCTGTCGGTCCGAAGATGGCGACCGTAGGAAGTCCCAAAGCAGCGGCCATATGAGAGATGCCAGAGTCATTGCCGATAAAGAGGCGGCATCCCGCCATGACCGAGGCCAGTTGTAAGAGAGAAAGCCCTTTTGCCAGAATAGGTGCCGTGTTGCCCATCTTTCGTTCCATTCCCTCAAAAGCCTTCCGCACCTCCACTCCTTCGGCCGGACCGAGAACGATGAGCATTCTTGAATGCAGATGCTTCCGAAGATGGTCGACGAGATCGACGAACCGCTCCCAAGGCCAAACCTTTTTCTTGCTCCCACTGCCGGGGTGAAGGACGATCACCTCTGATCGCTCTGCAGCAGTCAGGCCCTTTCCCTCCCAAAAGGTCTTTCCCCAAATCTGGTCCGATTCATTCAAATAGAGTTTCGGCGTCATCTCTGCAATGGAAAACCCATATCTGGAAAGTTCCCTCAGGAGATGGTCGGTTAGATGAATCCTCTGGTCCCACATCGGAAAAGGATTGATGTGAAGGATCCGTCCATGGCAGACTCGCTTCAGATTGCCGGTGAGAATCCCCTCACCATCCTTGCCGAAGACGACGATGAGATCGAACTGGCCGAAGAATTCGAAAAGGCTGGCACTCAAATTCCCTTCCCGGACGAAGAAAGTGCCCATCCCTTGCTGATCGATCGAGAGGATCTCGTTGGCGTAAAAACGATGCTCTACTAGCTCTAGAATCCTTGGATAGCCCATGATGACCGATCTTGCTTGGGGGAAAGTCTTCCGAAGGGTTTCAAGGGTGGGCAATGCGAGAATGAAATCGCCCAGGGCACCCTGATGAATCACCAACATTGAATGAACTTCAGATTCTTTTCCCGGGGTAGGAAGGGACATGATCTCTCCTCTTCTTGTTCACGAGATTCTTTCCAAACGCTTTCGAACTTGCTCATTCTCCGGGGTAATCTGTAAGACTCTATGATATTCCCTTCTGGCCTCTTTCCATTTCCTCTGATCCTCATAGAGGACGCCCAAATTAACCCTTGCAAAGAGGTAGTTCGGGTTGATACGCAGGGCCTTTTTCAATTCGGAAATGGCCTTCTCATGCCGCCTCCGGTCGCCATAGAGGAGGGCCAAATTATAGTGCAAGTCTGCGTAACGGGGGTTTAAAAGAACTGCCTTCTCCATACATCGAAGGGCCTCCCGCGTTCGCCGGACTAATCCATAGACATAACCAAGGTTGGCGTATCCCATCCCATAGCGGGGATCGATCTTCAGAGCCTGTTTGTACTCCCGGATGGCCCGCTGATAAGCTCCTTGATGGTAATAGACAGTCCCGAGGTTCGCATGAAATAGGAACTCATCAGGTTCCAGTTTGGCAGCCTTTCGGAGTTCTCTGACCGCTTGGGTGGCCCTTCCCTTCCTGGCAAGGGAGAGGCCGACAAAATTGTGAAACTGGGCGTAATGATAATTCAAAGGTATTCTTTTGGAGATCCTCTCCGTCTTCCCATCCCAGCGGACTTTCCCTCCTTGCAAGATTCCTCTCTTTTGATAATACCCCCGATAGTGGGGATGGAACTTGATGGCCTTGCCAAGGTGAACGGCGGCTTCTCTCCACCTTTTTGTTAGGAGATAAGAAACCCCTAAGACATGATGGAGAAAACCATCCTTAGGGTACCTCCTTGCCTCGGAGAGAAAAATCTCCTCGGCTTCAATCCGTCGTTCCGTTTCCAAATAGAGATGGCCCAAATTGAGAACGGCCTCTCGATATCTTGGGTTGAGACGGAGGGCTTCCAAGAAACGTTGCTCCGCCCTCATCCACTCTCCCTTCGCCAATAAGAGAAGCCCGAACTGATTCTGTAGGTCGGCGTAGCCTGGATGAATCTCAGTCTCTTTTTCGATCTCGGTCAAAATCCATTGGTGGAGTGGCTGCCACCTTATTTTCAACTGTCCTCCTGCAATCTCTTCGGGGTCCATTGCCCCCTTTTTTTCCTCCAATTGCTGAGTTCAAACTCAATGTCGATGACGCCGGGAATACTCTTGATCTTCTTTTCCAAAGATTGAAGATTCTGGATCGTAAAGTCCACCGCGCTCTCTATACTGCCATCCGTATGGGAGAGGGGCAATTTGAGGATTCCCCGCAGATAGACCACTCCCTTCACCGTCCCAAAAGTGATTCCTGAATAATCGATGTTGCTCCGGGTCAGGACTCGCCGAACGTTCGATTGGATGACGAAATCTTCCTTTAACATCCCTCACCAAGGGGTAAAGGCCCCGGCACGCCGAAACTCAAGCATCAGAAGGCGTTGCCTCCAGGGCCCTCTTGACCGCATCCAACAGCTCTTCCGGGTCGTAGGGTTTCTTTATATAGAAACGAGCCCCCAATTCCATCGCCCTTTCCTCAGCATCTTTCTCCGGACTCCCAGTCAGAAAGATGACGGGGATCGTCCACGTAGGGCTGGAGCGCTTCAACCTTTCTGCGACACTGAAACCATCCCCTGCCGGCATCCGAATATCGAGGATGATCAGATCCGGTTTCTCCTTATGGGCCATGAAAACGCCCTGGGCACCGTCAAAAGCTGTGATGACTTCGTACCCGCTCGACTGAAGACGAATCATCAATACCTTCACAATATCCCGTTCATCATCCACAACAAGAATCCTCTTTTTCTGCCCCATATCCCCCTTCTTTCTACGGCTCCACTCTCTCTAACCTCAGGGAGAGAAGGTTGATCCGGTCCGGGCACTCTACCTCGATGACATCGGGATCCCCTCGAGGATATCTCCCTCCAGACCCCATCACCGACAGAGTGGGGAAAAGAGCGTGGTAGAAAAAGCCGCAGAGACCTCCTGGATTGTGACAACTGATCTCAAACCCTTCTCCTACGACGTGGCCTGCGTTGCAGGTGCCTTTTAACCCTGTGACGGCCGCACTCATCTTATCCCCAATGCCGGGATCCTTCACCCTATTCCTCTCTCCTTCTGCTAATGGAATGCTTCTGTCTCCCCGATCACTCTTTAGCAAGAGGTACTTCCTTGAAGCCATGCGATCATTTCATCTCTTCTCTTCAGAAACGCTTCTCTCTCTGCTTTTCCGATGGGAACCCCTTCCGGAAAAGACACTCTTAATGGGTTTTTCAACTGGCCCTCCTTTGCCAACCGATAGTCCAAGTGCGGTCCAGTCGACAGACCGGTGGAACCCACGTATCCGATGACTTGTTTCTGCGCCACCCGCACCCCCTTGCGAATCCCATGACCGTAGCGAGAAAGGTGACCATAGTAAGTGACATATCCATTCGGATGGCGAAGGACCACCTGGTTCCCGAACCCCCCGTTCCACCTAGACGAAACAACGGTCCCATCTGCCACTGCCCAAATCGGGGTCCCTATCGGCGCGGCATAATCGACTCCCAAATGGGGTCGAACGCCTCCCATAATCGGATGCTTCCTCGCCAGGCTGAATCTCGAACTGATACGGTTAAATCGCAGAGGGGTTTTCAGGAAGGCCTTTTTCATGGAGTTCCCATTCTCGTCATAATAGTCCCCTTCGTATCTAATCCCCCTGTAAACCCTCTCCTCCCGTTGATACTCCACTGCATGAATGGATCCGTATTGAATGAACTGCTCTCCCTTGTAGACCTTCTCCACCAACACTTTGAACCGATCCCCTTCCCTGACATCCTTATAGAAGTCGACCTCCCAAGCGAGTATATCTGCAAAGGCGATGGTCAACGGATCTCCTTCTCCAGCGGCATCCATTGCCTCAAAGAGAGAGGAGTGAATCTCCCCTTCCACTTTCACGAGACGAGTTTCCAGTGAGACTTGCCTTCTCTTGGCAATATACCCTTGGTCATCCTTCTCGATCTCATAAATCTCCGTGGGCCCCGCCTCAAAAACAAACTTCACCATTTCCCCCTTGACATCCTTAATGAAACGGTAGGTTCCACCTTTGATCTTTTTGAAATCCACATAGGGTTTCAATTTTGAGACAACGAGATGGATCCATGGAAGGGGGATTTTCTGCTCGGATAACGACTTGAAAAGAGTGCTTCTCTCCCTCACTTCTCCTTCGATCATCTGGAGATGCTCTTCTCTGGGTGTTTCATGAATTGAACGAGTGGGCTTTGCCGGGAAGAGAATGGGTCTGGATGAAAAAACGAAAAAGTAAATCAACAGAAAAAGGCCGATGGAAGAAGCTCCCAAGAAGAGAATCCTCCTCCTTTTCTTCTTTCCCGCATTTGGAGACGGCCGGTGGAACCGGCCTCTTTCTAGTTCACCGACCATCTCTATATTTCCTCTCTCTGTCGCCTCTTAGTTCTCCACTCCGAACGCCTCACGTCGAACTCCCAACGGTTTAACCCACTTCCCTTAAGTAAGCGGCGGCATTTTCGGGGGGCGTGGGATTAACGAAGAAACCCGTCCCCCATTCAAATCCTTCTCTCAATCCAATCCTTAACCGGGTCTCGATGTGCCAGTGGTATTCTGATCGGTGAAAGCGATTCTGGACCGGCGAGGTATGGAACGTAAGACTATAAGGCGGATCAGAAAGCAGTTTATGGAATCGAAGGAAGAGGGATTGGATCGCCAAAGAAAGATCTTCCATTTCCTCTTTATTGATACGATGAAAATCAGGGGAATGGGTCTTCGGGATAATCCATGTCTCAAAGGGATAACGGGAAGCAAAGGGGGAAAAAACCAAGAAATGAACCGTCTCCAAGATAACCCTCTTCTTCAACGCAATCTCTTCTTTGATGATGTCACAGAAAATACATCGCTCTTTCTGTTGATAGTATTCCAAGGTCCCCCAGATCTCCTCGTCAATCCCTCGGGGAATCACCGGCATCGCAAGGATGTGAGAGTGCGGATGGCGATTGAATATTCCCGGATAATTCTTCAAAATGAGGAACTGCTCAAATCTTCGGTCCTTCTCCAAATCGATGAGCCTTTCGCAATAGGCGAAGAGAATGCTCTCGATCTGAGAAGGCTCCATCATCGCTAGATTCTGATGATGTTCGGGCGCTTCGATCACGATCTCATGGGCACCAATCGCTTCCATCACATCGTACATCCCTTCGGGCCTTCGGTCAAATTCCCCCTCGATTCGGAAGAAAGGAAACTTATTCGGGATCACACGAACAGACCATTGCTTTCCCGCCCCACTCAGAGAAAAAGTCTCTTTGGGAGTCATCCCCTCATGACCTGGACAGAAAGCACATGGCCCGTCAGACGCTTGAGACTGATAGGGCGGCTTGAAGGAAAGGTAATCCGAAGGCCCCTTCACATCATCCGTGGTAACGACCACCCATCTTCTTGCAATCGGCTCTCTCCGAAGCTGCGCCAAGTCACCCTCCCCCTCCTACGACAGCAGGGACCGATAGACAAACTGTCTCCCTCGATGAGGATCGTCCCTCCCCGTCGTCGGTCCTTCCATTCTCGCTACAAGGCGTTTCTTGTAGAGATTGAGAAGTCTTGTGCCACTCGTATTCATCCCAATGCTCTCTTCTTCTGATAACTGCCTCAAGGTCAACCGCTTCCTCTTCATCACCTGGTTTAGGGTATGGACCAAATAGTTGTTAAGGGAGCCGATAATCCGCCACCCCCTGGGTCCGGTGGTTAAGACCGCTAACCGTTTTCTTTCCAGGGCCACATGGATGTTCTCGGCTTGGGAAAGAGTGAGGCCCTTCAAAAGGAGAAACTTCTCGCCATATTCGCCACTCCACAATCGGGATACCATTTTGGCCACCACCTCATCCGCCCAGGAAAAATCGATGGCCCCAATCCCTGAAAAGTCCAAAACCACACAGGACGTGCCCTTCCCTTCTCCCAGAACCTTCTCGATCGCCTCCCGGATCCGGGCGCCCCGGGAGCGGCCGGTCATCTCCTTCGCCCCATCCTTCGAAAGGCCGTTACTCAGTCTCTTCAAAGAGAGGAGTCTCCTGTTCATTCTTCACCTTCAATTGATTCAGTTGAAACAATTATAAACCAAACATTTCGTCACTTGTCAAGGGGATTTTGTTTCCGTTCTTTTCCGATTTGGATGATTCGTGAAGAAGATCATTCATATCACCGCTCATCTCTGAGCCATCGGACAGGGTTGAAAATGGATGCATCAATGAGGTATGACTATCCTAGTCTCCATTCTGAAAATTGGGAGACGGGATGGTTCGAAGGAGAGCTCAATGGAAGGCTTCATGAATCTTTTCCGTTGGCAGGACGGTCTGGACATTTTGATCTTGGCCTTCGTTTTCTACCATCTCTATCTCTGGTTGAGAAAGAAGAAGGCCCTGCGCATGATACTGGCCATCCTGGCCCTACCTTTCTACTATTTCGTTGCTCAATGGATTGACCTTCCTCTCTCTGTATGGGGACTGGAGAACCTCTGGGCCGTGATTCTACTCGTCTTGGTAGTGATTTTCCAGCAAGAGATACGGCAAGTCTTGGGAAGCATCACCCTTCCCACATTCCTTTTTGGTAAGCCTGAGAGACATTCTTCGGAGGCTCTTGACGGAATTGTAGAAGCCTCTTTCAAGATGGTCGAGAAAGCAGTGGGGGGTCTGATCGTCTTGCAGAGAGAAGATGAGCTCGATGAATTCATCCATGGTGGAACCCGCCTGGATGCGGAGATGAATGAAGATCTCTTAATCAGTATTTTCAACTCCCAATCACCACTGCACGATGGGGCTGTGATCATTCGGGGAGATCGAATCCGCTATGCGACCGCCCTTCTCCCTGTCTCTCAGTCCTCATCCCTTCCAAAGGAATGGGGGACGAGACATCGTGCGGCACTAGGGATAACAGAAATCTCAGATGCAGACTGCATTATCATTTCGGAAGAGAGGAAAAAGGTTCTTTTCGCCTCAAAGGGAAAGATCGAAAAGATAGAAAGAAAAGAGGACCTGAAGAGGAGTCTCACAGATCTTCCTTCTCCCTCGAGAGAAAAAGAGGGTCAAAAGAGATGGTCGAAAGTCATTTTTCGTGATATCCCCCAAAAGGCATTTGTTTTCTTCTTGGTCTGTTTCCTTTGGATTTTTGTGATAGGGGTCCGCCAGAGCCAGGTCAGCTTCAAAATGCCCATTGAATACTATTCCATTCCCCAGAATCTAACCATTACTGGAGAATGGCCCAAGGCGATCAATGTACGCCTCAGGGGTTCGCAGAGGCTTCTTTCTTCTATTGACCCAGGTCGTCTTCGGGCCCATGTCGATCTCGCGCGTGCTCATCCTGGAATAAACCAGATCTCCCTTTCCGAAGCGGATATGAACACCCCTTCGGGCATCTCCGCAACGTATTTCTCTCCTCAGAAGATCACTCTTCAGCTATCAGAGATTGCCAACCCCAACAGGAAGCAGTGATTTCAAGTGCGCCCTCACTCAAATGAGAACCCAGAATCCCCGAGACGCATATCCTGGCTCTTTCCACCAGGCAGTGGGAGGCTTATGGAGCCGATTCATAAGTGCGAGAAGAAAATTCAAGGGAAGACCATCAGTGAAGGATATGGCCAGGATCTTTCTTGACTTGGAAAGGACCTTCCCAAGGATGCTGGGTCTCCTTTACAAACCGATCACGACAACTTTTGCAGAGAATTAAGGTGAATTCTTCATAGACATCCTTCTCTAACTCCTCTGGATCCGATTTCTCAATCTGCTCAAGGGTCTGCTTCATCTGCTCATCAATTTCTCCCTCCGGCTCAGGGAGCACCTCATCGAAACCGGCAAAGACCCTGATGTGGACGACGTAGGAGAGACTTCCTGGGAGAAGCTCCTTACCACACCTCAAACAGTGCCGTTCTTTCACGATTACCCCGCCCCATCCCAAAGAAAATGATCAAATGTCAAGATATCTCTCCATTTCCCGTCTCTTCCTTCCATCGTTCTATCTCTTCCAGTGCGCGCTTCGCAAGAAGTCGCCTCTTCTCACGGCCTCTTCTCTTCCCTTCTACGGGAGGAAACAGGCCAAAATTGATGTTCATCGGCTGAAAAGGAGTAGCTTGGGAGTGGACGATGTAATTGATCAAAGCCCCCAAGGCCGTGGCTGGAGGAGGAACAATGGAAGGCAATCCCTTCCCGTGGCGGTAAGCATTGATGCCCGAAAGAAGCCCCATCGCTGCAGACTCCATATAGCCCTCAACGCCAGTGATCTGGCCGGCAAAAAAGAGACGTGGAAGATGTCTCAACTGAAGAGACTCCTTCAGCAATCGAGGGGAGTCGATGAAGGTGTTGCGATGGACGGAACCCCATCGAACAAACTCGGCCCTCTCAAGGCCCGGAATCATTCGAAAGACTCTCCTCTGCTCTCCCTGCCTCAGTCGAGTCTGAAAACCCACCAAGCTGAAAACCGTTTTAAACCGATCCTCTTGTCTCAGTTGAACGACAGCAAAGGGTTGCCTTCCTGTCCTCGGATCGATGAGGCCGACCGGCTTAAGCGGCCCAAAGGCCAAGGTCTCCTTTCCACGCTCCGCCATCTCTTCAACCGGGAGACATCCCTCAAAGAGATACCTTCTTTCAAACGATCGGATCGGTATTCGCTCCCCTTGATTCAATGCATCCACAAATCGGTAGTACTGTTCCTCATCCATCGGGCAATTGATATAGTCGTCTCCACCCTTTCCATACCGTGAGGCCTTAAAAGAGCTCTGAAAATCGATTGAATCGGCGGTGACGATGGGCGAGATCGCGTCATAGAAAAAGAGATGATCATTTCCGGTCACCTTCCGGACTTCCTGACTTAGGGACTCGGAGGTGAGAGGACCGGTTGCGATAACAGTGATTTCGTCTCGAGGAATGGCTGAGACCTCCTTGCGGATAACCCGCACATTTCCCAAGCTCTCTAGAGTATCGGTGATTTTCTTCGAAAAAACTTCTCGGTCTACCGCTAAGGAATCCCCCGCCGGAACTCTCGACTCTTCGGCGGTTTGCAAGATCAGAGAGTCCAACCGCCTCATCTCTTCTTTGAGAACCCCGGGTGCATTCTCAATTGATTCGGATTTAAAAGAGTTGCTGCAAACCATTTCCGCGAAAAGTGGTGAACGGTGGGCTGGAGAATAAACCTCCGGCTTCATCTCGTGGAGAATAACGTTCCCCCCTCTCCTCGCAATCTGCCAGCATGCCTCGCACCCCGCGAGTCCAGCGCCAATAACAACGATCGGCTTCATCTTCCTCTATTTTATGCATTCTCTGGCGAATTTGCAAAGCAAATTAATTGAAGGGATTGATTTGTTTTCTAATAAGTGGTAAAAAATGAAAATCGATGGGGAGGATCCCCAAGCAAAAATAGCAAAAGAGGAGGAGAGGACTATGTTGAAGCGAATTTTATCGGTCGTTTTTGTCTTCCTGTTTTCCGTGTCGGTACTGGCCTCCGAGGGATTGACCCAGGAGAAGAAAAAGGCTGCAGAAGGCCAGGGCAAGAAAAAAACGAAGGTGGCCTTTGCCCTGCTCTCCACGATCCATGATCTGGGCTGGACAACCGCCCATTATTGGGGGATTGAGTACCTGAAGAAAGAGATGGGAGATCAAATTGTGGTCGACTACACTGAGAACGTCCTGGCTGCCGATACGGAAAGGGTGATCCGGAATTATGCCAAGAACGGATATGAGATCATCTTTGGGACGACCTTTGAGCATATGGATCCCATGCTCATGGTGGCCAAGGACTTTCCCAATGTGATTTTTGAACACTGCTCCGGTTATAAAACAGCCAAAAATATGGGAAATTACTTTGCCCGTATGGAGCAGGCGGAGTATCTCGCCGGCTATATGGCAGGATTGATGGGATTTAAGAATGTGGGAACCGTGGCCACTCAGCCGATTCCCGAGCCTATCCGTGGCATCAATGCATTCACACTGGGACTTCTCAGGGGATTGAAAGAGGGAAATATCAGCCACGACCCGAAGAAGGTTAACACGGTCGTCTGGCTCAAGAAATGGCTCGATCCAATCAATGAAGTCGTCCTGGCTGAGACACTGATTAACCAGAAACATGACTTGATCCGACAGATGGCAGACACCCCAGATTCGGCCCGGACAGCCTGCTACAAAGGAGTCCCTGCCATAGGATATGGAATGGACGTCAGGCTTTGTGGCGCAGATTGCGCCCTTGTCTCAACCACCTGGAATTGGGGGCCCTATTATGTCGATGCTGTTAAGAGAGCGATGAACAAAACCTGGAAGCCTCAGGAGATCTACTGGGGCTTTAAAGAAAATCTCATCGGGTTCTCCTCTTTTCTTCCCTCTGTTCCGAAGGCCGTTCAGGAGAAGGTTTTGGCTGAACTGAAAAAGATGAAGGAAGGCAAGGACGATTCCTTCCTAGGACCCATCAAAGATCAGGAAGGAAAGGGTGTAATTCCTGCAGGCAAAAGGGCAACAGACAAGGAACTCCTGATTATGAAGTGGTTTGCCGAAGGAGTCATAGGAAAGATCCCCGAATAAACAAGGATGAAAATCCAAAAATGAGAATGTCAAAGCCATTGTGGATTTTGGACTATCACACTCAATTGACGTTTGAATTTTGAGATTTCTGTTTGATTCGCCTGCCTGGCACAGCCAGGCAGGCGAATCGTAATTCTAGGTTGTGCTTATGGCAGATATTTTCGACTTCTTCGAGACCGGAGAAAGTTGTCAACTTGAAATCCCCGGTCTTGCCTACCCTCTAACCCTTCCCTGGGTTTGGCTGTTGGGTGAAGAGCAAGATACCCGGATCGCCTCCCTCAATCTGATTGGAAAGATCAAATGGAACAAGGACTTGGGTAAGCTGATCGCCCAACAGATCCGAAAGACTATTCCTGATCTGAAGGGCATCTGCTTCATCACTGCTGTAGAGAAGGCCCTCCAGCTAGCCCAGGTGGTCGCCTCGGAATTCGGGGCCAAAGATATGGCGGTTGCCTATAACCGCGTCAAGCCCCACATGGAAACATTCAGAAGGCCGGTCATCCAAGTAGGGACAGACTCGGTCACGAGTGGGGTAAAATTCTTAGCCCTCTACGAAAGGGACATCAATCTCCTGGTCGCCGCTGCAACACGCGGGGTGATCATCATTGATGACGTAGTGACCACCGGGGGTACGATATTGGGACTCGTCGATCTCCTCGATCAGATGGCGCAGCTGAAGGAGTTGCGACGCCCCATCCCCGTGCATGGCATCTTCTGTGTGGCTGAGGAAGGCAAAAGAAACCGAGTTCTCCCCGCCCCCGTCTATTCCCTCGCACGCCTTCCTGACCCCATCCTGCGGAGGCCTGGAACAACAAAAGGAGGATCACTTCAGGAAAGGTTATGGCCCAAACCGTAATCCGAATGGAGAGGATCACAAAAAGGTTTCCAGCGGTCCTTGCCAATGACCGCATTGATCTGGAGATAGAGCCCGGAAAAATTCATGCCCTCCTGGGGGAGAACGGGGCTGGAAAGACCACCCTAATGAACATCCTCTCCGGCCGTTACAGGCCGGATGAGGGTGAAGTCCTCGTTGGCCAGAAGCCGATTCGATTTAACTCTCCTAGAGATGCCCTCGAGTCCGGGATCGGGATGGTCCACCAGCACTTCATGCTCATTCCCAATCAAACGGTTGCTGAGAATATCATCCTGGGGCTTCACTCCCCACGTTTTTTCCTCCACCAGGCAAAGGTTGAGAAAGAGGTGGAGAAACTCTCGAGAAGCTATGGTCTCTTGGTTGATCCCAAAGCTACCATTGATGAACTCTCTCTCGGACAGCAGCAGAAGGTGGAGATCCTAAAACTCCTTTACCGAAACGCAGGGACCCTCATCCTGGACGAACCCACTGCAGTACTCACTCCCTCTGAGATTGAAGAACTCTTCACCACCCTAAGAAATATCGCGAAAGAGGGAAAATCCGTGGTCTTTATCACCCATAAACTGGAAGAGGTGATGGAGATTGCCGATCGGATTACCATCCTTCAGAGGGGGCGTGTGATCGCTCATCTCACCCCTGATGAAGTGGAGAGCCGCAGGGAGTTAGCCCGGCTGATGGTGGGCAGGGAGGTTGTACTTAGGGTGGAGAAAGAGCCGGTTTCCTTGGGAGAGGTGGTCCTTGAATTGCGGGACTGCTCGGGCTTCGATGAGAGAGGCCATCAGGCTTTTCACCGCATCACTTTTGCGGTAAGAAGAGGAGAGATCTTTGCCATCGTCGGTGTGGCTGGGAATGGGCAGTCAGAACTGGTAGCGGCCATCATGGGTTTGAGACCCATGAACAGCGGCGAACTTCTTGTCCTTGGAAGACCAATTCGGAAAGGGGCCTCTCCACGCAGAGAATCGGTCGGTTATGTTCCCGAGGACCGGATTGGAATGGGTTCTCTTCCCAATCTCGATCTCGTAGATAACCTCATCCTAACCTCATACCCTCAGTTTTGCAGAAGGGGCCTTTTCCGGAAGGGCCTGGCAAGAAAGAGAGTGGAAGGACTCCTTCCGAAATTCCATATTATTGCTCCGCACATCCATGCCCTGGCGCGCCAACTTTCTGGCGGGAATCTTCAGAAGCTGATCCTGGCCCGAGAACTCTCCAAGAGCCCGAAGCTTTTCATTGCAGAGCAGCCCACGCATGGACTCGATATCGGAGCCACAGAGGAGGTTTGGTTCGAGCTTCTAAAACGCAGGGAGACGGCCGGCATCCTCCTGGTCTCAGGAGATCTGAAGGAAGTCCTCTCCCTGAGCGATCGGATCGGAGTCATCTTCCGCGGCCGGTTGATGGATATCTTTTCAACAGAAGATGAGGATGGGATCGAAGAGATCGGGCCAATGATGGCCGGAGTTAGGCAGGAACGAAAGCGATGAAGCTGACCCTTGAGCGAAGGCTCGTCCCGTCTAGACTTGCATCTTGGGGAGGAGTTGGGCTCTCCATCCTCCTCGCCCTGATCATGGGCGGAGTGGTCTTCTTATCTGCAGGTGCAAATCCATTCAAAGCCTATGCCGTGATGTGTCTTGGAGCCTTCGGAAACTTCTATAACCTATCAGAAGTGTTGGTCAAGGCTATTCCCCTTATCCTTTGTGGTTTGTCCATAGCGATCCCGGCGAAAATCCTTCTGTGGAACATTGGTGGAGAGGGTCAACTAGCGGTGGGAGGGATCGGTTCTGCCGCGGTCGCCCTCTTCCTAAGTCCCTTTCTTCCCGCACCCCTCGTTTTGCCTTCCATGATCATCGCCGGTTTCCTGGCAGGAGGCCTCTGGGCCTTTGCAGCAGGATTCTTGAAAGCAAGAATGGGGGTCAATGAAATCCTCACCACATTGATGTTGAATTATGTTGCCATCTACTGGATGGAGAATCTCTATTTCGGCCCGTGGCGGGACCCCACAGGCACAGGTTTCCCGGGAACGGCCATCTTTCCGGAATCGGCTTGGCT
This sequence comes from Thermodesulfobacteriota bacterium, assembly GCA_050014415.1. Lineage (GTDB taxonomy): Bacteria > Desulfobacterota > BSN033 > BSN033 > UBA1163 > JBEKDJ01. The sequence continues at coordinate 4,560 of JBEKDJ010000056.1, read as the reverse complement.
CCCCCGGTTTCCCCAGACAAGGATCCATCTCGGCTTGCTGTTTGGGATCCTGGCTGCCCTGGTTCTTCAATGGGCATTCTTCAGAACCCGATGGGGTTATGAGATCCGGGTGATCGGCGAGAATCCGAAGGCAGCCAGGTATTCCGGGATGAACATCACCCGTCATATTCTCTGGGTGATGTTCTTAAGCGGTGGACTGGCTGGACTTGCGGGAATGGCCGAAGTCTCCGGGATCCACTACCGCTTGCAGCAGGGACTCACCGTGGGATACGGGTACGTGGGCATCATCGTTGCCTGGCTGTCAAGGCTCAACCCCATGGCCATCATCGTCGTGGCAATATTTCTGGCCAGCCTGCTGGTGGGAGGAGATCAGCTTCAGTCCGTGATGCACCTTCCCTCAGCAGTGGGTTTGGTCCTTGAGGGAACGCTCCTTTTCTTCGTACTGGGAAGTGATTCTTTAGCCCGATACCGAATTAGGTTAAGCACAAAATCCAAAACCCCACAACATGCGAAGCAAGGAGCGCAAGGTTAACCCACCCACACGATTTTGCTCATGCTCACAAAAATATGGACACCGGAACCCTCACCTTCATTCTTTCGATTACGATCCAGTCGAGCACCGCGGTTCTTTTTGCCACCATCGGTGAGATCTTTACAGAACGGAGCGGTGTGCTCAACCTCGGGGTGGAGGGGATGATGCTGATGGGGGCTCTGAGCGGTTTTGCCGCCACGTTTTACTCCCATAGCCTTCTCCTCGGAATTCTGACTTCCCTGGGGGTGGGAGGAGTTTTAGCCCTGGTCCATGGTTTCTTTGCGATCACGCTACGCGCTAACCAGGTAGTCTGCGGCCTCGCGCTGGCTATCCTCGGCATCGGTCTCTCCGGTTTCCTCGGGAGGCCGATCATCGGCAGGGTGGGAGAAAGGTTCGTTCATTGTCCTATTCCTTTGCTTCAGGATATTCCTATCCTTGGTCCGGTCCTTTTTGACCAGAATCCCCTCATCTACGTCAGCTATCTCCTCGTCCCGTTGGCCTGGTTCTTCCTCTATCACAGCCGTCCCGGCTTGAACCTCAGGTCGGTGGGAGACAACCCGGCTGCTGCAGATACCGCAGGGATCTCCGTCATTCCAATCCGCTACCTCTGGACAATCTTCGGTGGCATGCTGGCAGGCCTGGGCGGGGCCTATCTCTCCTTATCCTATACTCCTGGATGGAAGGAGAATATGACGGCAGGTCAGGGGTGGATTGCGATTGCCATGGTCATCTTTGCCTTGTGGAATCCATGGAGGGCAGTCCTCGGGGCACTGCTCTTTGGGGGGGTCAATGCCCTCCAATTTTACTTCGAGGTGCGGCAGTTTACCCTCATTCCTTCATACATCTTGAGAATGCTTCCCTACCTTTTTACCATCACCATTCTGGTAATCATCACCCGGTGGAAGAAGGTTCGTAAGCGGGCAGGCGCGCCTGGCGGTCTCGGCCTTCCCTTCCAGAGGGAGGAACACTCTTAAGTCTATTATTAATCCTTTAGTATGGTTCAGAAGTTGAGGCATAGGGGAGGGAAACATGCTACGAATTGAAGGTGTTCCAATTTGGTTTACTAAAATGTCTCACCTTTTGAACGTTACCAATCCTCTTCGGTGATTCGTGGATTCCCTGCCGGGATCTTAAATGGGCAGAGGAGGATGGAAATCACATTTCCCTTCTCTCACGATTCCAGAACAGAGGAATAGGGCGTTCATGACTTTCCAACTCCATTGGAGAAGCTCCATGAGAAGTGTTTTTTTTCATCGAATGCTCAAATTCTTTGGGGGCGAGGGTGAAACCGTTTCGTTCCCGAGAAAACGTTGCTGCGCGGGGATGGTCCCAACCATTGGATTCAAATCCGGGCCGATTGCCGGCCATCGGAGATTGCCCCACCACGCGGGTTTCGAGGTCAAATACAGCGAAGCAGGAAGGGTGTGATCGGGAATATTAGAGTCCCAGACCACCGAATTGGTGACATAATCGAAATTACCATGCCTCAATAGGGTCGCTTTGACGTTCGGATCTCCGGCCCACGAGGGTCCACCATAACCCAACCGCCATATCGTCTTGAGTGAAGAGTCACCGGAGGCGGGATAGGCAGCCTCATAGGTATTGGATTGGTCCGCGGTTCCCAGAACGCAGCCTACCACATTCATGTAGGTGTTCTTGTATTGAAGTTCGATCGCATTGTTATTGGACGTAATGGTTGCATCCTGCCAGCCACTGAAACGGCTTCTAAAGACCGTATTATGACTGGAGGAGCCATGGATAAAATCAGCGGCTGCCTGAATGCCGATGTTTCCCTCCCATAAGTTCATGGATGGATGCGGGGCGTGACTAAGAGAAGGACTTTGTATGAGCCACCATGAGTCATCAAATCGGGAATCGGTCATATAGTTGTAGCCAAAGACATTGCCAGAGGCTCCGCCGGCGGCCATCATGAAGCCTCCGTCCAGGGTATGAAAAATATTGTTTTCCATGAGGTTGGCGTTGGAGTAGGCATCAGCCAAGACTCCGTAACCGCGGTCACGTCCAAATCCGCCTATCCCATCATGGAAATGGCTCTCCCTTATCTCGTTCTGGAGACTCTCAATGAGCCACACGGCACGCCGGTTTACCTGCCTGATTTCTATATTCTTGAGCCACGAGTACTGGGCTGCGTCCATTTCTATCATAAATTCAACCGCGGCCTGCGATTCCGTGAGCGTTAGATCTTCAATTCCTGCCCAGCGCACCATACTGCTTGCATTGACCAGGGTAGCCTGGGGAGACAAGGAGGAGCTGAGCGTCCAATAGAGAGGTAGATTCAGGGTGACCGTGTTGCCGTTGACGGCAGCCACTTCCGCATATTGGCCGCGTGCCCGGGCTCCATTTGCCCGGCCGCAGTAATTGCAGAGCCCTTCATAACCAACAGGATCTACCAATTGTGGGTCGTTGAGTTGATCAATAAGGAGGATGTCTCCAACCGATATGCCGCTCGTACTAGTCAAAGTAATCTGTTTAGAACCTTTCGTCATGCCACCAATAATGCCAACACTTCTTTGAAGGCCGTAAATATCCCAGTATTCAAATCCCCTGATATCTATGACTGAACGAGCATAGGTTCCCGGAAAACTGATAACGGTTTTACCCTGGCCGGCACCTCTCAAAGTAAGATTGGACTTCATGTTAAGGATGGTCTCGAGGTTGGCGGGGCTGGATACTTTGTATGTTCCGGCAGGCAGATAGACGACTTGGTTGGCTGGACAGTTGTCGATACCATTCTGAATAGCCGCCGTAGCATCCGTTGTGCCATTGCCGTAGATGCCGCGTTGATCGTGGCGCAGATCGTGGTGCGATTCGGTATGCCTCCCGGAATACCAGCCTGGCTCCAGTCAATTCGTCTGTCTTGGGGAATGATTTCGGCGCAGGAATGATGAATAGCGAATTTGTTGGTAGAAAATAGAGCCATTAAGGAAATTACGCCGAACTTTAAGGTCTTAGCCTTCATTCTATCTCCGTCTTTTCTTGGGATGAATACCCTGCCCTTTTGATCTGCCATCAACGACCAAACGAATATGAGGTTCTTCTTTCTCTATACCGCGGTTTCAGCGGTCGATCCCTGAATACTGGGTGAGGGCTGACTTTCTAATAGATGACCCTCTTTCATCAGATGGCCTTCAACGGTTGACCGCCAAATTCTCTTTCTTTCCAATTCAAGAGCTTCTTCTTTTTTCGACGGCGTCCTTGATCCCACCCAGGCTATACCCATGAATGATGATCCCTTCAACATCGATCAGAGGGACCCCTCTCGCTCCTCTGCTCTTGCTCAGCATCTCCTTTTCCATGGATGGATTTCTCTCGACATCGTACTCAACTAAATCTACGCGGAGGGATTGAAGATATTCCCTAGCCTTTCGGCAATAACCACACCAGGAAGTCATATACATAATCACCTTAATGCTGCTGTAAGGTCTTTTCTCTTCTGTGATTCTACTTTTGGGTTTGACAGAATTGACTTCAGGGGTGGTCACAAAGTTTGGCGCCGGTTCATCTTTAAGCGGTATTACCTCTGCATGGACACCCGCCGGTGGCGTATCCGAGAAAAAGACATTGCCATTTTTATCCTTCCATTTATATATTTCACCGGCTATGGCAGAGGATGTAACTGATGAAGAAATGAATGAGAGTAGAATAATGACTAATAGTTTTGGGAAGTAATTTTTTATCTCATTCATTGCTTTATCTCGATACCCTCCCAATCCTTCACATTCTTATCAGATATTGCCGAAATTGGAATCTAGATTATTAAGCCCAGGGAGAATCTTGCAAATTGCTTGCCAGAAAAAGAAGAACAATAGTCTCTATTCCATAATTCTTTGGAAATTCAATATCTAAGGAGTCCTCGAAACCTGAGCATCTAAGATGTAGTGAAACTGCCTACATCCTTGCAGGGGTCCATTTTTGTACAGGTTGGTGTGGAAGGAACGGAAGAAGGATTATAGATGTTCATGGATGATTTTTACGAGTGTCTGGATTTCCTCTGCGGTGAGCTTGCC
>JBEKDJ010000055.1:0-19968 GCA_050014415.1 Thermodesulfobacteriota bacterium | reverse complement strand
TGGAAGAGACAAACGACCTTAGAAGGGAGATAGAGAGTCTTAAGAGCAGATTGTGCTCCGTATATAATGGATCGTTTTGATAAACGTACTGAACGCGTGAAAGAACCTCAACTCAGAGGGGGTTCTGTTCGCAGAGGCAGCCGAAGGTTCCTGTGGGACAGCAGCTTGGCATCTCATCAGTCCGAACGCATCTTCCAGTAAGCTCTGTCGGCTCTTTAACTCCTTTGCGAGAAACGAACCCTTTTCAAGAAGAAATAACCTGTGCCATTTGCCCTGCATAAATCACGACATATCGCATAGTGAACCCCCCGATGAGGATAGAAGTGGTTATGATACCAGAGAGCCAAGGATTATGCTCTCTCAATTCCACCTGCCAGATGTAATGGGGAATCAATTCATAGACCTCGAGGATCAAAGGAAGGAAGATTCCCACTCCCACTACAAGCACCCAAAAAAGAAGGGTGAATTCACCGCCCATGATCAGGTGGACAGCCTCTGCCGAACTTCTCGGTGAAACATAAAGCCCTAGGATGAATAGGAAGGTTGCAATGATAGAAAAGACCATGAGCGTGAAGTCAATGGAATGGATCATAAATTTGTTAGTATTGATCTGTTCCCGGGTCATTCCCCGAAATCCTTTAATGAAACAACCCACAAAACAGATCGAAGCGGATCCCGTCATCATGGCAGAGATCAGAAACAACATCGGAAGCATGGGATTATTCCAGAAAGGTCTTGCCGTCAGCGCTCCCAGAAGGACACCTGTGTAGATCCCAACTCCGATAGAAATAGGAATTCCAAATCCAGCCACCAGTCCTCTTATTTTAGTAGAATTATCCCCTTGAAAACGGCTTAGAAATTTATTGGTTCGAATAGCGGGAATGATCTTCAAATAATCAAATCGTTCTGGAAGCCAGAGATAAAAGTGCATCAGACTAAAGATTGAGAAAAATAAAAGGAGCCAGGACCCGAGAGACATGACTGAATTGGGTTGAAAAGTAGCAAATAGTTTCCAAAAAAGATGGGGCCTCTCAAGATCGTAAATGAGGGCAAGGATTCCGACGATCACTGGAAAGGGGGCAATATAGGCTCCTATGCGGGTGATGGTCTCGTACCTTTCCCTTCCTAGAAAATAGGCGGTGGCTGATATGATAAAGGCTCCGGCGCTCAATCCTGCAGCAAAGAGGTCGATGGCTACAATCCAATTCCAGTGAATGTGTATCTGCCCTTCCATATCTTATTCTCCAAAGATTCCTCTGATGATTCGTCTCCGACGAATCCTTTTTAGCTTCAGCCACCGCTGACTTTTGGAACGAATGAAGGATCTGTCTTCCCCATTGAGGCATCCCGATACAGTGCAGGAGTCTTTTTGGCATAAGCCAGTTCAATCGGCTCCTCTAATTTCTCCTGCCCGTTTGCCAGTTGCCATAGTCTTTCCTCGTTCCCAAACCCTGAGGGCTTCTCGCCTTTTTCGCAGCCTCCTAATAGAAGGATACTTCCTAAAGCAAAAACAGAGAGAAACCTCTCAATGAATGCTCTCCTATCCATTGTTCCCAATCTCCAATCTTCTTTTCTCCACATTGAGGAAGAGACTAAGAACCCCTAATAGACTCAGGTAAAAAGGATGAGGATGAAACCGTTTAAGTTCTTCTTCAAGAAAAGGAATCCAATCCAGGTGGTTCTCGATAAACTTCTTAATTTCAATATCGGTCGCCCGCTCATAAAGATAAGACAAGAATTCCAGTTCCACCACAATGTGATCGGGACACCATTTGAACTCCACAGAGATCTCTAGGCTGCACTCACGATAAATCTCCAACAGATGGATCGCAGAGTCCCCCATGAGGAGACCCTTCTCGGAGGCAAAAGGGAGAGAGCATTGAGGGTCGTTGGTCCAGAGCTTGTGAAACGACTCAACCAAAGAGATGCTTTCCTGGCTAGATCCTGAAAAGAGACGGGCATATTCGTTTTCTAAATCCCTCAGAAGATTTTCAGACTCCTCTTCCATGAGAAATCCCTTCAGGAAACCTTCTTCCTCTCCCCAGGATTGAATATACTTGTCAAAAAAGGAGTACAGCCTTCTTTCTTGTATCTGTTTGGCTAATTCCTGATCCGGGGAATAAAAAAGAGAGGCCAATAACTGACAGAAAAATCCCCTTTCCTGAGCGGTCATCTTACGCCTTCTTATAATAGACCCTTGGCTTTGTGTTCAATTCGGCCTTAAATTGCCTTAGTTTGTTTTTTATGATGAACTGAGAAATCTCGCTATTCGGATCGTCGAGGTCACCAAACATTCTCACCCCTGTCATACAGGTGGTCATACAGGCCGGTTTCCCACCTTGCTCAACAAATTCGATACAGAACCGACATTTTTCGATATAACCCTCTTTATTGATGATCCTGACATTATAAGGACAGGCAGCAATGCAATACTTACAGCCGATGCATCTATCCTTATTCACTAGAACCACGCCATCCTTTCTCTTGTAGGAGGCTCCGGTGGGACAGACTTTCACACAAGGAGGATTATCGCAGTGTTGACATTGAACGGGTAAGAACTCACGGGTATAATTTGGGAAAACCCCATATTCACGCTCCTCAAGATAGTTATACGCCTCTTTCTCTAAGAGATGATTCTGGTTCTGACAAGCCACTCGACAAGCATGACATCCCACGCATTTCGTTTCATCAATCGCCATTCCATATCGAGCCATCGCTCGCAACTCCCCATAACAGATTTCAGATGACAGACTTAATGCCTGTTCTTCGAACTCCGGACTTTTTAGGCTTTCCTCACCTGAACGATTACCTCCGAGGACATCGCATGTCCGACGGTGGGATCGAAGAGGGTGGGAAGAAAATCGTTATACGACAATCCCATATCGAAGGCTGTCCTCAAATGCTTCGAGAAGATTCCGTATCCGCTCGGCAGCCATACACAGGAGGGGTGAAGCCCTTCGGTCAACCGGACTCGAATCCTGCCTTCTCCAACCATTGACTTGACCTGAACCCAATCTCCATCCTTCAGTCCCAAACGTCTTCCTCTTCCTTGGTTCATCCACAATCGGATTAAGTCATAGCGCCGGCTGATTGCCATGAGATAAGGCTGATTGGCTGTCATCGAATGCGTATGAATCGCCTGTTTCCCATGGAGTAATCGGAAAGAAGAGGGGTCTTTGGAGTCAGGAGAAACCAAGGGTTCTTGCCAACGAGGGATCGAAGGAAAACCGAGTTTCTGCAAAGTGCTCGAGTGGATCTCCACCTTCCCTGAAGGAGTTTCTAGCTTGCTGAAACCTTCCTTCCACTTATCTCCTACAAAAAGGACACCCTTCTTCTTTAGTTCCTCCAGCGGAACCCCAAAGGGTTGAAGTCTGAGACGGTTAGCCTCGTCAAGGTCGAAGTTAAAGTATCTTCCGACACCCAGATGTCTTGCCAGCTCAATGACGATCTGAGTCCCTGGTCGAGTGTCAAACATCGGCTCAACCACTTGTTGTTGGATGCTGACCTGGGCCTGCTTTCCACTGTGTTTCGTATCTACAGCTTCATCTCGCTCCAAATAGAAGGATTCTGGAAGAATATAGTGAGCTATGGATGCCGTTTCAGAGAGAACAGTGTCAATGACGACTAATAGATCAAGTTTCTTATAACCCGCAATCACTCTTTTTGGATTCGGATTGGTCCGAAGGGGGTTATTGTGGTAAACAAATCCTGCTTTTAGTTCGCCTCTGAGGGCCAGTTCCGGGATGGCATGTGTAATCCCATCACCATCGCTACCTAAAGGATATCTTCCAGGCATCCCCGTCCCATCTGATTTTCCGATTTTGGGAAGTTCAGGTGCAGGATGTTTGGGTTGAAGCTCTCCTAATTGAGCTGATTTGGGAAAGTAGATTCCACCTTCCCGGTTGATATTACCCAAAAGGCTGTTGGAAATGGCCAGTGCACGAGCGGTCTGAAAACTGTTGAGATACTGAGAACCCAAGGCTCCGTGATATCCCCGATGAAGGAGAGCTTTGGGTTTGGCTTGAGCGATCTCTCGAGTGATTCGGATGATCGTCTTCGCTGGTATTTCACAAACCTTCTGTGCCCATTCCGGAGGATAATTGACGATCTCATCGTCCAATTGCTGGAATCCTACGGTCTTTTCTTTGACAAATTCTTTGTCGTATAACTCCTCTTTAACCATCACATGAATCATTGCCAGAAAGAATGCCAAATCGGTCCCGGGTTTAATCGGAAGCCATTCATCTCCGAGGATGGCGGTCTCACTGTGCCTCGGATCGACCACTATGAGCTTTGCCCCTTTCTCCTTGGCCTCGACAATCTTCTTCACCTCCCCAAGGTCGATCCCACCTGCCGGATTACGACCGACGATGATAATATACCGAGAATTAGAAAGATCGTTAGAGGGTAACTCTCCTACCGTGGTTACCCACCCGGCATTCCTTGCCGTATAACACGTTGACCCATGAGTGAAGTAATTGGGACTCCCAAGGGCATGCGTCAACCTCAATGCATACATGTGATTCGATTGAGGATAATTAACCCAGAAGACGCTCTGGGGACCAGAATCCATGAGAATCAAATTGATCTTCTGAGAGATTTCTCCATAGGCCTGCTCCCAGGAGATGGGTTCAAAACGATCTCCCACCCTCTTTAGCGGCCCTTTCAATCGATGAGGACTATACAAATCATGAAGATAGCCATGCCCTTTGGGACAAATCACTCCAAGATTGCCATTTGCTTCAGGATTCCCTTCAATCTTCCATAGCCTTCCATTCTTAACAGAAGCGAATATGCTACAGCGGTTGCCGCACCCGTTGCAGAAGGTTGGGATTCGTGTTACAGGAGCCTCTGTGCTTGCATGAGCCCAATGCTTGAAGTCGAGAAGGTCGTGACTCAAAGTAAGCGTCCCTGCGGTCGCTCCCGTTACTTTTAGAAATCCCCGTCTCGTTAGCTTCAAATGATTGAGATCCATTCCTACTATTAATTTTCAATGAGTTGCGTCATGAGAATGTATATCCAAAAAGATGGGCATCCAAAATTTCTTAGATGCCCACCTACCTATCCAGTTATCTCTCTACAGGATAATCTTTTTTAATCCAATCCTCATATTTGGCATCCATCAACACCGCATTCTTATAGCCCAGATCTTGCAAGGTCTTGGTTGCCAAAGCAGCGCGGCCACCGGATCTGCAGTAGACATAGATTTTAGCGTTTTGATCTGGGACCTTACTCCAGATTCCAAACTCCAATGTCCCCCTGGAGACATTGATTGCTCCGGGAAGATGACCTGCTGTGTATTCATTTGGATCCCTGACATCCAGAATGACAGCCTTTTCCTTCTTGTCAATGGCTGCCTTCACCTCCTCTGCCGAGACAATTTTGATCGCAGCCTTTGCTTTGGCCACCATTTCTTGAACGATAGGCGGAGGACCAACAGGTTTGGTCTCCTGAGCCAGTGCCAGACTGAGTATCGAAAAAACAACCACAAACGACAGCATCCAAACGAACATTCTTCTCTTCATCTCTTCTTCACCTCCTTTCATCTAATGATGGATTCCCTCCTCCGACTGCTTGTTGAAGCCGCCTAAAGTCGAACGGCTTTCCGAGATAACTGTGAATTCCAGCTTCCATTGCCTCTTGTTTCGATAACTCATCCCATCAACGCTCATGGGGATCGAGATGAGTTTTGGGGTCTGCTTCATTAATTGACGACCATCCAGCAACTCTCTAGGGCACCATGAAATCTCCAGCGAACAGTATCACTGCCAGGCTCCCAATTCCTCTTTTTCAAATAGCCAATCGTTGGCTGTGTAACCAGAGGGATAACATCGCCGACCATACGCAACATCAAATTATCATATTCTGATATCATCACCACATGGACAGACATTTCAATTAGGAGATTTGCTTTGCCAAGCGCCTTGGATCAGATGAAAGTCTTATTTAATTCGCCTAAGACTCGAGACCATCCTTCCTTTTTCCTGAAACTGCTCTAAGAGAACCTCTCTTATCAATTGGCAGGCCTGAATGATCTTAGGATTTGCGATACGATAATAGATATTAACCCCCTCTCGCCTGGTTAGAATTACTCCCTTCAATTTCAATACGCTCATGTGCTGGGAGAGGTTGGCTTTACTAAGGCCAATCCTCTCGATCAACTCCCTCGCCGACATCTCTTTGTCTTTCAGTGTATTGATGATCTCAAGTCGTACGGCATTGGAGAAAACCTTACAAAGGTCGGCATGGAGTTCATATATCTGTTCCATTCATCCTCCTTTCGATCTCCCCTTAGAAATCGGGGCATGCCTCAACACAACACCCGCGTCTCAACCCACCCCAGTCAAGAGCGACCTCATCATTTGTTCTCTCATTTGTTTATAAGTTTATTAGTTTCAAACGTTCTAAACTCTAAGATCTTAAAACGTACTTGTCAAGCTCTCTTGGGTTCTGGTCTGCGGAACTCCTTCATCTGCTCGATCTTGTATCTTCTCCTTTACCTGTCTCTGTGATGCCTCTTCAATGCAGAATACTGCCTCTTTCAAGATTCAATCTTTTTGACAGATCTTCTGCCCTTCTCCCGACGAAATGGGGATGAAAGACGCTGAAGACCGTGAAAGGGGGCTAAATGATAACAACCACCCTAATAGATAGATAAGGGTCTGTACTTTTGAGCATTTGTCAAAGAGACTGAGTACCCCGTGAAGGCGAAGAGAATGAGCATGAGGGTCCCCAGGTGTTTTCCAACCATTTTGACTTCATATTCCTTTCGGTTGAAATACCTGATTCCCAGGTCATCCATGGTCCAGAGCGTAGATAGGAGGAGAGCGACAAGAATCGTGATCCCTGTGGCAATCAGGAGTCGTCTAGGCTGAAACTGGCTCCGGGACATAAAGGGAAGGGGTGTAGCGCTTGGTTCGGCAATGATCTGAATTACACCAAGAAGTTTTGTAGCAAAAAGAAGTCCGAATCCAATACTCTGAAAAGGCCGGAAGAGCCAGTGCTTCACGGGATGGATTTCCAATTCCTGTTTTCCTTCAATTTGAAGGAAAATCCCTTTTCTTCTTCGCATAGCAAAACCAAGGTTACCGAAGATTGGGGATGGTAAAAGGAGGGGCAGGCAGAGGAAAAATGGGATTCGAAAAAAACGGAGTAAAGAAAGTTGCCCCATGAGACCTATCCCCGCCTACAAGGCGGGGCTTTGCGGCCTCACGGAAACTCAGCAACTTTCAAATTCCAACTCCAAATCGCCATTCATCCCCGTTCACAGAACGGGGCATTCTGGTTGTCTTAGTAATCCTCTGTAGATTGTCTCCCAGCCCCTCACCAAGGCAAACTCCCCTAAAACAAGGGAGATATCAATGGTGACAATCAAAACCAGAAAGGCGTGCCCGATCTCTTTTGTCCAGCGATGAAGGTTTTTTGAACGCATCAAATGGCCCACCGCTCTTGCTCCTTATGAAAGAAATCATCTATAGGACAATTAACGAAATCACCGTTCCTATCAGGGCGACCCAAAGGATATCAACCTTCAAAACCAAGGCGATAAATGCTGCGCCTGAAAGAAGAATACGAGGAACATCCCAGGGGATGTTCAAGGCAAAACGCATTGTTACTGTTAGAAGAAGGCCTACAAAAGAGCACAAGATGCCTGTGATAACCTTTTTAAAGTAGGGCGAACTACGCAATCGGTCGAAGTACGGCACGATTCCAACGACCATCATAAAAGAAGGCAAGAATACACAGATGGTGGCAATCACCCCCCCGAGAGGCCCTTTCAACAAATACCCGATAAAGGTCGCTGTAATAACAATGGGCCCCGGGGTCACCTGCCCGAGAACAATGCCATTCAAAAGCGTCGCACCATCCAGCCAGGAATGCTTTTGAACAACTTCGTAGAACATGAGAGGAACAGAGGAAAACCCTCCTCCAAAGGCAAACAGATCTATCCTAAACATGAGTGTAGCAAGATCGAATAGTCTTCGGTCTAGAAGAAAAAGCAATCCAAATCCTATGCCTGTAGTTGACAATAATAAAAAGAGGGATTTTGGAGCATGTGCCTTTTGCGTGGGAATCACCGCAGGAGGAAGAGGTTGTTTGTTATAAAGGATCATCCCTAAAAAGGCAGCTATGATAATGACCAGGATGGGATTGACCTTCAATCCAAATAGACACGCAGCAATCAGCGCATTGATAACATTTTTCCAATTTTTAATGGAGGTCCTGCCAAAGGATAAGGTGGCGTTGGCAACAACAGCAACAACGATAGCCTGAAGTCCATTAAATGCGGAAACGACAGCAGGCAATGTATGGGTTCGGGCATAGAGGGCTGACAGGATCATCATGAAAAGAAATGCAGGAAGGCCAAACCCTATGAAACTAACTGCAGCGCCCGCTACTCCCCTTGCCCTGAAGCCCACGTAGGCAGACATTTGCATCGCCGTGGCCCCGGGGATCGTCTGACAAAGGGCAACCCCATCGTGGGCCGATTGATCGCCGAGCCAGCGTTTTTTTTCGACGGCCATCGTTCGAATGTAAGCCACCATTGCCGGGCCACCAAATGCCGTAGCGCCCAGTCTTAAAAATGAAGTAAACAATTGGAATAATGAAGGGGTTGGGTCATGAAGTTCGTATTGTGTCTGTTCCATCAAGAAATCCCCCCTGACAATTTCAGTATACCAAGCTGTTCTATCGATATCCCGTTGACTTCACATCATGGCTCGACCGCATAACGATACTTTCAAGTAATGGCCCATAACTTGTCCGATTCAGAACATCGGTGTTGGCACAGTACCCCATCCGCTTCCTGTCGGCGTATCGCGTATTTGAAGAATCTCCCCTGTATGGCGGTGTACGTCTACGAAGAAGAGCGGTTTCCGTGTCACGTTGATGTCGAAATCATCAAATGGTGAGTTAATCTCTCCACTGCTGGCTGATACTTCGACGAAAATGATCCTTCGCTTCATTGATGGGCTGTCGTGCATGCTTAGATTGTGAGCTTGCATTCCGGGATGATGAGCATGCCCTTCCGTCAAATGAGTGAAGGGGTGAAAAATATACTCAGTAATCATACCGATGGTTTTATGCTGCTCGAACAGTTTCCACTCCTCACCTGTATGAGCGATCATACCCTGCATCACATAGTCAATTGGAATGAAATAGGCAAGAAGGCGCTTGCCCTTGTGATTTTCGATCGGTTGCAGCTTTGAGGCAGCGGCAGGATCCTGAAGTACGGAAGGAAGCAGTTCTTTTGCCGTTATTAGGTCTTCTTTCGTTATGGTGATCACATCCACATGGTTGACTTGCTCTAATGGAAGATGATGAACAGTATAGGTCCGTAAAATGAAACCGCTCCCGACTATGACCATAAGAAGTACCAGAAAGATGACAAAGGCTTTGGGGATGGTGAGACGCTGTTGTGGTTTTCGATTTCCCATCAATACCTTCTCAATAGAATGGGGGAGAAACATTCCCGTCCGATTCGTATAAGCAATGTAGCTCTCCCCGAAACGATTGATCATCCGGCGTTCCTCGTCTTTAGCAAGAAGGTAATACAAAAAGAGCATGACCGCAAAAAGCGCCAGTGTCAGGAATCTCGGCCACATGATAACCAGTCCTAAAGCTGTCAATCCAAGCCCGAGATATTGAGGATGGCGAATAAAGGCATACAATCCTTTTATGGCAACACCCTTCTTCAGTAACTTGCCCAGATATACCTGTCCAGCGCAGACCAAAAACACCAGCATTCCACCCACAAAAAACACAGATCCTAAAATACGAATAATCGTCAATGCATCATTTGATGGAACGACCATGTGAGGAAGAAAAAAGGCTGTCAACCAACGAGTCATCCACGATTGATTCAGAGCGAGTAGAAATGGGTTGAATGCCGCGTAGAAAAAGAACGCAAATGGGCTGATCATAATGGCGATTTCAAAAGCCACAATGAACGATAAGAAAATAGCGCTCATCCATGCAAATCTCTTGCCTCTATTGTTATCCGGCCTTTTTTGCTTTTCCATTTGAAATCTCCTTTGTACGTAATGTAAGTCAGGATCTCTAAAGATCAAATTAGTAAAGGATATTTTGGAAACGATTCTGTAAATGATTGAACGGACGAATTGCTTTGATTAGAAATTAACAGCGAAGCGGAAAAGAATTGAAGGTTATGTTGGAATGAATAGAGTCAGGGTCTAAAACGTGAATATCGAATGCAGGCGTCGATTCTCGACGCAGTTGAGCTAAATTTAAAATTACGAAAGTTGGATCGTCGTGAGTAATGAGCGAACGGAAGGGACAGTGATTGGTCAGGTGGACTTGCTTGCCATGGGTAAAAGGGACCCCACCCGCTAATCGATGGGCCATGTTTAACGGGTGCATCCCTAATAAAATGAGGATGAGGAGTGTTGCTGGAATAAGAATGATTAATTTGTGCCTCCGTAACATAAAAAACCTCTAAACAAATTTTTAACTTGAGCCTGACCTTAAAGCAAGCAACTTTGATTCTGGAATCTAAAAAATCCTCAGGAGAAAGTACAAATTCAGGAATTACAAAGTGTCGGCAAATTTTTAGGAATATTGAAATCTCTGCATGAATTGGATTCCCTCGACAGCAATGTCGATATGAGTTTATGTTAAACAGAAGGCTTCCAATTTAATGTCAACGCATTAAGATGTTTTCGACAAATCTTTCGAGTTTTAACAAAACTGTCGCTAATCTGCATACTCCTCTATTGGCTGACACATCGGCGTCGGCTTAGTACCCCACCCACTTCTGTCTCGAATGAGGAAATGGGTGGAAACCCTACTCAATAATCATGCCGATGGCTTTGTGCGAAGTGAACAAGGAATACATAGCTTTCTCCCATTAATTTGACGTAAGAGGTCTATCTTGGTTGGCTCTCCGCACAATTCACAAATGCCGGACTCCATGATCCTGGCCTTGGGAGGAATATCTGGAGAGATCTCTTCAACCTTGAATAAAGACTCAGCACCAGCATTCAGAATTTTTTGGGTTCGCTCCTGCTGGAGTTGTTTGAATTGAGCTAATTCTCTTGGGGATGCTTTATCATTCTGAACCTTTTCAGAGAGGGAAAGATGTTCCGGGTCAGCCTCGAAAGCATCAGGCCGAAGACACGCACGTACGGCTTTTCCTTTCTTTCTGTCTATAAGGGAAAAAGCATGTTTTCCGTAGTTCTCAAAAATAAAATTTCCCTTACCAAAAGTGCATCCCGTCATCACCTGAATGGCATCAGCCCCGCAGGCGTCCGTTTCTACGATCGCAAGCAGCTCTTCATCTGGTGCCTTCCGGACACCCAACCGTTCCATAAGCATCCGAGCCGCCCGAAATCCAATAGCCAACCCAGGGCACAGGTGGCCGTGAAATTCAACGCATTTGGCAAAATCTCCGCTCGATAAAATCTCTTCATCCTTCATCTGATTCCCCCATTTTGCTCAAGCGTTTATATCCCTTGGCTTAAAGCCTAAAGACAAAGTGAGCTGGAAAAGATTCTCCATTCTCTCCCCTGTGGTGACCTCTGCTTTTCTCCTGATGCAGTCGACGATCTTCAGTTGTCAGGGTGTCAGAGTGGCAAGTTTGTCCTTACCTCTTAAAAAGGGCAGGGCTGAACGAACTGCCCATGGATCACAGGTCTTGGGAGGAGATAGGATGTCCATATAACAGTCCTCGCAAAACAGCTTGCCTTGATATTCACAGCCTTGCTGTTTTTCTATTCCCTTATTACGTTTCGTACACTGATACAACTTCTTCACCCTCCTTCCGCCATCTCTTTCAAAGCTGCCCAGCTATTTTTTTTGCTTTACTTCCTGGTTGCAGCCTTGTGGACAACATTCACAATATTGCCAACAAACTTAGATTCCTTCAATCCCTGGACTTTGTTAGCAGACTCAAACTTCAATGCACCCAGGGGACAGACGCGTACACAGGCAGGCTCCAGACCCGCTTCTACTCTTTCTATGCATAGATTACATTTCTGCATTTTTTCATCCTGGTCATACCTGGGTACGCCGAAGGGGCATGCCAAGGCGCAGCTGTGGCACCCGATGCACAGATCCTTGTTAACCATGACAGCCCCGGTTCGATCATCCTTGGTGATGGCCCCGGTGGGACAGCCAACCACACAAGGACTGTCCTCACAATGCATGCAGGCGGTTGAGATATAATGGATGCTGGCAAGAGGGTAATCCCCTTCTTCCATCCTGTAAATCCTCCTAAAAGCAGGCTGACCTTTTTCAGGATAGATATCGTTCTGGTCCATGCAGGCCACAGCACATGCGCCACAGCCGACACAGAGTTCGATATCGAGGTAAATCGCTTTGTCCATGAATTTCGTCCTCCTTCTTCAAGCTTTTTCAACCTTGCAGAGAGCAGACTTGAAGCCCGGGAAGCCAGAAAGGGGATCCAAGTAGTCGCCTTCAAAGAGCATATTGACGTCAGCCCCCGAATGGCCGTGGTACATGTGGACCACCCCCGGCTGGATCATCTGGGTCAGATTGGCTTTTACAACGATAGCGCCTTTTGGCGTTGAGATGCGGATGACTTCGTCCTGTTTGATCCCCATGCGGGCCGCATCCGAAGGGCTGAGATCTGCAGCAGGATGGTTGGGCCGCAGTCCGTTCGTCCAAGAAAGACGAAAGGTCCGGGTATGCACATACATGGGCAGTCTGGAGCCTGTGTTGAGAATGAACGGGTATTGTTTCGCCAGGTCCGGAGTGGACTCCCGGCTATATTTGGGGGGCGTATAGACAGGGAGCGCTTCAAATCCGGCCCTTCCTTTATGTTTCTCAAGGACAGTTGATTTGAATTCCATCTTCCCGGACGGGGTGTTAAAGCCCTCCTTCAAGTATTTCTTCTCGGGCAGTCTCATCGGGTTCGGGACAAACATGCCTCCCGGATGCTTTTTGAGTTCGGCAACAGAGATGCCGCTTGGCTCAAGAATCCAGTCTACATTGGCCTCATAGCCAGCCTTAAAGAGCGGATCATCCAATCCAAGTCTTGCGGCCAGGTCATAGATGATCTCCACATCAGAGCGTGAATCATAAAGGGGCGGAATGGCCGGCTGGGTAAAGATAATATACCCCATGCCGTAACAGCGGAGTTCGCTGCGTTCGACTGAAGTACAGGCCGGCAGCACAATGTCCGCATATTTGCATGTATCTGTCATGAAAATGTCAACGTTCACGAAGAAATCAAGTTTATCCATGCTTTCTAAGAGGCCGTTGGGGTCAGGCCACATCCTGTGGTTCATACCGAAACCGATCAATGCCTTGAGCGGGTAAGGCTCACCGGAGCGGATCTGGTACGGCAGATGCATGGCTTGAGCCTCCTCATCAATCATTTCGACCCAGACGGGGAATCTGTCTGTTCCGATTCTCGGGGCCATCTCACCCCAGGGTCTGGATTGCACGAATTCATGCTCCCTGGTCGGGATCAGGCCAGGTGTATGGATAAAGCTTGTCGGAACGACGAAGTTGCCGCCGGCGATATCATAATTTCCCGTCAGTCCGGCCAAAGCAAAAACAGCGCGGTAGTTCTGCACCCCATTAGTATGGTGTACGACTGGTGAAGCGCTTGGCATGATGGCCGCCGGTTTCACGGAGGCATACATCCGGGCGGCCTTGATGATCTTATCCGCAGGCACTCCCGTGAGTTCTTCGCCTTTGTCAGGGGTAAATTGCTGAACATACTCTTTGTAATCTTCAAAGCCATAGGAATAGGTGGCTACAAAATCCTGGTCAAAAAGCTTCTCATTGAGGATGGCATTCGCCATGGCTAAGGCCAGGGCTCCGTCTGTACCAGGCCTGATCTGCAGGTGAATATCGGCCAGGGCTGTCGTCGGGGTCTCTCTCGGATCCACAACGATCAGCTTCATCCCCCTTTCCTTTCCTTTCAAGACCGCTCTGGCACTGCCCGGATTGGTATGGAACGGGTTGGAACTCCAGACAAGAAGGCATTTGGTGTCTTTCATATCCGGTCCACCCGGCAGGCCGAAGGTAAGCTTCTGAGCTAAGGCCATCGCCTGAAAGCAGGTGCTGGATTCCGTCAAATAGTTCGGTGAGCCGAAAGAGTGGGCCAGGCGTTTGAGATAAGGCCTGAAGTATTTTGTATAACCGGAAAAGAAGACGACGGACTCGGGTCCGTTTTGCCCCTTGATTTCATTGAATTTGGCAGCAATGGTGTCCAGGGCTTTATCCCAAGAGATAGGCTCGAATTTACCCGAACCTCTGGGGCCGGTTCTTTTCAGAGGCGTCTTCAGGCGGTCTTCGTGGTATATGTACTGGCGGTTCGCCGCTCCTTTGGGGCAGAGCGTACCCATGTTGTACGGGTGTTCCTTGCTCCCTTCCACTTTGATAATTTTCCCGTCTTTCACATATAGATCCAGTCCACACTGGGTCATGGGATCACAGATAGTGCAGATGGATTTCCTTATCTCGATGCCTGTGTCAGAGGCAGGAATTTTTCCTCGCAATAGCTTCTCGACATCCTTCATGCTCTCTCGACCTCCGATAAAATATTTTTTATTAACTGGTTTTGAATAACGGGCAGGGAACCCGATAAAACAAGTCCTTTTTGCCTGAGTCCTTTAATCAGGGCGTTTTTAATAGCCCCGGATTCCGTATAGCTGTCCACAAAGTTGGCTCCGGTAAGAAGCCTGTCTTTCCAGAATAGCTGGATGTATCTTTTTCCATCGTTTTTTTTCTCCATTCTGTCCTGGCCGTTTACATCACCCATCCCCACAAAATCCATCCCCATAAAGTGAGTAATGTGATGGGGAATGTTTCCCGGGAAAAACTCGTTTCCTCCGGCCATGTTTCTTCCTGCGGTCCGCCCTTGGTACCGGGCGTTGTTCCACGAGCCTATAATCTGTGACCCTCCTGAGAGAAGATTTTTCCCCTGGGCCACATCGCCGGCCGCATAAAGTCCGGGTATACTTGTTCTCATGTGCCCATCCACTAATATCCCATTGTCGACAGCAACTTGCTTTCGGTCAATAAAACCAATGTTTGGACGTACCCCTGTGCACATTACCAAAAGATCGGCTTCTTCTTTCTCAGTGCTGTCTTTAAAATAAGCTCTTACACCCCGAGTCGTCTCTTCCACTCTCTCTATTCCGGCCCCAAATCTCAGTTTGATTCCTTTTTGCTCCAAACGTTCTTCAATGATCCGGCCACATTCAGGATGGGCAGCCATGGGAAAGATGTGCTGGGCCAGATCGGCTAAGCATACTTCCACCCCTTCCTTATAAAAGAGTTCCACCACTTTTATACCCACCATCGAAGCACCGATAATGAGGGCTTTCTTGGGCTTCTTAGCCATGGCATCTTTGAGACGGATGGCATCTTCCACTGTCCTCATGGTATAGATCCGGTCGGAGCCAATACCTTTAACCGTAGGCAAAAAAGGAGTGGCACCGGTAGCTATTAGGCACTTATCGTATCCGAGTTCCAGCCCGGATTTGGCGTATACCACTTTTTGTTTAGCATCCAGGGCTACCACAGGTAATTCAGTAGATACATTCACCCCATACTTCAAGTAAAATTCCTGGCTGGCCCCATAAGGGAAAAGCCTATCAAAGCCAATTTTACCCGCCACGTAGTAGGTCGTAAGCATTGGGTTAGATGTGGGCCATTTGCTATCTGTAAAGAGATGGATTTTTCCATTGTACCCACTTTCCCGCAGGGCTTTGATACATTCCGCTCCTGCACACCCATTGCCAACTATAACCATGCTTATTTCTCTCGCATGCAAATGAATCACCACCAGCCTCGTAATGCTTCGATTTGCTCCTGGATTTCATAATGCCTTTTCAAGAAGGCTCTTTTTATACCCCCAGATTGCCATAAGCTATTTTCATTATTACATCCCATGCAACGGTATGGCATCTTTATTTTCCATCCGTTTACCCTTCGTAGCACTCCGGGTGATGGTGTTACACTCTTTACCTGAAAATCATTACCCTTAAAACTGGGGAGGAGATCATTGAGTATCTTCATTTCTGACCTCAATTCTCAGAGAACCCTCCCGATCCCTTGAGTGTATCCAAATGACAAAGTTATAGATCTTCTAAAAGAGGTCATAGTAATGCTGTCTCAAGGAACTCAAGCTTTTTTCTCCTCTTTCATGATTACCGGAGGCAAAATGGTCTCGGCGAAGTCTTTCGATTCAACCCCCGGTGATTCGATTCCTTTTTCTTGGTAATAGTCCCCTATCTTTTCCATAATCCGATTTTCTTCCAGAGGAACTTTTTTCAACGATTCCTCTAACCCGTTGAGGTATTCTTTCGGATAGAACGTGAAATCACCAGAAATAGCGATGCCTTCAATCCTATTATCGGAAATCTCCTCGGCTGTTCGGATGAGCCCTCCTCTCGCCTTGTGAAGGCCATAATATATTTCAACTCCTTCTCTGATTTTCACCCCCTTTGGGATTTTGGGAGTCTTTTTATGGAGAAATTCTTCAGAGGTCATCCATAATTCTAACTGTCTCATTTTTTCAAGAAGGTGTGCATTCAATGAAGCCTGCTCAAGCTTCCCCAATTTTTCTTCGAATTTCTCCTTGAGCACAGCAACAACTTCCTCTCTTGGGGGAATCGTTCCCAACTCCCTTTTCATCGTTGTCAAGTTTTCTTCCATTGATTTAAAAACCTTATCCCTGAATTTTTCATCCGGAACCTTTAATATCCTACTCATCGCCTCATAATCGAAATCGAGGAGAATACCGCCCACAAAGACCATGCATTCTTCGATGTTTCCTCCACCTTCCCCAGCAATCTTTCTTCCTCCTCTGGTCACAATATCATTGATGGCCCGATATTCTGCCTGAATCCCAAAAGACCTGTACGTTTCTACAGGGGCTTCGGAGAACCAAGGGAAGGTGTCCTGAATGACCCTCGGAAATCTGGGGTTATCTTTCTTCCAGATCAACTGATAAAAAATCTGATTTTCATCTAGATAGGTTGCTCCCCCTCCTACTTCTCTTCGCATGAACGGAATTCTGGAAGTCTTGCAATGTTGAATATTGACTTCCTGCTCCGCATCCTGGAAATATCCAATGCTTACAAGAGGAGTTTTGGGAGAGACGATCACAAGAGCTTCCACTCCCATATGGGCAAGGGCGTGAAAGATAAGCATCGACTGCTGTTCAGGAAGTTTACCAAGATCGAAAAGAAACATTTTCCATTCCTCCCTTAATGTGACGCTAAGCTAAACCTCCAGAACGCTTCCAACACACCCATAGAAAAAACGATCTCCAAATTCCTGATGAAGACTGAAAGCTGCCCTCATGCCGGTGCAATGCGAGACACCAATCCTCTCAATCTCCATCTTCTTGAGAGATTGAGTGGAATTTTCAAACTGTTCAGAAGTTAAGAAATCTAAATGCGTTCCTCCGAGGATCGCATAGAATTTGTCTTTTCCAGTTCTGGCAATGACGTGGTGGATGATATTGATCATTCCTGAGTGGGCACAGCCGAGAATCAAAACGAGTCCTTTCTCCGTATCCAGGATGAGGGATTGATCATCTAAGAAGATGTCCTGTGCCGTTTTTCCATCGATTTCAATGAAAAGCCTTGGATCGGGTTTCTCGAAGGAGGTTTTTCTTGGTACTTCCCCGGTCAAAAAAACTCCTTTTCCAACTTCCTCAAAGCCATTATTAAAAATAAAGTTGGCTCCCAATGATTCTAAGTAGACCTTCTTGAAGGGAATCCCCACAAACCTTTTTGTCTCTGTTTCATTTTCTTTATGGACAGCAATTCTCTCTAAAAAGACATGAGGATGAGCATGGACATCCACTTTTCCTTTCAATTTTAGGACTTCGGGGAGTCCTCCGGTATGATCATAGTGACCATGGCTCAAAAAGATCTTCTGGATGCTTCTTAAATCTTTATTCAATATTAGGCTATTCGCTACGATAGAATGACCGTTGCCAGTGTCGAAGAGGTAATTCCCCTTATCCGTCTCAATAAAAGCAGAAAATCCATGTTCGCCTGAACCAATCCGTTTACCCACCAAATTCTCACATAATATCGTTATCCGAGTTTCCATCAGCTTCTTCCTTAGTCTTCGATCAATCTAATAATATCCCCCACTTTGATCTCTCCACTTTCGATAACCTTACAGAACAGGCCTTCTTTTGGTAATTCAATTTCTTTTTCCTCAAGATTCTCCCTCAAATTTCCCAAACCATGAAAGTCCACCTAGTAGCAGAATTCTCTGTATTCAGACATTCTTACGCCTTAGAAAGGGTTTCAATCCTTGCTAATCCCCGGCCACCCTTATCTTTTCGCCTCTTGTCCTCTCAAATGATAGAGGAGTTCTTCTTTTTCAAACTGTTTCTCTATTTCTTCGAAACCAACATAGTTGTTAATGCCCGCAGCCCCCTTGATGAGCCCGGCAGGCATGATCCACAGAAAGCTCCTGAAGTTTGTTTTCACTTAACAAAGCCAGGTTTTCTCTCACAGTAAGAGCTCCGGCTCCGTAAACTTTTATTCCTAATGCATTTAGTTTCGCCAGTGCACCAGCACCTATGCCTCCAACAACCATTGCGTCCACGAAGAGTGAGATTGTCACCGAGAAAGAGGCCCAGTAACCATTTTCTGTTCGAAATCGCACCATCATGCGTTTCTTCGGCCTTCTCTCGCCAGGGGCGCTGAAGAGACGCCGCCTACCCGGAACAGCAGCTCCCCGGTGTGCCGCATGAATTGGGTGTCCCGCAACAGCCTCCGGAACCGGGCTCAGTAGATCCACGCGACGAGGCGGTGACTGTATTGTGAGCGGACAGCAGCTTCGTTAAATCCTTGCTGCCGCACTGCTTGCAGAGCAACGGATCCTGTCTTCCCAGAATCAGAAACTCATTAATTTGACCACATTTCTCACAGCGATACTCATAAATCGGCATGATATTCTCCTTCACGTTTGCAGACTCCAACACCCTGCCTGCCTATGCAATAATTTTTTTGTTCCATTTCAAGCTCGTTTCAGTGTCCGCATGCCCCCTGATGAGCGCGACATGCATTCTGTACCGAAAGCTCTTGAAGCTTGTTTTCACTCAGTAATTCAAGATTTTCCTTAACGGTTGCGGCGGCCGCCGCATAGACCTTTACGCCCATGGCGTTTAACTTGTTTATGGCGCCTGCTCCTATTCCACCCACGACCATTGCATTAACGCTATGGCCATCCAGGGCCATGATCGGGTTGCAGGCCCCATGGACGTGATGTGAATCCTTGTTATCCACCCTGACTGGGTCTTTTGTGTCAGTGTCGATAATGATAAACGCCGGCGCCGAACCGAAATGATCATAGACTTTACTTCGGATCCCTTCATCGCTGTGAACCGCAAAACCTACTTTCATGACTTTCTCCTTTCTCATGGCGGCTTCCCGCCTTTTGGAATGCTTCGGCTATATTTCTCTTCCGTTATTGTTTTGGTTAAGTTCCACGGCAACACCTACCTTGCCCCCTTCCAACTCCTCTGGCATATCCTCTGTCTTCCTCCGCTCTTCGAATATTGCCACTCTTGCAGGAAGGACAGTTCCCTGGCCTACCTGTTCCGTAAGGTAGCTCCCAGGAGTGTTGGCAGTCATAACATCTAAATCTTCTCATCCCGGCCATTTCAAATTTACCTCCTTTAATCTTTAATGCTTTGCCTTGGACCAATGCCTCTGCCACTTTTTCATGGGCGGATTCGATAATCCGGCCAAAGGTTTGGCGGGAGACATTCATCTTTTCCGCTGCCTGGTCTTGGTACAGACCCTCAAGGTCGGCAAGCCGGACGGCTTCAAACTCATCAACCGTTAAAACGACCTCTTCCAGCATGGAAAGAGGAATACCTCTTGGCTTGAAGTAGTCACTTTGAGGCATGGAACCAACTCGTCTGCAATTTATTGGCCTTGCCATTTGAACCTCCTCCCGTCAGCCTAATTATAAGCATATGCCCATAATTTGTCAAGG